>JAOPZV010000230.1 GCA_025963935.1 Solirubrobacterales bacterium
ACGGCTCGCTGCGGCGCTTCGTGAACGTGTACCTCGCCGGCGAGGACATCCGCTTCCTCGACGGCCTACAGACGCCCGTGACCGACGGAGCGGAGATAACGATCCTCCCGGCGGTCGCCGGGGGCTAGGACGCCGCTGAGGCGCCCTAGCATCGCGCTACGGGGCAGTGGCGTGGTGGGCGGCGGCCGGCGCGTGGGGGGCCGGCGGCGTAGAGCCGCTGATGCCGACCGTCGATACGAGGGCGGCGGCGCACATCGCGCCGAGCGTCAGCGCGCGCATCCGCCGGGGAGTCAGCCAACTGACGTGGTGGTTCTGAAGCCACGTCCTGAAGCCCGTCGCGCCCGCGGCCGCGGAGATCGCACATCCGACGCACATGGCTCAGAGGATAGGTCCTACAGGCGCTCGGTCGCGCCGGCCCGCCCCTCGAGGCGGCGCCGCAGCTCCGCGCCCCGACCGGCCGAAACGGCCCGTGCGGCGCGGGCGTCCGTCAGCTCGAGGCCGCGTGCCCGGGCGAAGTCGAGCAGATCCTGGCGTTCCTCCCCCTCGCGGGCCGTGCGCAGGAACAGCCAGCAGAACAGCCCGAGCGTGAGGACCGACCCCTCGACCATCATGATCGCGCCGGCGAGGTTCTGGTCGGCGATCGGCGCGATGTGGAAGCGGGCGTCCCCACGCAGGTAGAAGGGGTAGAAGACCGTTCCGGACCACAGAAAGACGTTGCCCAGCACCGCGCCGGCGAGTCGCACCGCGACGATGTAGACGAGCTTTCCGAGGTTGCCGAACCAGCTCGGCGTCGGGAGCGGCCCGAACAGGCACATCCACATGTTGATTCCGGCGGCCAGGAACATCGCGTGCTGCAGCGCGTGCACGCTCGGATCGCGAAGCGCCGCCTGGTAGAGCGCCGGGAGGTGCCACACGTACAGGTCGAGGGCCCACAGCGGGAATGCGATCACAGGATGGGACAGCGCGCGAAGGCGATCGAACAGCCCGATGCGCAGAATCGGCGCCAGCGTTGGCCCTGTCAGGCCGAGCACGATCAACAGCGCCCCGATGTCCCCCAGCAGCAGGTGCTCGATCATGTGGGCATACAGCAGCTCCTCGGCGGCGCCGCCGAGGGAGGTGAGCGCGGCGGCGATGACGAGCAGGCCGGAGTAGAAGCACGCCTGGGGCCATCGTGGGACCGGGTGGCCGCTCCCGGCCAGTGTCCATCCCCGGCGCGCATAGAGCACTCCGAGCAGCGCGAGCGGCCCGAGCTGCAGGGCGTCCGATGCGTCGAGGGCCAGTGCGAGCGGGGGGTGGGGCATCGAGCTTCAGGGTACGCCAGCCCACGCGGGGCGGTGCCCCTGCGCGGTTGGATGGGGTTCAGGATCTCTTAACGCGCCGTTGAGGTTGGCCTGAGTACCATGTTGTGTTCCGACCATGTCTGCGCCGACGCTCATCCGCTCAGCCGCCGCCGAAGGGATGACCGAGAGGTTCGACCCGATCGCGTGTCTCGACGAGCGCGTCCGCGCTCAGGCGGCGCTCACGGGCCCGACCTCGCCGGGGCGCTACATCGAAATCCAGGGACCGGAGCAGTCCCTGCACCTCCGACTCGGCAAGGACCCGATGCACATCGGTCGCGGCCTGGCCGCGGATCTGCGCCTCGATGAGAGCTCCGTCTCCAGGCGCCACGCGATACTGGTCCCGCGCCCGAACGGCGCCCGCATCCTCGACGACCGCAGCTCGAACGGCACGTTCGTCAACGGGCGCCGCGTCCAGCAGGAGGACCTGAGCAGCGGCGACGTGCTGGTGATCGGCCGCGTCGTGCTGCGATACCTCGAGGTCTGATTCCTGCCGGCGAGCGCCTCGCGGTCGCTCGGCAGCGGCTGCAACGCAGGGCGGCCGCGTAGAACATTTGTCCAGTTCTGTGCGTTTGTGCGGATCTGTGCTTACACTATCCCCTCGGACGCATAAGCCAACACTGAAAAACGGCAAACTCGTCGCGAGGCGAGGGCGCAAAGTCAGGGATCTCCATGAGATAGCTCGGCCGCCAGTGGGACGCCACGGAGGGCTATCGTGTGTGAAGACTCGTCGCAGCGCAGTGTGTGGGGCTCCCGGCGTTCGCCGTGCGAAGTTCAGAGCTGGAGCGAGCTGCTGAGAGGGCTGCGGCGCACCTCGCGCCCGAACTCTCGCTCTTCATCTCGATTCTGGGCCACCCCCCAGCCATCGCCGCTCGGCGTTGCACCGGCCAGAAGGCCGAATGCCGGACACTGGTGCAGGGGATCACGAAACCGTCTTAGCCCGGGTGGCGGACCCGGAGGCGCGGGGGGAGACCAAGCCGGCTGACACTCGCTGTAAATGCGCGGTCGGCCGGGGAATCCGACCGCGCGGGGGGGCGATGGCGCCAGCTTGGGAGGGGCGGAGATGCCCGGTCGGTAGGGAAACCGACCGGGCATCTTCTCGTTGTGTGGGCCACGGTTGCGGGCCGATCGCCGCGCGTTAGGATCGCCGCATGGCGGGGCCGGAGCGCGATGCGGGCCGCTGCACCGTTCGCTACGCGGGAATCGGCTCCCGGGAGGCGCCCACAGAGGTGCTCGCCCTGATGGAATCGCTTGCCGCGCAGCTCGCACGCCGCGGATGGGTTCTGCGAACCGGCGCGTCGCCCGGCTCAGACCAGGCCTTCTACCGCGGTGCCCGCTCGGCGGCCGGCCGTGTTGAGCTCTACCTGCCGTGGGCCGGCTTCGAATCGGGGTCCTGGGGCCCGGCGGAGTCCGGCGAGGTTGAGGTGCTCGCCGCGCCCTCTCCCCAGGCCCACGAGCTCGCCGCGCGGTTTCAGCCGCGATGGGCCTCCCTGGGCGACGAGCAGCGCCGGCTGCTCGCCCGCGACGCCCACCAGGTCCTCGGCGCCGACCTCGCGAGCCCGGCGCGTGTGGTCGTGTGCTGGACAGCCGATGGCAGCCTCGACGGCAGTGGGGCGGGCGCCGACGGAACCCGCCAGGCGCTGCGAATCGCCCGCGACCGTGGGATTCCCGTGCTCAACCTCGCGCGGTCCGAGCATGTGCAGGTGCTCACAGATACACAACCGGATGGTTGTGTATGCTGCGGACGTGTCGCCCTCGCTCGCGCCCGTCATATCTCCGCGTGAGCGCCAGCCCGGCGGATGCTGCCTGGCCGCCGTCGAGCCCGACCTCAGCCGGGGAGAGGCCGCCGCGCTCGCAACGGCCGTCAAGGCGCTCGGCGATCCCACGCGCCTGATGATCGTCGATGCGCTGCGAAAGGCAGCGCCCGAGGCGATCTGCCAGTGCGAGCTCACGCCGCTGTTCTCCCTCAGCCAGCAGGCTCTCTCCAAGCACCTGAAGGTCCTGTGTGCCGCAGGCGTCATCGGGCGAAAGCGTCGCGGCCTGTGGGCGTACTACTTCCTGCAGCCGGGCGGCCTGGACGAGCTTCGCTCGTGGCTGACATGAGCGACGCTTCGACGGCGGACGGAATGGACGGCACGGGGCGCGAGGCTCCCGAGAAGTGCTGCGCCCCGAAGCTGCTCGAGATCTGCTGCGAGCCGCAGTCGAAGCCCACCTGCTGCGGCGAGGCGCCGGCGGAAGGCAGCGCAACTCCCTCCACATGCGGATGCGGGGCGGGCGCGGAGGGCCGAGCTGGGGGTGGCTCGCTTGGATGAGCTCCAGCTGAACGATCCGCAGACGCTGTACCGCCTGTGGGAGGACTCGCAGTGGTCCCCATTCTCGATCGACCTGTCGCTCGATGAGAGGCAGTGGGGATCGATGGCCGGCGAGGAGCAGCAGCTGATCCACTTCGTGCTCTCCTCGCTGATGGTCGCCGAGGAGCGGATCACCACCAAGTTCTCCGGTCTCCTCGGGGCCTACGGGACCGAGGAGGAGGCCACGTTCCTCGCCACTCAACAGGTCGACGAGGCTCGCCACATGCAGTTCTACGCGCGCTTTCAGGACGAGGTGATCGCGGAGCCGGAGGCGATCGCCGACCACGTGGAGCGCGCGCGGGCGCACGTCTCCGACGGCTTCCGCGAGATCTTCGACGAGCGCCTCGTCGACGCCCATCAGCGGCTGATAGCCGAGCCGGCGAGCCTCGCTGCCAAGGTGCGCTTCGTGACGCTCTATCACCTCGTGCTCGAGGCGACCCTCGGCCTGACCAGCTTCAAGTTCACGACCGACTACCTATCGCGTGCCGAGCTGCTGCCCGGGTTCGTTGACGGCTATGCGCGCATCCACCACGACGAGACCCGTCACATCGGCTACGGAATGTGGTTTCTGCGGGAGACCGTGCGCGCGCACGGCGACATGGCGGATGTGGTGCGGGAGATCCTGCGAGAGCTGCTGCCGTCGGTTGCCGCGTCGCTCTCACCGCCCGCGAGAGGCTCGGCCACCGACTTCGACGCGATCGGCGCCTCCGCCGAGCAGATCCGGGCGTTCGCCCTCGGCGGACTGACGCGGCGCCTCGACATCATCGGCGTCCCGCTCGGGACCCTGTGAGCATGGAGCGCCCCGGC
>JAOPZV010000237.1 GCA_025963935.1 Solirubrobacterales bacterium
TGGAACGCAACCTGGCGCACCGGCAGATCTCCAGCTACGCTGCCACGCTGCGAGCGGACGCGAGAGCCTTCGAACACGAAGCCGCGCGCGGAACCAGCCCGTCTGACGCACTGCTCCGCATGGACCCGTTGCTCGACGCCGTCGCGCACCGTCCCGGCACGAAGGAAGCGGTCCTGATCGACCCGCGCCACATGATCGTGCAGGCGCTCAACGATGCCCAGCTGGGATCAATCGACGGCGGCCCCCGAATCGACGCGGCGCTCACGCTCGATGCCTCGTTCGCCGGCAATGAGACCGGCCCCGGCCACGACCGGCGCGATTTCGAGTTCGTCGTGCCGGTGAAGCTGCCGGGCGGCATCTACGCCTACGACGTGACCTACGACCACCGCACCTACGATGCGCAGCTTGGTGAAGTCAGGACGATCCTGCTCGTTATCGGGCTGCTCGGCCTGATCGGCGTCGGCGGCGTCTTCTACCTGGTCGGCGGCCGTCGGCTGATGCGCGACCATCGGATGACCGTGGAAAGAGCCACGCGCGACGGGCTGACCGACCTTCCCAACCAGCGCGCCTTCCACGACGAGTTCCCCGACGCCGTCGCGGCCGCCACGCGCTACGGGGACGCCCTCGCGCTGGTCCTCCTGGACGTCGATGCCTTCAAGCTCATCAATGACCGTCACGGGCATCCGCAGGGAGATTCGATTCTCAGAGTCGTATCGGGGGTCCTGCGCTCCGCCCGGCCCGGCGACCGCCCGTACCGGATCGGCGGCGACGAGTTCGCGCTGCTGCTGGCGCACACCGACGCGGACGGTGCGCGGACACTGGCCCGGCGGCTGTCTCGCAACTTCGCAGAAGCGGGGGTCGAGATGAGCATGGGCGTCAGCGCTCTGCGACCCGGCCTGCCGGCGACCACCCTGCATGCCGAGGCCGACACGGCACTGTATGAGGCAAAGCGCCAGGGAGGCAATCGCGCGGCGCACTTCGAGGACATACGCGAGCACGTCGTGGTCACCACCACCGAGAAGAAGGACGCGGTCCGGCGGCTGATCGACGAGGGTCGTCTCGACACGGCATTTCAGCCGATCTGGAACTTCGACGAGAACAAGCTGCTCGGGTTCGAGGCGCTGACCCGCCCAGACCCGTCCTACGAGCTGACCGGGCCCGCCGAGGCGTTCGACATCGCCGAGCAGATCGGTCAGGTGCACCAGCTCGACGTGCTGTGCGTGGAAAACGCGCTGCGCGTCGCTCCCGAGCTCGAGGAGGGGGTGCTCCTGTTCCTCAACATCTCTCCGCTGACGCTCGACCTGGACGCAGACGCCGAGGCCTGGTTGGCGCCGGCCGTCGAACATGCCGGCCTACGACCGGAGGAAGTCGTAATCGAGGTCACGGAGCGGTTCGGGGGCCGTACAGCGTCGGTCGTCAGGGGACTGAAGCTGCTGCGCGAGCAAGGTTTCAAGATCGCGATTGACGATGTCGGGACAGGCAACTCGGGTCTGGAGATGCTACGCAGCATCGAGGCGGAGTTCGTCAAGCTCGACCGCAGCATCGTCAGCGGGGCCGCGACCGAGCCAGGTGCCCGCGCCGTGTTGCTGGCGATGGCGACGTTTGCCCGCCAGACAGGCGCCTTCGTGGTCGCTGAGGGAATCGAGGACGACGACACGCTTCAGTTCCTGCGCACGGTCAACGAACGCGATCTATCCACGAGCGCGATCATCCAGGGCGGACAGGGCTTCGGACTCGGCCGGCCCTCGTTCAACCCGTCATCCGGCTCACCGCGTTCGCTTCGTGACGCGGTCACCCTGCACACGTCGTGAGGGGACGACCGCGCGTCCAGCGGGCCGGATACCGCAAGAGACCCGCTGTCGCTGCGGGGCGCCGGCAGGTGCTCAGCGTGGTGGCATCCGCAGCGCGCCGTCGAGCCTGATCGTCTCGCCGTTGAGCATGCGGTTCTCCACGACGTGGCAGACGAGCTGCGCGTACTCCGCCGGCTGGCCGAGTCGCCGTGGGAAGGGAACGCCCTCGCCGAGCTTCTGGCGGGCCTCTTCCGGCAGGGCGGCGAGCAGGGGAGTGTCGAACAGGCCCGGGGCGACGGTATTGACGCGGATCCCGTACTGCGCCAGGTCGCGTGCTGCGGGGAGCGTCATCGAGACCACGCCGCCCTTGGATGCCGAGTAGGCGATCTGGCCGACCTGGCCGTCGAAGGCCGCGATCGAGGCGGTGTTCACGCAGACGCCGCGTTCGTCGTCCTCGAGCGGGCCATTGGCGATCATCGCGGCCGATGCGTAGCGCAGCACGTTGAAGGTCCCGATCAGGTTGATCGAGATGATCGTCTCGAATGGGAGCAGCGGGTGCGGACCCTTGGATCCGGCGACCTTCTGCGCCCACCCGGTCCCTGCGCAGCAGACCGCGATACGCAGGCCACCATCGATCGCTGCCGCCGCCTCGACGGCCGCCTCGACCTGCGTCTCCTCGCGCACGTCGCACCCCACGAACTCCAGCCCGAGCTCCGAGCCGAGGGCCTCGCCCTTCTCGGCGTTGACGTCGGCGATCGTGACAAGCGCGCCGCGCGCATGCAGGTCGCGCACAGTTGCCTCGCCGAGGCCGGAGGCGCCGCCGACGACGAGCGCTGAGGAACCCTCGATCTTCACCGCCGCGCAGACTACCCGGTGCTGGTCCGCGAGAGCGTCAGCGCGAACAGCGCGTCGCGGTCGGTCAGCCAGCTCACGAGCTCGAGCCCGGCAGCCGACAGGTCGCCCTCGAGGCGCTCAGGCGTGAACTTGGCGCTGATCTCGGTCCGCAGCTCCTCGCCCACGTCGAAGTGAACGGGAAGGTTGAGGTCGCGCACCAGCGTGGTGTGCTCGCGCCGTGCGCGCAGACGCATCTCGATCCACTCGTTTTCGGGATCGAACAACGCGACATGGTCGAAGTCATCGGGGTCGAAGTCCGCCTGCAGCTCACGATTGAGCACGCGCAGGACATTGCGGTTGAACTCCGCCGTGACCCCCTGTGCATCGTCGTAGGCGGCTTCCAGCACGCGTGGGTCCTTGACCAGATCGGTGCCCATCAGCAGGTGGTCCTCAGGTCCGAGCAACCGGGCGATCTTGCGTAGGAACCGCCGGCGGCTGCCCGGCGGGAAGTTCCCGATCGTGCCGCCGAGGAAAGCAACGATGCGTGGCCCGCAGGCCTCGGGCACGAGGTCCAGATGACGCTCGAAATCCCCGATCACTCCGTGGACGCTGAGTCCCGGATACTCGCTCGCCAGCTCCTCGGCGGAGTCGCGCACCATGCTCTCGGTGACGTCGACAGGGACGTAACGGCGGAGCGTCCCGGCGCTGTGCAGCGCGTCGAGCAGCACACGCGTCTTGGCGGCTGTGCCCGAGCCGAGCTCGACGAGCTCCACCGCGCCCGTGAGCTCGGCGATGGCCGCGGCCTGCTCCTCGAGGATCGCCCGCTCGGCGCGTGTCGGGTAGTACTCGGGCAGCTCACAGATCCGGTCGAACAGCTCAGCGCCACGCGCGTCGTAGAAGTGCTTGGGGGGGAGCTCCTTGAAGGGCCGGGTGAGGCCGTCCAGCACGTCGTCCGCGAGCGAGCGTTCCGCCGATCCGTCGAGGTGGGAGTCGATGCGGATCGATGCTTCGGCGACGGGCTCGGACGGCGTTGGCGGAGTGGAGGCCATCACACGTCTCTCGCCAAGCGCAGGCCCGCGAAGATCTGGCGTCGCTGAGGCAGATCCCAGTTGCGGAACGTGAGCGCCACCACGCGGGGATGCGTGGCCCACGAGGCGCCCCTCAGGACGCGGTAGCGGTCGCCGAAGAAGACCTCCGAGTACTCGCGATACGGATGGGCGACGAATCCCGGGTAGCCCTCGAAGTGGGACTGCGTCCATTCCCACACGCGACCGACCCCCGCGAGTGTCGGCTCCGGCGCGTCCCCCCGCTCGCTCTCCCGGCTCCAGGTCGCCGCCCTCTCCCACTCGGCCTCAGTGGGTAAGCGCGCGCTTTGCGCTCTGGCAAAGGCGTCGGCCTCGAACCAGGAGACGTGGCAGGCGGGTGCGTCCGGGTGCCCCGCCGCCACGGCGCGATGGTGCGTGATGTCGTGCTCCTCCTTCCAGGCCCAGCCCTCGGCCGACCACCACTCGCGTCGCTCGTAACCGCCGCCCTCGCTGAAGCGCATCCAGCTGCCGTTGCTCACCGGGCGGCGGGCGAGCTCGAACGGGCGCAGATCCCGACTGTGGCGGGGGCGCTCGTTGTCGTAGGCGAACCTTTGCTCCTCTGCGCCCATGCTGAACCGGCCCTCAGGAACCCGCAGCCAGCCATGCGGCGCGGAGGAGGGCAGCGGAGCATCCAGCCGGGAGCTGTCCTGCGGGCAGAGAAGCCCGGCGATCGCCAGCGTCTGTCGCATCGTCTCGACGTGCTGCAGCTCGTGGCGCAGAACCATCTCGCAGACCAAGCCGTCGCCGATGCCGCTTCCGGCGATCACCTCGCTGGTGCGCGCGCGTACCTGTTCGAGGTAGTCACGCGCGTCGACCGGCCCCAGGGCCTCGATCTCGCCCCGCACGGCTCGCGGCGTCTCGAACGCGTCATACAGGTCCGCCAGCTCGGGGCGCAGCAGCGGAAGGCCGCCGTGCCGATGCCCGAGCCACAGGTCCTCGTAGGCGGCGATGTGGCCGAGGTCCCAGACCAGCGGGCTCATGATCGGCGAGTGGACGCGCAACAGATCGTCTTCGTCGATCTCGGCGACGAGCCCGAGCGTCAACTCGCGCGCCACGTGCATCGCCAGAAGCGCCTGCTCAGCGTCGGTGGAGAGACGGTGGGTCTTCTCGGCGTTCGCGGCCACGGCTCGCGTCAACTGTAGAGCTTCCATGCCGCCTTCGACGCCATGCGGCGCCGAAGCTTCCCGGAGCGGCGGCTTCAGGCGCGGACCTCCGCCTGAGCTACGTCGTTCCAGCCGGCGAGCACGGCGGTCTCACGCTCGTATCCGAGGATGCAGAGAGCCCCCGCCGACAGCGCCAGGCGCGCGCCCGTCCCGGGCGGGAGCTCGATCCAGCGTGACCCGAGCACGCGCAGCATGTGACCGTGAGAGAACACGGCGACGGCGCCGTCGACGGCGCTCAGCTCGGCGATCACGCGGTCAGCGCGCGCCCCGACCTGCTCCGGACTCTCGCCTGCGGGGCAGCCGTCGCGCCACAGGTTCCAGCTCGGACGGCGCTCGTGGATCTCCGCCGTGGTGAGGCCCTCGTACTCGCCGTAGTCCCACTCGGCCAGATCGTCGCGCACCTCGGCGAGCTCGCCCAGCCCGCTCAGCTCGCAAGTTTCGCGCGCGCGGCGCAGCGGGCTGACGAGAACGCGCGCGAAGCGCCACCGCCGCAGCCTGCCGGCCAACGCCCGCGCGGCGGAGCGACCCCCCTCGGTGAGCGGGATGTCGGTGCGGCCGGTGTGCCGTCCGGCGCGGCTCCACTCCGTCTCGGCGTGGCGGACGAGGACGACTTCCCGCGGTGCCGGGCTCATCCCGGTAGCGCCTCCGGGGCGGCGGCGTCATCCACGATCACGGTCAGTCGCTCACGCCGGAGCAGGCTTGCGGGGACCTGCGGGCTGGGCTCCGCCAGCATTGCGCTGACCGCGTCTGCCTTGCTCGCACCCGTGGCGAGCAGCAGGCACCCCCGCGCGGCCCGCAGCACGGCAAGGCTCAGCGTAATCCGCTCTGGAGGGGGCTTGGGCGCGTCGTGCACAGGCAGGCAGATCGCACCCTCGCCGGCGCTCAGCGTCGGGGCTCCTGGGAAAAGCGACGCGACGTGGCCGTCGGGGCCGATGCCGAGCACGATGATGTCGAGCGCCGGGGGCCTGGGCTGGTCCTGCCCGCCCCTCGGGACATGCTCCAGCAGCTCCTGCGCATAGCGGCGCGCGCCCTCCTGCGCTCCGAGCTCTCCCTCCATGCGGTGGACCTGCTCGGGTCCGATGGCCGCCGGAGTCAGCAGCGTCTCGGCCGCCAGGCGATAGTTGCTCTGCTCGTCCTCCGGCGGCACGCACCGCTCGTCGGCGAACCAGATCTGAACTCCCGTCCAGTCCTTCATGCAGTCGGCCAGCAGCTCGTAGGTGCGCGCCGGCGTCGTGCCTCCGCTCAGCGCCAGGTGGGCGCTGCCACGCTCGGCCACCGCACGCTCGAGCTGGCGCTCGACGTGGGCCGCGGCGCGCCGCGCGACGGTCTCAGGGTCCGGACAGGTCGTCAGGCGCGTCACGGCAGCATCGCGCGGGCGACCGTGACGGCCGGGATGTAGGTCGGGTCGCGCAGGAGGGCTTGGCGGATTCCCTCGCCGAGGATCCCGCTCTCGCCCCTGGAGGCGCCCGGGATCGTCCACTCGTGCACGTTTCCACGGGGATCGCGGGCTCGCGCGCGAAGCCCCCCCGCGCCCCGGTCCAGTTGCAGCGACCGTCCGGACGCCGTCTCGACCGTCAGTCCCTCGAGCCCGCGCACCAGCAGCTCCGGCGCTCCCTGCAGGCGCAGCGTGACATCCTGGCGCGCGCCATGGGCTTTTCCGACGAGGTCGACGCCGTGGGCGACCAGCGGACTCGTCCTCCAGCGGAGCCGCGAGGCGAGCCAGCCGGCGAGCAGCATGGCCGCGACCGTCGACTCCGGGTGGTGGCGGATGGTCACGTTCGTGATCGTGTTCAGCTCGCGGCGGAGTCGCGGGGGGTCGAAGGCGGCGGCGATCCGCTCCCGCCACGGAGTGGTGCGAAGCCACGCGAGATCGACGACGTATGCGCGGCCCGTCAAGCCGCACACCCGGTCGAGCGCCTCGCGGGCGATCGGCTCATCGACGGAGTCCAGCAGCACGGCCTGGGCGAGCTCCAGCAGCTCCTCGACTATGTCGTAGTGGCCGTGCGGCGACCACAGAAGGGTGGGGAGGTCTGTCACGACGAGCGGGTCGGCGATCGTGATCAGGTCGTCGAGGTGGCGGTCGCCGATCTCCACCACGACCGTCTCGCGCAGTAGGGCGATCGCTTCGGATTCCGGGTCTCCTTCGGAGGCGATCGTGACCCGTGCGTCGAGGCGCTCGCGGCGTGGCTCATAGGCGAAGACGATCAGGCGCGAGGCGTGGTACCTGCCGACGCCGCGCAGGCGGTTGGCGATCTCGCCGGTCCACGCGCGATCGACGAACGCGATCATGTTCAGCACCCGAGCAGGCATGAACCTGTCGTTTTCGGCGTGGCGTTCGATCAGCAGCTGTCGCAGCGCCGCTTCGATCGCATCGGGCGTGGTTCCCTGGGCGCTCCACACGGCATCGCTGCGCGGCGACATCAGATGGCTCGCCAGTGATCGCCCTCGCGCAGGATCAGCTCGGCCTCCTTCGGCCCCTGCGAGCCGGCGGGGTATTTCGGCAATGGGCCCGGCGTCCCCGCCCACGTGCGAACGATCGGGTCGCAGATGCGCCACTGCGCCTCGACCTCGTCGTTGCGCGTGAACAGCGTCGCATCCCCGCGCATCGCGTCGGTGATCAGCCGCTCGTACGCCTCGGGAGACTGCGAGAGGAATGCGGTGCCGTAGAGGAACTCCATGTTCACCGGGCGGATGATCATGCGGGTGCCCGGGATCTTCGCGCCGAGCCGCAGCGACACGCCCTCGTTCGGCTGGAGCGTGAGGACCAGCTGGTTGGGCTGCACGCCGAGCGAGCCCTCCTGACTGAACGCCAGATGCGGGACCGGCTTCAAGGTGACGGCGATCTCCGTGACCTTCCGGGCCAGCCGCTTGCCCGTGCGCAGGTAGAACGGCACGCCGGCCCAGCGCCAGTTGTCGACCTCGAGGCGCAGCGCGGCGTAGGTCTCGGTGGTCGAGTCCGGCGGGACGCCCTCCTCTTCCAGATAGCCCGGCACGTCCTCCCCTCCGGCATGCCCCGGCCCGTACTGGGCGCGCACGGCGATCTGGGGGATCTCCACGGGGGTCGGTTCGGGGACCGACTTGAGCACCTTGACCTTCTCGTTGCGCACCTCTTCGGCCGTGAAGCTGACCGGCGGCTCCATCGCCACGTGGCAGAGCAGCTGGAGCATGTGGTTCTGAATCAGGTCGCGAAGCGCTCCGGCCTTGTCGTAGTAGTCCGCGCGCGATTCGATGCCGATGTCCTCGGCTGCCGTGATCTGCACGCTGTCGATGTAGTTGCGGTTCCAGAATGGCTCGAACATTCCGTTGGCGAACCGGAACGCCATCATGTTCTGGACCGTCTCCTTGCCCAGATAGTGGTCGATGCGGAAGACCTGGGTCTCGTCGAAGATCGCCAGCACGCGGCGGTTGAGCTCACGCGCCTCCTCGAGCGTCGTCCCGAACGGCTTCTCGATGATCACGCGTACCTCGGCGTGGGCGTGATGGGCAAGCTTCGAGCGCCCCAGCTCCTCGACGATCACAGGGAAGAAATGCGGTGCGGTCGCCAGGTAGAAGGCGCGGTTGAGCGGTTCGCCGGCCTCCTGCTCGAACTCGTCAAGCGTCTTTCCGAGCTCCGCGTAGACGGACTCCTCATCGAAGGTGCCGGGGATGTACCTGACGTTTTCCAACAGCGCCTTGAGCACCTCCTCGTCTGGCTTGCGCCGCGAGAAGCGGCGGATCGCCTCGGCGCACTCGGCGCGGTAGTCCTCGTGCGCTTTTTCTTTGCGCGAGACGCCCACCAGGTAGAAGCGCTCAGGCAACGCCCCGTCGTGCGCGAGGTTGTAGAGCGCCGGCAGCAGTTTTCGTCTGGCGAGGTCTCCCGTGGCGCCGAAGATGACGAGCGTCGTGGGCGCTACCGGCAGACGCTCGAGCCCCTCGACGAGGGGGTTCCCGGCCTCTGCCTTGGGGGTCGGCTGACCAGCTGCGACAGCCACCTTCAGCGCCCTCCACGTCGAGCGCCGGCGCTGCTCGGCCGCTTTGGCCCTGAGGCGCCCGGCGCGCTCTTGACGGCGTGCCCGCCGAACTGGTTGCGGAGCGCCGCGAGCACGCGGTCGGCGAACTGGCCGTTGCCGCGTGAGCGCAGCCGAGCGTACAGCGAGGCCGTTATGACGGGCGTCGGCACGTCATGCGCGGTGGCGTCGGCGATCGTCCAGCGACCCTCGCCCGAGTCCTCGGTGTACCCCTCGATCTTGCCGAGGTCGTTGCCGTCGGCTTCGAAGGCGCGCGCCGCCAGTTCGCACAGCCAGGAACGTACGACCGAGCCCTGTCCCCAGAGGTGAGCGATCTTCGCGTTGTCGAGCTCGTACTCGCACTTGTCGAAGATGTCGAACCCCTCGGCGTAGGCCTGCATCAGGCCGTACTCGACGCCGTTGTGGACCATCTTCACGTAATGCCCAGCGCCCGAGGGGCCGAATCTCAGCCACCCCCGCGGCCCGATCGCGGCATGGCTCTGCTCGTTGGTCTCCGGCGCCAGCACGTCGAGGATCGGCGCGAGCCTCCGGACGGCTTTCTGCGGTCCACCGACCATCATGCAGTAGCCCACCTCGAGGCCCCACACGCCGCCGGAGACGCCGACGTCGACGTATTCGATGCCGCTGCGCCTCAGTTCCTGCGCCCTGCGCTTGTCGTCGGTCCACTTCGAGTTTCCGCCGTCAACGATCATGTCGCCGCGGTCGAGCAGCTTGGCGAGCTTGTCGACCGTTTCCTGCGTGGGGGCGCCCGCCGGCACCATGATCCACACCATTCGCGGGGCGCTCAGCTTCCTGACGAGCTCCTTCAGGGAGCCGGCGCCGGCAGCCCCGTATTTGACCGCTTGGCCGACAGCCTTCTGGTCGAAGTCGAAGGCGACGACCTCGTGGTCGGAGTCGCGGCGTATGCGGTGAACCATGCCCCCGCCCATCTTGCCCAGCCCGACGAAACCGATCTGCGTCATGTTGGCTCCTTGATCGTCGCGGTTAGGGCGCGCAGCGCTCTCGCGGGGTCCTGCCCTTCGAGCGTGAGGCGCTCGGCCGGCCGCCCGAGCTCACGCAGGGTGCTCAGGTCGCCTGTCGCCTGCGCGTGCTTGAGGGTCGTGAACGTATACGCGGCGCCCGGGATGTCCACATCGGCCGGCCCGTCGTGAATCAGCTGCAGGAAGCGCCCGGTCGGCGGGCCGCCCTTGTGAAACTGGCCGGTCGAGTGCAGGAAGCGGGGCCCGTATCCGAACGTCGTCGTGGCCCGCGTGGCGCCGCGCACAGCGACGCGCAACTCGGCCGCCGCCGCGTCGAGCTCGCTCGACGGGCGGGCGTAGGCCATGATCGCGACGTATTCCGGCGGCCTGGACCCGAGCAACAGCGAGCGGACGGCCGTGTCGCCGGCATCTGGCACCTCCGGCAGCGCGGCGCTGGCTTCGTACTCGGCCAGCACCCGCTTCGTGGCGTCCTTCGCCTGCTGCACGTTCGGCTGATCGAAGGGGTTGATCTGAAGGCCCCATCCGGCGACTGCGACGGCCAGCTCCCAGAGCATGAAGACGCGCCCGAGATCTGGCGGGCCGCCTGTCGGGATGGTGATCACCGGGTGTCCTGCGTCCGCCAGCAGGCCCACGCGGCGGTCGAGCTCGGCGTCCGGGCGGTTCCCGTCGGGCAGGTACGCGAAGACGCGATCCGCGCCATAGGCCTCCGGCTCCCCGAGCGGCTCCTCGGCAACCGGCAGGATGCCCCTCGAGCGCTTGCCAGTCGACTCGGCCACCAGCTGCTCGAGCCACAGCCCGAGACCGGGGAGCGTCTCGGAGATGACGAAGGTGAGCTTGTCGCGGCCCGGGCCCCCGCCAGCGCCGCCGTCGGTGGAAGATCCGGCGAGGGCGCTGAGGATGGTCCCGAGCCACACCGCGCCGGAGGTCCCCGGGGCGGACGGGGCCGAGGGGCCCTCCCGAACGGGGGTATCCCACGCGCCCGCCGCGCCGCTGAGCAGGCGGCGGACGTCGACGCCCATGAGCGCTGCCGGCACGACCCCGAAGGGCGAGAGTGCGCTGTAGCGCCCGCCGATCTCCGGGTCGCCCAGGAACGTGGCCCGGAAGCCGCGCTCCTCTGCCAGCTCGGCGAGGCCCGACCCGGGGTCGGTGATGGCGGCGAAGTGGCGCCCGTCGCCGACCAGCGACCAGAAGTGGGCGAACAGCGACAGCGGCTCGATCGTGCCACCCGACTTCGAGGAGACGATGAACAGCGTGTGAGCGAGGTCGACGGCGCGCTCGGTCAGCCGGATCGTTTCGGCGTCTGTCGAGTCGAGCACGTGCAGCCGCGCGCCCTCGACGTACGGGCCGAAGGAGCGGCGCAGAACCTCCGGAGCCAGCGAGGAGCCGCCCATCCCCAGGAGGACGACGTCGCTGAACCCCTCGGCTCGGACCTCCTCGGCGAACGCCTCCACGGATGAGAGCTCGGCCAGCATGCGCTCGGCGATCGTGATCCAGCCGAGCCGGTTGGCGACCTCGGGAGTGCCCGGCGGTCCCCACAGCGTCGGGTCCTGTGAGCGGAGCCGCTGCGCCACGCGATCGCGCTCCGCGAGCGCCAGCTTTTCCCGCACCAACCCCCGCAGCGAATCCGGGATCCGCGCGTCGATGGCGAGGGCGCGATCGCTCACGCCACGATCGTAGTCGCCAAGGCGCTGGTGTAGGTTTCCAGCGCTGTGAAAGCGGACCCCTCCCAGCAGCGCCCGGACCGCAATCTCGCCCTGGAGCTCGTTCGTGTGACCGAGGCAGCCGCGCTCGCGGCAGCGCCGCTCGTCGGCATGGGCGACAAGGAGGCAGCCGATCAGGCGGCCGTCGACGGGATGCGCTACATGCTCCACTCGGTTCAGATGGACGGGGTAGTCGTGATCGGCGAGGGTGAGAAGGACGAGGCGCCCATGCTCTACAACGGCGAGCAGATCGGCGACGGCTCGCCGCCGCAGGTCGACATCGCAGTGGATCCGCTCGAGGGCACCACGCTGGCCGCCTACGGAATGCCGAGTGCGCTCGCGGTCATCGCGCTGTCGGCTCGCGGCACGATGTTCGACCCCGGCCCGGTCGTCTACATGGAGAAGATGGCCGGTGCCCCGGAGATCGCAGACCTGCTCGATCTCGACCGGCCGCTGGGGGAGACGGTGAGGCTCGTCGCCGAGCGCAAGGGCACACAGGTCGGCGACGTGATGGTCGTCGTGCTCGATCGCCCCCGCCACGAGCAGGGCATCGCCGACATCCGGGCGGCGGGCGCGCGCGTGCGGCTGATCCCCCATGGCGACGTCTCGGCCGCCCTGCTGGCTGTCACCGAGCGCTCGCCGGTGGACCTCCTGTGGGGAATCGGCGGAACGCCCGAGGGCGTGATCTCCGCCGCGGCGGTCAAGTGCGTCGGGGGCCAGCTTCTCGGACGGCTGTGGCCCCGCGACGAGGCCGAGCGCAACGCTGCCGCCGAGGCCGGTTACGAGCTCGACCGGGTGCTCGATCGCGACGATCTCGTGTCCGGCGAGGACGTGTTCTTCTCCGCCACCGGCATCACCGACGGAGACGTGCTGGAGGGCGTTCGCTATCCCCACGCCGGCGGCGCGACGACCGAATCGCTGGTCACGCGCTCGCGGTCCGGGACGATCAGGCGCATCCGCGCGATCCACGACCGCGCCAAGCTGCGGGCCGTCGGCGGCGAGCGTTTCTCGCGAGCGGGCGAGTAGGCCACGTGAGCCCCGAACGGTTGTGGCGGCTTTCCTGCCTGCTGTGGGGCCGCGGGCACCGGCGGCTCGCGACGCTCGTGAAAAACCTCAATTCGGCGATGTACCACAACTCACTTTCACCCGGCGCGTCCGTCAGCCCGGACGTCGAGTTCGGGCATCACGGCTTCGGCACCGTCATTCATCACAACGTCGTCATCGGCAAGCGGGTGAAGATCTGGCAGGGCGTCACGCTCGCCGTACGCGCCGCCTCGGATTCCCCCCACCGCATCATCATCGAGGACGATGTGAAGATCGGCGCGCACGCGGTGATCATCACGCCGTACGAGCAGAGCCTGCGGGTCGGCAGGGGCGCGCTGATCGGCGCGGGGACCGTAGTCGTCCACGACATTCCCGCCGGCGCGACGGTCGTAAGCCAGCCGGCGCGCGTCCTGGAGCCCGACGCGGCCGATCCGCGGCGAAGCGCCGATCACCCCTGAGCGGCGAAGCGCCCGATTCTCGAGGTCGCCAGGTCCAGCCGAGCGAGCGATCGAAGGAAGCCGTAGGTGACGAGCACGTGGATCCGCGACTGCGTCGCGTTGTAGACCGGGCGGCTCAGTCGCGAGGCGATCGACGGATAGAAGTTGGTCACCGCGACCTCGACGTGGAACCGCGCTCGACTGGACCCCTCATCGACGCTCCGACGGACTGCGATCTGCAGGTAGCCGCGTCCACGGCCTCTTCTGGAGACCAGCAGGCCGCGTGCGATGCGCCACCGCACGAGGCCATGGGTGTCGTCCATCTCGTACTCCGGCGCCTGGAAGGTCAGCAGCCGCAGAGGGGGGAGGAGCAGCACGACCGTTCGCTCGGTCGCGGTGTAGCGAACGCGGATCAGCCCGAGCGTCGCCCTCGTCAGGAACCGCCAGTAGGTGCGGGCCAGCCGCTCCAGGTGCTCCGGCGTCCAGATCTCCTCGAGCGCCGCCTGGTCGAGCAGCAGATCGGCCGTCTGGACCGAGCGCACGGCGCCGCTGTCCGGGTCGACGGATGTCTCGTTCTCGAGGTTGACGATGTTCGCCAGCGGCCTCGTCCGGCGGCTGCCGATCAGGAGCCGGCTGCTGAGGCCGGCGGTGAGCGCCGCCCCTGCCGCGACCGCGATCCACGTCTCCGTCATGTCGACTTCGGGCTGCTCACGGGCCACCAGGCTATCCCGGGAACGCAATCGCGTCCCCGATGGGTGATATTCAACGAGCATGGGCGATGAGCGGAGCACGCATTCCACGCCGCGAGCGGCGCCGGTCGCGGGTCTGCCGATCGACGCGCTGCTGGAGCGCACCGAGGACGTCGCCAGGCGGTGGGCCATATCCCTCGTCCTCCTGCGCCCGCTCGACGGGCTTGGCGACGTCCCGCTCGAGGAGCTCGCCCACGAGGCGCCGGCGCTGTGCGAGCAGGCGTTTCGGTCGCTGGAGTCCGACGCCGAGCTCGACCGGCTGACGGGCACCGGCACCGCGGCGGGCCGCGCGGATGCCGCACCGGCCCGGCGACTGGCCGCGATCGCGGGCGCGCCCGACGCCGCGGACACCGTCGAGGCGGCCGAGGCGCTGCGCGGCGCTCTGTGGGAGACGCTCCTCGAAGAGCTTCGCTGGCCCACCTTCGAGCAATCCCACGCCAGGCGCGTGGCGGACGTGTCAGACCGTCTGGCGTACGTGTGCGCCAGAACGCTCGCGGCCGCCCTCACGACGCCACCCGTGTCCGCCGGTGGCCCGGAGGAGCCCCGCACCCCAGGCGCGCAAGCCACCACGCCCGCAGCGGCCCGCGCCGAGCGCGAGGTCCCACCGACGCGGCGGGCGGTCATCGTCGATGAGCGCGATGACATGCCGAGCCCGCCGCCGCGGCGGCCCGAGCAGCGGGTGGACATGCCGAGCCCGCCGCCGCGCCCGGTCGACCAGCGAGCCGAGACGCACAGCCCGCCGCCACGGCCGGTCGAGGAGCGGGAGCACGGGCCGAGCCGGCCGCCGCGTGGAGGCGCCGAGATCGAGATCCGCGACGAACGTGGCGAGGTCGGACCCGCTGCCTGGATAGGGTCGATCGGGCGTCAGCTGGAGCGGTTCACGCGCGACGCTGTCCCGTTCGCGGTGCTGCTCGTGGAGCTTCGCGACGGCGAGCGCCTGCGCCGCGATGCTCCTCCCGAGGACGTCTCCCGGTTGGCCGACCAGCTCGAGCACGCGCTTGCATCTGAGCTGCGCAGGTCGGTCGCAGCACGGCCGTCGCCCGGCGGCGGCGACGGCGCGCCGCCCGCGTCCGGATCACTCACCCGCGAGAGGGCCGGCAGATACTGGCTGCTTGCGCCGAGCACCGATCGGGCCGGCGCGCGGATCCTCGCGGGGCGGCTGATCGAGGCCGCCAGGCGTCTTGCCGGCGACAGGGGTTCGCTGCTCGAGTTGGCCGTCGGGACCGCGGTGTGTCCGGAGGATGGTCGCGAGGCGGCGACGCTCGCCGCGCACGCAGACGTCGAGCTCTACGCGGCGCGCTCCTCGACCGGCAGGCCGCCGGCCTCGGTCGACTAGCGGCGTCGGAGGCTCAGCCGGCGACTGCGCCGCCCGCCAGGGCGGCGCTGGGCGTCGCGGGGGGCGCGGGCGGCGCGCCGAGAGCGGGCGAGTTGGGTGCGCTGCCGACCACGCGCGCCGCGATCCGGACCGTTTCGCTGACCCCCAGGGCCTGGGCGGCCCCGGCGGTCAGATCCCAGTCGGCGCCGATGTGGCTGTAGGGGCCACGGTCCACGACCGGGACGGTCACGCTGTGGCCGTTGTAGCTGACCTTCACCAGCGTGCCACAGGGGAGCGTGCGGTTGGCAACGCCGATCACGCTCGGCGTCAGGGTCTGGCCGCAGGCGGTTTGCTTGCCATAGAAGCCTGGGCCGAACCACGTGGCGATCGCTGTCTTTTTGACCCGCTTCTTGGGTGCGGCCGCCGGGCTCGCCGCGGGTGCGGAGGGGGCCGCGGCCCCGCCGGTGGCGGCAGGCGCGCTCGCGACGGGCAGCGCAAGGCACGTCGTCCCCGCGAAAAGGGCAAGCAGACCGGTGGCTGTCCAGGACTTGATCGGCATCTTCATCAACGCCTACGGGGTGAGCTGACGGGCTCGCGCGGCACGTGAATGCGGCGCTACGGCCCTTGCGGGCCGATTCGCCCCGGCGGATCGCGAACGATCCGCATTGGGTCCCCCGTCTGCCGTGATCTGAGCCTCGGCAGTTCGGCGTGCGCGGCAGTATACAGATCGCTCTCAGGGCGACAGGCGGGAGAACACGTCCTTGAGCAGACGCTCGCCCGTTGCCAGCCCCGACTTCGCCAGATCGCCGACGATCTCCACCGCCGAGGCTACGAGCTCGGTGCTGCCGGGGGGCTGCACTGCCCCCCGGGCGCGGTCCGCCTCGGACTCGAACCCCTGCCTCGGTACCGCCTGCGTCG
The DNA here is from genome assembly GCA_025963935.1 of Solirubrobacterales bacterium. Classification (GTDB taxonomy): domain Bacteria; phylum Actinomycetota; class Thermoleophilia; order Solirubrobacterales; family Solirubrobacteraceae; genus Palsa-744. Next base: position 16,023 of record JAOPZV010000237.1, read on the forward strand.
CGGAAGCAGATGCGCCTGCGCGGCGCGGCGCACGAGCCTTGCGCTGCTTGGGGGCCGCCCGCTTCGGCGCGGCCTGCCTGTCCGGCGCGCTGCTCGCGCCCTTCGGCCTGCCGGCGCGCGGAGCGGCCGTCGTACCGCGTGCGGGTTTCCGCTGGCGTTTCCCTTTCGGTCGCTCGGCGGGCGGCGCGCTCTGCGCCGGGGCGGCTGACGCCGACCGGCGGGCGGCTGCGCGGCGCGCGCTCGAGCGTTGCGGGCGCGTCCGGGGAAGGTTGGCTAGGACGCTGGGGCCGTCGAGCGGGACGCTCGCTCGCCCGTCGCTCTGCTCGGGACCGCTCATCGGGACACATCATTGCTTAAGCGGGGAGCGCCGTGGCTTCAGGAGAACGGCGAACCTTCCGATGTTTAGGCGTGACGCGTTAGCATGACTGCCCGGAGGACTACGTATGACTTGTAACGTTGGCAGGGCTCCGGCCGTATGTCTGACGGTGTAGTTGTCCTCAGCCATAGTCCGGCAGGGCGCCAGGCGGGCCACTCCGGGTTGTCGATCGACGGAAGAATGGAACCACGATGTCAGTAGTCGAGCTTCAGGAGCTGGATGAGGTCAAGGGCCTGCTGGCCAAGGGGCAGCAGGTCGGCGTGCTGTCCTACACAGAGATCACCAAGGCAATGTCGGAGCTCGACCTGGACGAGTCCGACGTCGAAGAGCTCCACGGCTTCCTAGAGCGCTCGGAGATCGAGCTCGTCGAGGACATCGACCCGGCGACCGCCGCCGCGGCGCAGGTCGAGCGTGCACCCGACAAGCGCGGCCGGCGTAAAGCCAAAGCGACGCTCGATCTGAAGCCGGACATGACGACCGACTCGCTGCAGCTGTTCCTCAAGGACATCGGCAAGGTGCGCCTGCTGACGGCCCAGGAGGAGGTGGATCTCGCCAAGCGCATCGAGCGTGGCGACCTCGACGCCAAGCAGAAGATGGTGGAGTCGAACCTCCGCCTCGTCGTGTCGATCGCCAAGAACTACCGCAACCAGGGGCTGCCGTTCCTCGATCTCATCCAGGAGGGCACGCTGGGTTTGGTAAGGGCCGCGGAGAAGTTCGACTACCGCAAGGGCTTCAAGTTCTCCACCTACGCGACCTGGTGGATCCGCCAGGCGATCGCCCGGGCGCTCGCCGACAAGGCGCGCACGATCCGCATCCCCGTCCACGTCGTCGAGAAGCTCAACAAGATCGGTCGTGCCGAGCGCAAGCTCGTGACCGAGCTCGGCCGCGAGCCCACCGCCGACGAGATCGCCGAGGTCACCGGGATCGATCCCGAGGAGGTCGACTCGATCAAGCGCTCCGCCCAGGCGCCGGTTTCGCTCGAGAAGCCGGTCGGCGACGAGGAGGAGTCCGAGTTCGGGCAGTTCATCGCCGACGAGCGGGCCGAGTCGCCGTATGAGCGGGCGGCGGAGATCCTCACCAAGGAGGCGCTGCGTGAGGCTCTCGAGAACCTCTCCTACCGCGAACGCCGCGTGCTCGAGCTGCGCTACGGGCTCGGCGGCGAGCACCCGCGCACGCTGGACGAGGTGGGACGGACCTTCAACGTGACGCGCGAGCGCATACGCCAGATCGAGAATCAGTCGCTGAAGAAGCTGCAGAGCCTCGCCGAGGCACAGAAGCTCCGCGACGTAGCCTGACGGTGCCTCTAGACGCCTGACGGCGTCCTTGCTCGCTGGCGTACCAAGTACGCCGTGCGAGCCGCGTCGCGTCCATGACTCGTCCAGTCGGCTCAAGGGGCGGTGCGGGGCTGCCGATTAGGGGGCATGTTCGATGTCGACGGCGCGTTGCGCGAACTCGTCAACAAAGCGGGCTCGGATCTGCACCTGAAGGTCGGTTCCGCCCCGCTCTACCGCGTGCATGGCGAGCTGACCGTTGACGCGAACGCCGAGCACCTGAGCGCGCCGGACACCGAGGGCGCGCTGCGTGAGCTGCTCAGCGACCAGGCGAAGCTCGAAGAGTTCGCCACGGATCACGAGGTCGACTTCTCCTTCGAAATACCGGGTGTCGCGCGCTTCCGGATCAACGCCTTCCAGCAGCGCGGCGTGATCTCGATGGCATGCCGCGCGATCCCTCACAAGATCAGCACGATCGACGAACTGTCGCTGCCCCCCGTCGTGCGTGAACTCGCCGAGGAGGAGCGCGGCATCGTGCTGCTCACGGGCACCACGGGCTCGGGAAAGTCGACCACGCTCGCGGCGATGATCGACCACATGAACCACACGATGAGCAAGCACATCGTCACGATCGAGGACCCGATCGAGTTCGTCCACCAGGACATGCGCTCGGTGATCAACCAGCGTGAGGTCGGCATGGACACGGCGTCGTTCAAGCGCGCTCTGCGGAGGGTGCTGCGCCAGGACCCCGACGTGATCCTGGTCGGCGAGATGCGCGACGAGGAGACCGTCCAGACCGCCCTCTCGGCCGCCGAGACCGGGCACCTCGTGCTGTCGACGATCCACACCGTCGACGCCACCGAGTCGATCAACCGCATGCTCGACTTCTTCCCTCCCCACCAGCACGGCCAGGCGCGCAGCATGATCGCCGGCACCGTGCGCGGCGTGATCTCCCAGCGACTGGTTCCCGGCGCCGAAGGCGGGCGCGTCGCGGTGTGCGAGATCCTGCGAATGACCGGCCGCGTCCGCGACATGATCGTCGACCCCGCACAGACGGGCAAACTCGTCGAGGTCATCACCGCCGGCGGCTACTACGGCATGCAGACCTTCGACCAGGCTCTGTACGGCCACGTCAAGGCCGGCCGCGTGACCTTCGAGGACGCCATGAAGGTCGCCTCCAGCCCGCACGACTTCAAGCTTCTGATGCAGGCCGAAGGACGCGTCGGTACGACGATGGACGATGTCGCCCTCGCCGAGTCCCGGCGCGAGCCGGATCCGAAGCAATCGCTCAGCGTCGCCTAGCCTCGCGTTACTTCAGTTGGTAAAGTAAGGCCTGTAATGGCCGTCGATGAGACATGTCCGGTTTGCATGACCGCCGAGATCATCTGCGGGAAGTGGACGCTGCTGCTAGTGCGTGAGCTGTCCGAGGGACGGTCGCGCTTCTGCGAGCTAGAACGTTCTCTGGCCGGCATCAGCCCGCGGACGCTGTCTCTGCGTCTACGTGCGCTGGAGGAGCAGGGGATCGTCGAGCGCCACACGTTCCCCGAGGTGCCTCCGAGGGTCGAGTACGCGCTGACCGACAAGGGGCTGGCCCTGCTCCCGATCGTCGACGACATGCGCTCCTACGGCG
>JAOPZV010000246.1 GCA_025963935.1 Solirubrobacterales bacterium
TCCCCGGGCTGGCGGCGTTCATCTGCTCCGCTGCGATCCCGGCGAGCTGGCCGCCGGCGGAGCCGCCGAGCAGGAACACGCTGCGCGGATCTCCGTGGAAGCTCGCGGCGTTGTCGATCGCCCAGCGCGTCGCGAGCATCACGTCTTCGGGCTCGACCGGGAAGGCGGGACGCCTTTCGGAGTCCTGCCTGTAGTTGATGTCGAACACCGTGAAGCCCTGCTGCTGGAGCGCCATCGACTCCGAGGCGAACCGGCTGAGCGTGTACTGGATGCGCCAGCCGCCGCCGTGCACGAGCACGACGATCGGCGAGTTCGGAGTACCCGAGTCGAAGACGTTCACCTGCTGCGCCAGGCGAGGCCCGTAGGAGAGGTGTTCGTAGACGGCGCCGAAGGGGGAGGCGACCTTGGCGCCGAACGCGCTCGGTGCGGCGAGCGCCAGCATCGCCAGCGCCAGCAGGAGGGCCGCCCGCAGGCCGGACGCCGGCCTCATGCGATGCGCTCGACCGATCTGCGCCGTGTTCGAGTCGCCGCGGTCAGTTTTGGCCATGCCGATCCCCCCTCCATGGTTTGTCTTGCCGGTCAGCCGGGACGCTGATCCGGGTGCGTACTGCCCTCCGCCTCGGCGGCACATGATGCCACGTCGTGAAGATGCAGGCGACCGTGCGGGCGCGACCGTAGACTTGACCGCCCCGTGTCGCGCTTTCACGAGCCCCCCGATCCCGCCTTCCAGCGCCTGAACGCGTCCATCGGATTCGACAGGCGGCTGTGGCCGCAGGACGTCGCCCAGTCGCGCGCCCACGCGCGGATGCTGGCCGATCGCGGAATCATCTCCGGCCAGGACAGGGACGCCCTGCTGGGGGGCCTGGACGCCGTGGAGCGCGAGCTGAGCGACGGTGTCTTCCCGTTCGAGGACGGTGACGAGGACATCCACATGGCGATCGAGCGGCGGCTGACAGAGCTCGTCGGCGCGGTCGGCGGACGCCTGCACACGGCCCGCTCCCGCAACGACCAGGTGGTCACGGACCTGGCGATGTACGTCCGTTCGCGCTCGGCAGAGGCCCGCGAGGCGATCACCGGCCTGATGGCCGCCCTGCTTGCCCGCGCCGAGGAGCACCTCGACTGGCCGATGCCCGGCTACACCCACCTGCAGCGCGCCCAGCCCGTCTACCTCGGCCATCACCTGCTCGCCTACTTCTGGATGCTGTCGCGCGATCGCAGCCGCTTCGCCTTCGCCGAGGACCAGGCCGGCTGGCTGCCGCTCGGCGCCGGAGCGCTGGCGGGAGTCAACTTCGACACCGACCGTGGGCTGCTGGCACGCGAGCTCGGCTTTCCCGCGGTCGCGCCGAACTCGATCGACGCGGTGTCTGGCAGGGACTTCATCCTCGACTACCTGAACGCCGCTGCTACGTGCTCCACGCACCTCTCGCGCCTGGGCGCGGAGCTCGTCCTGTGGTCGAGCGCCGAGTTCGGCTTCTGCGAGCTGCCCGATGCGTGGAGCTCTGGCTCCTCGATCATGCCGCAGAAGAAGAACCCCGATGCGGCCGAGCTTCTGCGCGCGAAGGCCCCGAGGGTCGTCGCCCACCTGGCCGCCTTCCATGGCGTCCTGCACGCGCTGCCGCTCACCTACAACAAGGACCTGCAGGAGGACAAGGAGCACGTCTTCGACGCCGGCGACACGCTCGAGATGACCCTCGCGGCGGCCACGGGGATGATCGCCGGGGTGAGCTTCAACGGACAGCGCCTGCGCGACGCCGCGGCGGATGAGCTGATCGCGGCGACCGACATCGCCGACCTGCTCGTGCGCCTGGGGGTGCCGTTCCGCGAGGCGCACGGGGTCGTGGCAGGTCTCGTCCGCACCGCGCTTGACGGCGGCCGCTCGCTGTCCGAGCTGACGCGCGAGGAGCTTGCCGCGCACAGCGCGATGCTTGCCGAGCACAGCGAGGAGTACGACGCGGTGCTGGCACAGGAGTCGTGGCTCGAGTCGAAGCTCTCCGAGGGCGGAACCTCGCTGGCGCGCGTTCGCGAGCAGGCCGCGAAGGCCCACGCGGTGCTCGATGAAGACCCTCCAGCCTGACTTCTACGCGCGGCCGGTTCTCCAGGTCGCACGCGAGCTGATCGGCTGCACGGTCGAGCATGCCGGCTGCGCGGGGGTGATCGTCGAGGCAGAGGCCTACCACGACAGCGAGCCCGCATGCCACGCGTTCGTCGGCTTGACGCCGCGCACCCGAACGCTGTTCGGCGAGCCCGGAAGGGCCTACGTCTACCGCTCCTACGGGATCCATGCGCTGCTCAACGCCGTCTGCGAGCCCGAGGGAGTCGGTGCGGCCGTGCTCATCAGGGCGCTCGCGCCGGTCGCGGGGATCGAGCAGATGCGCGCTCGCCGTGGGCGTGAGGGAGATCTGTGCTCCGGGCCGGGCAAGCTGACGCAGGCGCTCGGCATCTCGCTTTCGCAGAACGGCAGCTCGTTGACGAGCGGGCCGATCGCGATCCGCGCCCGCGCGCGCGACCTCCTGGACCCGGCGATCCTCGAGGCGCCTCGCGTCGGTATCACCCGAGCGGTCGAGCTCCCCTGGCGTTTCTGCCTGGCGGGCAGCCAACACGTCTCGCGCCCCAGGCCGGCGGCCGTGGCGTCAGCCGCTGGGTCCCACGCCGCCAGTGCCGGATGAGGTGGAGGAGCTGGGCGGCGCGGCCGAC
>JAOPZV010000249.1 GCA_025963935.1 Solirubrobacterales bacterium
CTGGCCTGCGCAACTGCCGAGGTGACCTCTGCGGGCCAAACGTAGGCGGGGTCGTTCGGCCTTCGGGGGTTCCGCGGTCGCCGTTGGGCGATCAGGTCCCAGTGCAGGTCATCCTCGTAGATCTTGACGCCCAGGTCCTTGAAGGTCGGAAAGACCGACACGCCGTTGCGGACCGACGGGCCCCACATGGCCTTCACTGGGGAGGCTAAAGCAGGCGCGACCGACGCGTGCGATCCCAAAGCCACAGTGAGTACGAGCACCATCCAAAGGAGGCTTGCTCGACGACGGCAACTGCAACACCGCGGAAATGCCTGCATTCCGCGCACATTACCGTTTCGTCGACTGTCATTCGCCGGTTCGTCCCACTACCACGATGGCGGGCGGCGGCTCCCCTAGACGTGACAATGTAGCGGGATGCCAGCCTCTTCCGATCCCGTCCCGGCAGCCAACAGATCCGGGGACGCAGATATGGCGCAGAGCCGGAATAGTGGTGTCCTCATCGAAGCGGCGAATAAATGGCGAGGCACATGATTGACCGAGCGCCAGCACGTCCCGAAGCAACCACCGAGGAGGGCGATCGCACAGTCCCCGGCGACGGCGCCACGACATTGGCGATCCGCGGCGGTGCGCTTCGTGTCGTTGGATATGCGAGCGGCGTGTTCGTATCCCTCGGCGCGGCTGCGATCCTCGTGCGCCAGTTGGGGATACCGGGCTTCGGTCGTTATGTGACCGTCACCTCGTTGGTAGCCCTGGTCGGCGGTGTCACAGAGGCGGGGATTGTCGTCTACGGCATTCGCGAGTTCGTTATCAGGGACGAGCAAGACCGCAGGCGCCTGATGGGAAACCTCCTCGCCATGCGATTGACCCTTGCCCTCATCGGCGTCGGCGTCGCAGCATGCTTTGGTCTAGCGACCGGCTATGGGCAGGCTATCGTGCTCGGCATCCTCGTCGCCGGGGTCGGCCTTTTCGCCCAGGTGGTCGTTGATGTGTTGTCAATATCCCTACAGGCGCAGCTGCTACTCGGGAGGCTGACCGCCGTTGAACTCAGCCGCCGGCTGCTCACGCTCGTGCTTATCGCCCTCGTGGCGCTCGTCGGCGCTGACCTGTTGTCGTTTCTCGCGGCATCGACCATCGCGACGCTGGCCGCGCTCGTCCTCATGGCGTGGATAGTCCGCCCATTCGTGGCGGCGCGGCTCAACTTCGACCTGTCCGTATGGCGCGCGCTGTTCGCTGAGACACTGCCTTACGCAATCGCGCTCTCTATCGCGGTGATCTACTTCTATGTGACAGTTATCGTCATGTCGCTTATTGCGTCGCCGACCCAGACGGGGCTGTTTGCAACGTCTTTTCGTGTGACGCAAGTGGCGGTCGCGATCCCCGGTCTCCTACTCACGGCGGTCTTCCCGCTAATGTCACGCGTTCACCGCGATCAGGAAGGGGATTCCGGCCTCGCCATCGGGAAGGTCTTCACCGTGGCAGTCCTCTGCGGAGTGTGGCTGTCCGGGGCCATCGCGCTCGGCGCAAGCTTCATTGTCCCTCTTATCGCCGGGAGCCAGGGCCAGGGAGCGGTTCCAGTGCTTCGGATTCAAGGACTTGTCTTGATCGGGAGTTTTGTCTCCACCTCAAGCGCGCTCACCCTGGTATCCCTGCGGCGTTACCGTGCGCTCATCATCGTTAGCTCCGGCTCCCTCATCGTCAACATCGTCTTGGGACTCCTGCTCGTGCCGGCTCTTGGTGCCGAAGGCGGCGCCCTGGCCGACGTGCTGACGGAGGCGATGGCGGCCGTCGGCCTGACGGTCATCCTCGTGCGCGCCGTCCCGGGGCACCAGATCACACCCTCGTTCGTTCCCGCGGTCGTTCTCGCCTGTGCAGTGTCAACCGTCGTCCTGCTGCTCCCGATCGGAGCCGTCGCTCAGGTGATTGGGGCCAGCGTGTTCTATTTGGGAACGTTGCTGCTGATGCGCACCATCCCCGTTGAGATCATTGACGCAGTGCGCGGCTTCAGGCCCACGCGTGCGCCACCGCAATCGCACGGTGGCAGCCGCTGAAAGCTCCCTAAGGTGCGCTGCGCCGGCGCTCCGCCTCGTCCAGGAACGCATCGACATCGTCCATGAACCACGGGAGCAAAGCATGGATCTCCGAGTCGTCCCACTCCCACCACCGAAGGGCGAGCAGCCGCTCCCGTACGTCGCTCTCGAAGCGGTAACGCACGATCCGTCCCGGGTTGCCGACGACAACCGCGTACGGAGGAATCGATTTGCTTACCACGGCGCCCGCGCCGACAACGGCGCCGTCACCGATGGTGACACCAGAGAGCACGATCGCCCCAACGCCGATGTAAACATCGTTTCCGATCACGGTCGGTCCCTTGTCGACCGAGTCGGCAGCCGTCTTTTCCGCCGGATCGAACAGGCGCGCTTTTAGCGGGAAGGTGCTCGCTCTGGAAATCACATGTTCGCCCCCTCCGAGCACTCTCGCCTCACCGCTGATGCTGCAAAACGCGCCCACCTCGACGCGAGCGCCTTCGGTGTACATCGGGAAGGTCTTCTCGAAGTCAACGGGGCCGTAGGTGTGGCGGCCCAGCGTCAGACCAGGCGGGAGGAGAGGCGTCCATGCGATGAACGGCAATCGGCGGCGGACCGCATTGCTGATCTTCCGCCGTCGGCGCCCTTTCATCGTGGCCGTCGATTATAGGCGTAATACATTTAGGGCAGTGATGCGGTCGCACGCACCCATGCATGCAATTCCCCAGTCTGGCGCTCACCGCGCCTGAGAGCTCCACCCAAGACACGCCGCCTCGACGACGTCTCGACGAGAAAGGCGGCATGTACGCGGGGGCTCGCTCGAGAAAGCAGGGCCGTTCGCTCTCGAGGACTTTTACGCTCGCTGCGCCGAACGGGTCTCAGAGGTGCGCCGCCACCGCCTGAGCCATCGCCGCCCACGAGAACCGGGCAGCCGCGCCCGCTGCCAGATCTCGCGCCCGGTGATGCACTTCGTCGTTCTCGAGCAAGTTCTGGACAGCCGCCGCCCACGCGGCTGGATCGTTGCCGTCGACATAGCTGGCACCATCGCCGCCGGTTTCGCGCAGGCTAGGCAGACCGCGGGCGACCACTGGCACCCCGCACGCCATGCTCTCAACCATAGGCATGCAGAAGCTCTCATGTTCTGAGGCCATAAGCAGCAGTCGCGCGCGTTGGTAGGCACCGACGAGTCGATCGAGAGAGATCTGATACTCGAGCACAATTGATTGTCGCTCAGGTAACGTCGCGATCCGGGCCAGCAGTTTGCTGTGGACTTTAGGATCAACGTCGGGATTTCCCACAAAGCGAAGCCGCGGTCGCGGCGAACTCAGATGAAGCCAAGTGTCAATAATCAGGTCGTGACGCTTATGCGCGTAGAAGTCCGCCACGCAAAGGATCTCGTCGCCAGCCTCCGCCGCCGGAGTGAAAACCTCGTGATCTACCCCGAGCGGCACCACCGCGCATTCGCGGCCGATCGAGGTGGTAGCCAGCTCGGCCATCATCCGCGAGGGGGCGGCTACATACCGCGCCTCCCGCGCAGTCCGACGAACTGCCCACTTGCGCAGCACGTTTGCTGCTGTGGGGCTTTCGTACATGACCGGGTTGTAGAGCAGGCAGATCACGGGGCGACCAGGAGCGCGAGGGAGCATGCCTGACATGCTGATCACAACGTCGTATTGTTCGCGTGCGACCAGCGGCGGTAGACGCAACGTCTCCCACGCTGCGCGTCTCGCCACCTCAAGCCATGAAGCTGCAGGCAGCACCATACATTTCACCTCATCGTCGTCGACAAGGCTTTGCTCGACTATCGAGCCCTGGCGCGCGACAACTGACACGTCCGAGGCCGCGGGGCTCCTCGCGAGCTGCCTGGCAAGCTCCACCGCCGCGTAGGCCGTGCCGCCGTACCGCGCTGCGAGCGCATCGATGAGTATCCGTCGTGCCATCTTGCGTAGTTCACCGCGTGGCGCGTTGCACGGATAGAGCGGCCCGGAGCAGCGCCGCGTATTCGGCCGCCCGAGGGTCTTGATTGCGCCACAAAATCCTTCGTGCGCCACAGAAACCTAGTCGGAGAAGTGCGTGTGTGAGCAGCCCAAAACGAGCGGCCAGCTGCACAGCCTGCCCCCGCGGGGCAAACCATGCCAGCTCAAACTGGACTCTTTGCCGTTGCGCAAAGCCGGCGTCCTGGCTCTGGTCGACACTTGCCCGACCGACGTGGACAGCCGATGCCGCTGGTTCGAGCCATACCTCCCATCCGACGTCGCGGCATGCAGAGGCCCATTCGACGTCCTCGCCGTACATGAACGAAGACGTTGGCAGGGGTCCTACCTCCGAACGCGAGGCGCAGACCGCCGCAGAAACCCAGTCGACGCGGCGGGGTCGCAGGTAAAGGTGCTGATCCGCGAGATAGCCGATCCCAAGTCGAGACAAGCCCGGAACCCGGTGAAGGAACAGCGCCACCCAGAGGTCCCCCATCAGCGAAGGAAACGTTCCGGCCGAGGGCTGAAGACGCCCGGACGGGTAGCGCAGCTTCGCCCCCACGATCCCAGCCCGAGACCGCTGCTCCAGGGCGCTCACGAGCTCGTCGATGCAGCCGGCGTCTGGGAAAGCGTCGCTGTTGATGAGAGCCACGTAGCGGCCTTCGGCCCGCTTCCAGGCATGGTTCACAGCTCTCGCGAAGCCGACGTTCTCGTTCAAGCTGATGACGTCGACGGGCCAGCCTCCCTGCTCAACCACCTCGATGGTTCCGTCCGTAGAGGCGTTGTCGACGACGATGATCTGCGAGCAGTGTGTGCTGGACGACTCAACTACGGCGTCCAGGCACCGCGTAACAAGGTCCTCGTTGTTGTGCGTCACAATCACAATCGAAACGAGAGGGGTGCCGTTAGGTGTCCCATTGGCGTCAGGCATGCCATAGACCGTACCCCCAACCGCGTCATGTCGCTCGTTGTCGGAGCAAGTAGCCTTGACCGATTGCGACAGCCACCGACCGCAGACTTGTGCAGGCTTGCCGGCTGATGACCAGCATCGGTGTCGTCATCGTCACCTACCGCGGGGGCGAAACGGTCGCCGTCGGGCTCGACGCGCTGCGATGCGCCCGCGACAAGCTCGATGCGAATTCTGACGTCAGCGTGGTGGTAGTGGACAATGCGTCGCGCGACGGAACGGTCGAGCGCATCCGACAAACCGCGCCATGGGTCAACCTAGTCGAGCTACCTCGCAACGTAGGCTTTGCCGCTGCGTGCAATGTGGGAATCGCACGATCCCAGGACGCCGGCTTGGTGGTGCTACTGAATCCAGATGTGGAGGTTCGCGACGACTTTCTCGCCCGCGTCGTTGCGCTTGAGTGGCGCTCTGACATTGCTGCAGTCGGGCCCGCCGTCTTGGACGGCCGAGGACAGGTGGAGCAGTCTGCGCGCGGTTTTCCAAGCGCTCGCACTGGGTTGCTCGGACGCACGTCGCTGTTCGCCCGGATATGGCCGACGAGCCCGCTCTTACGCAGGGATTTGCGCGCGACTCCCGAGGAGGGCGCGAGACCCGTCGACTGGGTGTCCGGTGCTTGCATGGTCGTGCCAGGGGAGCGATTTCAGTCGGTAGGGCCACTCGACTCCGGGTACTTCATGTACTGGGAGGACGCCGACTGGTGTCGAAGGGCGTCCTACGCGGGTTACTCCGTCATCTACGATCCCACGCTCGTCGTGACACACCGCCAGGGGGCGAGCAGCCGCTCTCGGTCGGCGGCTACGATCATCTCGTTTCACTGCAGCGCACTGCGATACTGGCGCAAACATGTGTCGCGCTCTCCGGTCTCAACCACCGCGGCCGCCGTTGCGCTCGGGATGCGCTGTGCACTTAAGCTGATTGCGTTGGGGGCTCGCCGAACCCTGGCAGGTGGCCGTAGGCGCGTCGAGCCGTGAATTCCGTCGCGGCGATCATTCCGAACTGGAACACCGCTCAATACCTCGAGCGGTGTCTCGTCTCGTTGGCCGGCCAGGATGGCATCGGCGTCGAGACGATGGTGGTCGAGAATGGCTCCAAGGATGGCTCGCTCGAGCTTCTCGCCCGCATCGGTGCACCGCATGTCGCGCTGTCGTCGAACATCGGCTTCGCGGCCGCCGTAAACCTCGGGGTCACGAGGACGAGTGCGCCGTTCGTCTTGGTGCTCAATGCCGATTGCTTCCTGTCTCCTGGGTCCCTAAAGGTGCTGATGGCCGGACTGGTCGCCGAGGAGGAGCTTGGGGGCGTCCAGCCCCGCATCCTGCAGGAGGGGACTCCCGACGGCGTCTCGCGCATCTTCAGTGCAGGCCAATGTCTCGCGCGCAACGGGGCGGCATTCGAGCGCGGGTGGGGCCAACCGGACGGGCCTATCTACTCGGAACGTCGCGAAATCTTCGGCGTGTCGGGGGCTGCCTGCCTGCTCAGGCGCAGACTCTTCACCGAGCTCGGAGGCTACGACACCGCTTATTTCGCTTTCTTCGAGGACGTCGACCTGAACGCCAGAGCGAGGCTCGCCGGATGGCGCTTCGCCTACTTGCCGGAAGCAGTAGCGATACACGTGGGACACGCCGGTTGGACTCAGGCGCCCGAGCCGGAGCGCTTCAACGTCGAGCTGACGGTGCGCAACAGGCTCGCCACCGCAGTCAAGGTCCTCCCATTCCGGGGTGTCCTTGGCTCTGTGGTCCTCACCTTGCGTTCACTGGCGGGGAGCCCGCGTCGTGGCACGACGACGGCCGTGCTCCGCGGGATCTTCACGGCGACGCGATGGGCTCCCCGGCTGCTCGTCGAACGCAGGCGTCTGCGGAGCCAGTCCACGCGGGCTTTCGACGGCTGGCTCGTGAAGACTCGAGGAACTGGGCCCGATCCACATCAGGTGTGAAGCGCCTCTAGCGTTGCAGTACCGCGTGCAATACCCAGAACCCCGGAGGACTGTGATGTCCGGGGAGCGGACGAACTTCTGCATCGCCCAGAAAGGCGCGCATGGCTGAGCGCACGGATCCCGGCAGGGTCCACGTCAAGCCCTGGAGTCGCCACGCGATTCGGTGGCCTCGTGGGATCTTGGGCGGAAAGCCCTGGACATAGACGTGGCGAACCTCGAGACCCGCCCGCGCGACAAGCTCCGTCAATGAAGCGAGCGTGTACTCGCGCACGTGCCAGGGATTTACGGGAACACCGCCCGGCGCCGAGACGGCCTTGTTGGGAGTTGAGATGAGTAACTGTCCGCCCGGGCGAAGCACTCGTCCAATCTCGCGCATGAACTCATCATCCTCGGCGATGTGCTCCACGGTCTCGAAGCACACAACGAAGTCGAAAGCGTCGTCGGTGAACGGCATCGGCGGCACCTCGGCCACCAAGAACTTGCCCCCGACGCGTGAACGCGCCAGCTTCACGGCCTCCTCGTCTCGATCCACGCCGCTCACTCGCGCGTGGGGCTCGAGCAACCGGGCGCCGTAGCCCGTACCACATGCAACGTCGAGTACCTCACCTCGGACGCGCGTCGCCGCCCACGCATACCGCGCGTAATGCTCGCACTCCTCCTTGGTTCTTGGTGCGGGTCGGACAAGATCAAGCCGCTCGGGCGAGTGATCTCGCCCGTCCCCGGACTCACGTGTCGTGGACAAGACCCCTCCTGAACGGAAGGCCAAGGCTCGAAAGGAACCTCGCCAGCAATAGCAGGCCAACGCCGACGATGGCCGCAACCGCCACGAACTCGATGAGATTCTGCCGGTAGGCACCGATGAGTGCCGGAACACTGATCGCATAGATGACAATGCCGGCTGCTGAGCCCGCCCTGGCGCGAGCCCACCAATAACCGGCGAGCAGCCCGGCTATGCCGACAAGAGGGAGCGTTAACGCGGTGCCTCCATCGATTAGGAAACGCTCCAAGAACGTATAACCGTTCCACCGTAGGGGAGCCTTGGTAAAGGGTCCCGCGACGGGCACCCGAACGGCTGGGACGCCCAGTTTGCGCACGACTCCGCATGGGATCGGCGCCGTCGCGCAGCCGTGCGCGATGCCCCACGTTGGTGAGACGCCAACCAGCAGGTCAAGTGCCGGAATGCTCGCCGTGATGTCCTGATAAGGGAGCGCGAGCCAGCTCACCGCGGGGTGTCGGGAGAAGAAGTTGTCGAACTGACCGATCCCGCTGCTGCCATAGGTTTTGCCGAGAAGTGAGCCGAGGCCGATGAAGGTGACTGCGATCAACACCACGGCTATCAGGGTCATTCCGGCCAGGCGCCGGCGATCGATCTTCATGCCAGCCATGAGAAGTGCGGCGATCCCGGCGACTATCGCGACTGCAATGAATGCCCTGCTGGTAGAGAAGTACACCGAAGCCGCGCAAGCGGCTGTAGCCGTCAGCCACCACCGCCGCGGGGCTCGAGCTCTCGCCGATGCCGCCGCGAGAGCGCAAATCGACGCGGCGGCGATCGCAACCTCCACGTAGGTGCCCGACAGCGGCGCTTCGCCGCCGGATAGGTAGAGCTTGACCTCAGGAGATATCCGCAAGACCCGCGGGACGCCGAATCTGGAGATGAGCTGAGCTATGAACGCCGCGAGCGTCGTCGCCAGCAACGCTAAGGACAACCATGCGGCCATCTCTACGACCTTCGGCTCCGCGAACGCCAGGGAAGGGACGCGTCGACGGCCGGCGGCCCGGGCGCCGAGCGAAACCCCAAAGGCAAATACCACGACTGCGCCGCAAATCAGTCCGGCCGTCAGCCAACTCAGATCCCGGTAGGGAAGAAGGCGGAGCGCGTAGAGCACTGTTGCAAGAGCCCAGGAGCCGGTCCAGAGCTGGACAGGATGCAGCAGGGGGAGTCTTCGAACGGCGATGAGAAAGGCGATGCCCGTAAAGACGGCAGGTAGGATCGAGCTCAAGGCGCCGTAAGCATGACACGCCGGCATGCGTGGTGATGCTGGTATGCAGGGCCCTGGATGTGTGAGAATGGCCTGAATGGGGCGCCTATCGGGGAGACGACTTGCTAATGCTTGAGCATCAGCTCGGCCGCGTTAGCCGTATCCATGATTGGAAGGTGCCGATCGGCGGATTGCTCGTGACTGCGTTGCTACTCGCCTCTTCGACCGTCGTAGCCGGGTGCGGCAGCGCCGCACAGACGAATGCAGCCCAGAAGCTCGAGCGTGCGAGCATAGTGTCGAAGAGTGCTCCCCTCACCGAACGACTCGTCAAGCAATCGGAAATAGAAGCCGCCTCCGATACAGCCGCAGTACGGAGTTTCCTACAGCTGTGGTCCTTGCTTCAGTTCCAGTCGTGGGATGCAGCCGAGCAGCTCTTCGAACCCGGACTGCGGGACGCGATCGGACCGCCGTTGCTCGCCCAGACCCTCGAAGGCGGCCTAATCATTTGGCAGGCGACGAAGCCGCGCATCGTCAGTGCGCAGGGCTCTGCCGGGACGGCGACGGTTACATTTCTGGGTCGGGACGAACAAGGTAATGTCGTGCCAACCTCGATCTCGTTTGGCGGAGCCCCGGGTAACTGGCGCGTGTCCTATTTCCCGGTCCTCAACGGGTTGATACAGCGCACAGTACAACTGCGCGTGCAGGCTCAACTCGATCCTCTGGGGACCAAGCCAAACGCCGAAGCGGTCCGTCAGGGCGACAACGCAGCGAACATACAAAGCGCCTATCTGGAACGCAAGCTCCATGCTGCCAGCAAACACTGAGCCGGTCGTCAATTCATGCGCCACGCCCAGCTCTGGTTAGTACCGTCGTGGTGGGCAAGGGCGGCTGTGCTGTTCGCTTAGGCGCGCCCCCACGTGATCGCGTGGGCGCCCGCGCGGAGGCACGCCAAGATGCAACTCGCTGAGCGCCTATTCGTTGGCCTCACGGTCGCAGCCGGCGTTGCTTACTTAGCGACTCCCTACGCAATTCGGCTCGCCAATCGCTTCGAGTTCTACGACAAGCCAGCCGGCTACAAGGGTCACCTCCACCCCACCCCGTACCTCGGCGGCGCCGCCGTCATGGCGGGGCTCGTGGTGGCTCTCAGCCTGGCGGCGGGATCGTGGCAGAAGACCGCGCCGCTGCTCGCCGGGGTGGTGCTGCTCTTCGCCGTCGGGACGATCGACGACCGCAGAGACGTCTCGCCGGCGCTTCGCGTCGTCGTGGAGCTCGCGCTCGCCGTGCTCGTGTGGGCGACCGGCATCGGCTGGCACTTGCATGCCGGCGCAGCGGTCGACCTCGCGCTCACCTGCCTGTGGGTGGTTGGCGTGGTGAACGCGTTCAACCTCTTCGACAACATGGACGGGGCGGCGAGCACGATGGCGCTGGTCGTCTCGGCGGGAGCCGGGCTGATCGGGATCGTGAACGGAGACATGTGGCTGGCGGTCGGTGCCGCGTCCCTGTGCGGGGCGTGTCTGGGCTTCCTCCCTCGCAACATCTCCGTGCCGGCGCGGATCTTCCTCGGGG
>JAOPZV010000252.1 GCA_025963935.1 Solirubrobacterales bacterium
AGCCTCCAAGCATTGACGTGATTGGAACGGGCGCCGAAAGGCGCCCGTTTCTTTTCTCGGCTACGCAGCGGGGAACGGGCGCCGAAAGGCGCCCGTTGCTTCTCCCCGCCTCGTTTCTCAGATCGGCGGGGTCCGTTGCGCCGTGCTAGCGGCGGCCCGCGACCGCACGCGAGTCGAACGCAGAGAACTGACGCCCGGACGTGGCGAGCACAGGCATCCCCTGCTGCTGCGCCTTGGAGCGGTACATCGCCGAGTCAGAGCGCTTGACGAGCTCCTCCGCGGTGGTCGTGCTGGCCCGCGCGCAGGCGACGCCGACGCTCGCACCGAGCTCGACGGTCGCACTCGAGAGCTCGAAGGGTGCGCGCAGCGCAGCGCGGATCCGCTCGGCGACGCGCATCGCCGTGTCGGCTCCGGGGATGTCGCGCAGCAGCACCAGGAACTCGTCGCCTCCCAGTCGCCCCACGTCGTCGTTGCCGCGGCTCGCGATCCTCAGCCGCTCCGCCACGATCGCGAGGAGCTCGTCGCCGGCGGCGTGGCCGAAGCTGTCGTTGACCGGCTTGAAGTCGTCGAGATCGAGGTACAGAATGCCGGTCATCGCGGAGTCCTCGCGCTCGAGCTCCCGGCGCAGCGCGGCCAGGATCGACGAGCGGTTGTGGCAGTGCGTCAGCGCGTCGAACGTCGCACGCTGCTCGAGCTCCTGGCGCGCACGGGCGCTGTCGGTGATGTCCAGCACGCAGGTGATCGCCCCGGTCACCTCGCCGTCCTGGCGCAGCAGAGCGCGAAGGCTCATCAGCGCGCGTCCGCGCGCCCCACGGGCGGCGACCACGTCAACCTCCACGTCGCGGTCGATGCCCTCCGCGAGCACTTCGGCGAGCGCTCCGTCAAACGCGGCGATGCCCTCCTCGGTGAGAGCGCTCAGGAGCGCTCTCGCGGGCCGGGCGCTCCCCGCGGGCGGCGCGGCGCCGGAGGCGTCCTCCGTCGAGTCGCTACGGGGCGCGCCGCCCTGCGGCGAGCTGTGAAGGATGTCCAGCAGGCGGGAGTTGCTGTAGAGCACGTTGCCGCCCGTGTCGACGTGCAGCAGGCCGACCGGCATCGCGTCCGTCAGGCGGCGCAGCAGCTCCTCGCGTTCCTGCAGTGCCTCCTGGGCTGCCATCTCCGCCGAGGCGTCGATGATCTCGACGAGCACGTAGTTGCGGTCGGGTTGGTTGAGGTAGTTGTGAAGCGTCGTGTCCACCCAGAGCCACGTGCCGTCCTTGCGGCGGCGCCGCAGTCGCGTCTGCTGAGCACGGCGGCTCGAGAGGACCGACAGCCATCCCTCCACGGCGCGGCCCTGGTCCTCGGGATGGATCTGGTCGAGCACCGACTTGCCCATCAGCTCCTCGGCGGTGTAGCCGAACATCGCCGTGAACGCGTCGTCGCACTCCAGCACGTTCGCGCCTTCGTCCTCCATCAGCGAGCAGAAGCGCGGGGCGGCTACCACTGCCTCCTCCTCGACGCCGGCGTCCTCGCCCTCCTGGTCGCTCGGCAGGATCACGCACAGCAGCACGCCGTGGACGTCCCGTGTGTCGAGGAAATGCAGCGTCACCCAGCTCGAAGGCCGGCTTAGCATCCGCACTTTCCCGGCCGCCGCCCCCTCACGCTGGACGCGCACCCACAGCTCCGCGACGGTTTTTCGGTCGCTTGCGACCACGTCGTCGAACACGGCCCGTCCCTCGATGGACAACTGCCCCCACAGCCCAACGGTCTTCGGCACGGGCACGATCAGCCCGTTCGACGCGAGCCCCGCGATCAGCGCGTCGGGATGGTCTCGCAGCAGCGCCTCGGCCGCCATCGCGACGTTGCGGGCGTCCTCATCAACCGACTCTGGTATCACCGAATCACCTCGAATCCGGCGCGCGCGCTCGGTCGTTGTCCCTCGGTGGATCGTCTCCCCGGTGCGATGGAACCTCGCTGAAGTCGCTGTGGCATGGCTTTTGCCCCCTTCAACCGGGCATCGACGGCTGCCGCGAGCGCCGTGAGGGCCCGTGTCGCGCGTGGACGGGTGATTAGAGCAAGCGCTCAGCCGTCGGAGAACGGTGCGATCGGCACACCGTGGTCGCGCTCGCGCATGCCGAGCTCGTAGGCCCCACCGTGCGGCGAGCGCAGCGTTCTGCGCGGCATCGTCCTGGCCTGCAGATCCATCTCAACGGCCGCGATCGAGCAGTTGACCACGTCGTGCTCGCCGCCGTCCGGGTCTGCGTAGCGCCAGCCCGCCGAGCAGCCAGCGGGAGCCGCGACGCGCACCTGCAGCGAGAGGCCGTCCTCGCCCCCGAGCGCCAGCACGCAGCCCTCCACGCTCTCCCGCACCTGAACGCCGCGCGCGCGCAGGCCACCGACGCGGTGGCGGCGCCCGTCCAGCGACAGCGCGCCGTTTGCGACCCACGGCGTCATCCGGCCGGCCAGCCTGATGCGGCCGAGCGCGACGTCGACCCACGCGTCGGGCTCGCCCTCAAAGGCCACGCCGTGCAGCCAGATCCAGCGCTCGGCGTGCTCGGAGCCCCAGTTGTGGCCGACCATGCCCGGCCAGCCGTGGAGATCGATCGGGTCGCGATCCTCGATCTCCACGACGCCGTCGAAGCGAGCGGCCGGCGCCGGGCTCGTGAGCTTCGTGCGCGGCAGCGGCATGCGGTAGAGCCAGTCCGGCGTGAGATGGCGCAGCTGCGGCTCCTCGGTGGCGAAGCGCAGTGACCAGCGAGCCGCCCCGCAGCCGCCCTCGGCCCCACCGGCGTCCATCTGCGATCCCGCCACCGAGATCCAGCCGTCCGCCGGCGCAGTCAAAAGCTCGCTCGTCACCTTGTCCATGAACGGCGTGGCGCCGGCGTCGAAGACCGTGCACCACACCGACCCTGTGGCTCGCCGTCCAGGGCGCTTGTGGACCGTGTGGCGGATCCACACGCCGATCGGCTCCACAGGAGAGACCGCGCGCAGGTAGAAGGACTCGTACATCCCCGCGCGCGCCGGCGTCCCGGGGAAGATCGCCGTCGTGGACATCGCGTTGATCCTAGCCCCGACTCCCCGATCCTGGGAGGATGGCGCCCATGAAGCGAGACCCGCTCGTCCAGCTGCCCGACGCGATCATGCGCCCGCACCCGCGTCCCGACGCGCGCTTCGTGATGGGCGTCGACGGCGGCGCGACGAAGACCCTCGCCGCCGTGCTCGACCTGCAGACGAAGGCGCTGCACCTGGCACACGGCGGCCCGAGCAACGAGGACGCGGTGGGCGCGCGCGCCGCGGTCGACGCGCTGCTCGAGACGGCCGACCGGGCGATCAAGCGAGCCGGGATCGAGCGCGGCGATCTCGCCGCGGCGGTGCTCGCCATCGCCGGGACCGACACGGACGCGATCGCCGCCCAGGTGCGCGCCGCCACGACCGGCGGCTGGATCGTCGTCAACGACGTCGTCGGTGCATGGGCCACCGCCACCGGCGCCGGACCGGGCCTCGCCACGATCTCCGGCACCGGGTCGAACGTCTTCGGAGTCGGCGCCGACGGTCGCGCGTGGCGGGCCGGCGGCTGGGGCCATCTGCTCGGCGACGAGGGATCCGGCTACTGGTTCGGGCTGCAGTCGATCAAGGCCGCGCTGCGCGACCGCGAGGCGTCTGGGCCGCCGACCGCCCTCAGCGACGCCGCGCCGGCCTTCTTCGGCGCGCCGAGCGTCGAGGCGCTTGCCAGCCTGGTCTACTCCAAGCCGCTCACCAAGGGGGAAATTGCCGCGTTCGCGACCGAGACGGCGAGAATCGCGGAGTCGGGCGACGCGGTCGCGTGCGAGCTCTACGAGCGTGGAGCGCGGGAGCTCTGCGGGCAGATCGCCGCCGTGATCCGCATGACCGGGCTCGCCGAGGGGTCTGCGGCGGATGCCCGCCCATTCCCCGTCGGCCTCATCGGCAGCGCCTACAAGGCGGGGCGCGTGTTCCTCCAGCCGCTCACACGCGCCATCCACGAGCACGCCCCGCAGGCCGAGGTCACCGCCGTCAAGCTGGCTCCGGTCGGCGGGAGCCTCCTGCTGGCCGCGCGGGCCTGCGGACACGTCGAGGAGCTCACGCGAGACGAGCTCGAACGGCTGATCGACACGGCGCTCGCTGCCCCTGCAGGAAGCTAGCGCCCGGCGCCCGCTGCGTTCAGCCGCTCGAGGATCTCCGGGCGCGCGCCGATCGCGCCCGGGCCGAGCCCCTGCATCCGCACGGCAGCCGCTGCGCTCGCGAACGCCGCCGCGCGCTCCGGCGGCTGTCCCTCGGCGAGCGCCACGAAGAAGGCGGCCGCGAACACGTCCCCTGCCCCCAGGTCGGCGCGAGGGTCCTCGAGCGGCGCTACCGGCGATTGGAGCTCCCGGCCATCCGGCAGGAGGACCGTGGCCGGACCCGGACCGGCGGTGATCGCGACGACCGCGCCCCCTCCCCTCGCGGCCGCGATCAGCCCGGCGCAGCCCGCGCGCTCCTCGTCGCTGACTACGACCGCGTCGCAGCGCTCGGCCAGCTCGAGCGCGTCCGCGGCGCCCCGCCCAGGCGGCGCCTGCGAGGC
>JAOPZV010000262.1 GCA_025963935.1 Solirubrobacterales bacterium
GGAACTCGAGTGCCCGCTCGTGCTCGCCCGCGGCGGTCGCGGCTCCTGCGGCGTTCGCCCAGCACCCGTACGTGAGATCGGGGCGCCCTGCGCGGCCGATCGCCTCACCGGACGCGATCGACGGCCCATAGGAATCGACGAATCGGCCCTGGCGCATCAACGTGAGGGCGCGCGCGTGGCCCACGTCGTAGACGCGCAGATCGTCGCCGTCCTGGCGGTCGGCGCCCAGCTCGACGAGCAGCCGCTCCGCTTCCTCGACGTCGCCTGCGACGGCCTCCGCCCACGCCTGGCCCGCGAGCGCCTCGCTTCGCTCCTCGCGCGCGCTCTCCTCACAGCGCTCGAGAAGCTCGATGGCGTTGCGGGAGCTCTCGAGCACCGCGCGCGGGAGGCAGATCGATCCGTGGTAGGCGCGGGCGCGCCTGAGCCACGCGCGCGCCACGGTGAGCGGCTCCTCGGACTCCGACAGCGACAGCGCACGTTCAAATGCCTTCTCGGCCTGCTGGCGGCGCACGCGCCATGCCTCCAGCTCGCCCAGCTCCAGCCACAGATCGGCGCGCTCCGGCGTGATCGTGAGGGCCTCTTCGAGATAGTCCCCCGCCTGCTCGAGAGCAGCGACGCTCCGCGCGTCGGCGGCGGCGCGGGCGAGGTGGTGAACCGCTTCGCGGTCGGCGCCGGCGAGGCGAAGCTGACGGGCGACCTCGGCCGGCCGGGCGATCGCCCCGGCCTGCTCGCTGGCGATGAGGGTGTCGGCCCAGCGCCGATGCAGGCCGCTGCGGCGCGGCCCGGCGATCTCCTCGTAGACCGCGTCCCGTAACAGGGCGTGGCGAAACCCGACCCGGCCGTCGGCGAACAGCAGCATGCCGGTCTGCATGGCGTGATCGGCTGACTGCTCGGGGTCATCGAGCGGCAGCTGGCCGATCTCCCGAGAATCGAGCGGGCGTGCGGCCACGGCGAGGATCTCCAGGAGGTCCCGCACTTCCCCGGAGAGCGGCGCGATGGTGGCGCGCACCGACCCGCGCAGGCTGGAGGCGACCCCGTCGCCTCCGCGCTCCAGCGCGCGGGCGGCCTCGACCGCGAGCAGCGCGTTGCCGTCGGCAAGCTCGACGACGCGGCCGACGTCCTCCTCACTCAGCTGCGCGGCGGTACGCGCGAGCGCCGCCACGGGATCCGGCGACAGCGGGGCGAGGTCGAGCTCGCACGCCAGCAGCCCGCGCGCTCGGAGCGCGTGCTCGAGGAGATCGGCGTCGGGGCTGTGCGGGAGATCCCGGCGGGTGATCAGCATCAGCACCCGCTGTCCCGCCAGGCGGCGGGCGACATAGCCGGCGAGCTCCAGGCTGGGCCCGTCCGCGCTGTGGGCGTCCTCGAGCACGAGCAGCAGCGGCGCCTGCCTCGCCGCCCAGCCGAGCATTGCGACGACCGCCTCGAACAGCCGGGTGCGCTGAAGGTCCGGCGCGACTGCGCTGCTCGGGATCCCGCTGCGCAGGAAATGCGCCGGAAGGTCCGCGGCCAGCGGTGCGACGTCGTCGGGCCAAGCCACATCGGCCGGCGGTGCGGGGAGCGACGGCAACAGCTCCCGGGTGATCTCGGCCCACAGGCTGAGGGGCGCGACGCCGCCCAGGTCGAGTGCTGCGCAGGCAGCGGTGATGCCGCCGCCGGCGCTCGCTCGCAGCCTCAGCTCGCTGGCGAGGCGACTCTTGCCGATCCCCGCCTCGCCACGGATCACCGCCACGCCGCCGTTTCCCTCGGCCGCCGCTCGCCACGCCTCGTCGAGCTGGGCGAGCTCCCGCTCGCGCCCGACAAGGGGCAGCAGTCCGGGCATCGCCAGGGGCGCGCCGCTCGCGTCTGGAGCGGGTGTCACCGCGCGGAGCGACTCGACCAGCTCACGCGTGCGTGCCGACGGCGCCACCCCGAGCTCGCGCTGCAGGCGCTCGGCAAGGCTCTTGAACGTGCGCAGCGCCGCGCCGCGGTCACCCGCCGCGTCCAGGCGAGCGATCAGGCGGCGATGCGCCTCCTCGTCGAAGCGGTCGCACTCCACCTGGCGCCGCGTGAGGTCGATCGCGTCTCCCGGCTCGCCGCGTCGCTCGGCGTCCTGCGCCAGCTCCTCCAGCAGCTCGATCACCCGGTCGCGGTGCCTGTCGCGGGCCGCGAGCGCCCACTCTTCCTCGAGGCCCTCGAGCAGCTCGCCACGGCACAGCTCGAGCGCCCGGGCCGGTTCCTCGGCGGCGAGCCGCTCAAACTCTCTGACGTCGATCCACAGCCCTCCGTCGTCGCGCAGCGCAACCCGCTCGCCGTCGACGAGCAGCGACTCCCCGAGCTGACGTCGCAGCGCCCACAGCGCGCTTCGCAGGCTCGCCCGCGCGCTCTGATCGAGCACGTCCGGCCAGAAACGGCTGGCGAGCTCGCCGCGTGCCACGGGGCGCGGGGCGAGCGCGACATAGGCGAACAGCGCCCATGGGCGCTGCGAGGCCGGCGAGTCGATCACGACTCCGTCCAGCTCGACGTCTAGCCCCCCTAACAGGCGCGCCCGAAGCACGACGTCAAGCGTACCGCTGCGCGCTTTGACGCTCGTTTGACGGTGGGGAGACGGACGCCCCTCATCGTGCAACGCGCGGCACCCTAAACACACGACGAAGGAGAGGGCCATGAGCACCATCACGACATTCGACCTCGAGCGCTTCACGCGGGCAGCCGAACAGCGCGATGCCTCGACGCAGCTGTCGATGTACGCACCGCAGGCGACGGTCACGATCACCGACCGGGTCTCCCAGCCGGGCTCGCCGCGAGTGCTGAGCACACACGAGGAGATCAAGGCGTGGCTGGAGGACACCTATGGCCGCGACATGACGCACTCGGTGGATCACACGGTCAGCGACGAGAGCGGTGTTGCGTACACGCAGGCGTGCCGCTACGCGGACGGCACGAACGTGCTGTGCGCGACCGTGATCGAGCTCCAGGAGGGGCTGATCGGCGATCAGACGATCGTCCAGGTGTGGGACGAGCGCTGAGCGACCAGCCCGCAACCGAACAAGCGAACCAAGCACAACCCAACGAGAAGGAGCACAACATGTCAGCAGTCGAGCAGACGATCGATGAAGGCAAGCTCAACGAGTTCATGGGCCGATTCGTCGGCGACCTCGGCGCATCGCTCAGCGCGGCGCTCGTCGTGATCGGCGACCGCCTCGGCCTGTATCGGGCGATGGCCGACGGCGTGCCGCTCAGCGCCGAGGAGCTCGCCGCCAGCACCAACACAGATGCCCGCTACGTGAGGGAGTGGCTCTCAAACCAGGCGGCCGGAGGATACGTCACGTACGAGCCCGAGGAGGACCTGTTCCGCCTGACGCCGGAGCAGTCGTTCGCTCTGGCGCAGGAGGGCAGCCCCGCGTTCGTACCCGGCGCGTTCCAGCTCTCCACCGCCCTGACCAAGGACGAGGAGAAGATCGCCGACGCGTTTCGCGACGGTCATGGCGTGGGCTGGCACGAGCATCACCACGACCTGTTCGCCGGCACCGAGCGGTTCTTCCGCCCGGGCTACTCGGCGAACCTGATCACCTCGTGGATCCCGGCGCTCGACGGCGTGCAGGAGAAGCTCGAGTCGGGCGGGCGCGTCGCCGACGTGGGCTGTGGCCACGGCGCCTCGACGATCCTCATGGCGCAGGCATTCCCGCGCTCTGAGTTCGTCGGCTTCGACTACCACGAGCCGTCGATCGAGCACGCCCGCAAGTCCGCCTGCGAGGCGGGGCTGGACGGGCGCGTGAGCTTCGAGGTGGCCCCGGCGAAGGGG
Organism: Solirubrobacterales bacterium; assembly: GCA_025963935.1. Classification (GTDB taxonomy): domain Bacteria; phylum Actinomycetota; class Thermoleophilia; order Solirubrobacterales; family Solirubrobacteraceae; genus Palsa-744. The sequence goes on from JAOPZV010000262.1 coordinate 3,782, forward strand.
TACCCGGGCGACGGCTACGACCTCGTGGCGATGTTCGACTGCCTGCACGACATGGGCGATCCCGTCGGCGCGTCGGCGCATGTGCTTGGCACGTTGGCAGAGGACGGGACGTGGTTGATCGTCGAGCCGTTCGCGGGCGACCGGCTGCAGGACAACCTCAACCCGGTGGGGCGCGTGTTCTACGGCGCCTCGACGCTCGTGTGCACTCCCGCCTCGCGCGACCAGGAGGTGGGGCTCGCACTGGGCGCCCAGGCCGGCGAGGCGCGGCTGCGCGAGGTGGTCACCGAGGGCGGCTTCACGCGCTTCCGCCGGGCGACGGAGACGCCGTTCAACCTCGTCCTCGAAGCGCGTCCGTAGCGCTCCGGGCGGGCCGGGGCGGCGCTCCGCGCTAGGGGGCGCCGCTTCGCGTTAGGGGGCGGCGCTCCGCCTAGGGGGCGCCGCCCTCGGCGTCGCCGGCCAGCGAAGGCTCGGCGTA
>JAOPZV010000284.1 GCA_025963935.1 Solirubrobacterales bacterium
CCGGCTCCCCGGAGCCCGCGCCGGTGGCGGCGCGCGGCGAGGACCAATGGCCGCCGGCCGGTGCCGAGCCGCCCGGCGGGGGCGGTCGCAGCAACAGGCGGGGCGCCGGCGGGTGGGTTGCCGGGCACCCGTTGTACGTCGCATTGGGGGCAGCCGCGGTGGCGGCCGTCGTCGCGGTCGTGCTGCTGTCGTCCTCCTCGTCCAAGAAGAGCAGCTCCGGCACGCCGTCCACGGCGGCGCTCGCCCAGGTGCCGACGAACCACGTCACCGGGTCCGGCGACGTCACGGTACGTCTGACGGGGCACGTCGCGAAGGTCACCCTGACAACCAACGGGCTGGACTACAACGAGGCACTGGGGCACGCGCTGCACATCCACGGTGGCGGGAAAGGCCAGTGCCCGCCCACCTCAGCCGCGCGGCCGCACAACGGGCATCGCTCGATCAGCACCACCGACGGGATCAACTACTACGGCGCGCCCGTACAGGCGTTGACGACGCGAGGGGACACCAGCACGTCCAGCATCCTGACGTTCTCTCGCTACCCCACGGGCGGGAACATCCGCTACACGCGGACGATCACGCTGCCGCCTCCGGTCGCGGCCTATATCCGCCAGAACAACGCCGTTGTCGTGGTGCACGGCGTCGACTACGACCACAGCGGCATCTACAGCGGCGTGCTCGATCGCAGCGAGCTCAACAAGAGCGTGCCCGGGACGGCCACGGCGCCGGCCCTCTGCGGGGTGCTGAGCACCTCCAAGACGACCGCCTCGCTCACGAGCCCGGATGCAGGTGGGGCGATCTACACCGCGACGCTTCGGGAGAGTGCCGAACAGGTGACCCCCGCGAGCGAACTGTTCATGTGTGGCGCCATCGAAGGCGCAACGGCCGTGGGTGGGAGCCGCCGGGCCGGCAGGCACCTCGCGGCAGCGGACAGCGCGGCGAGCACGCTCGGCTGAATCAAGCACGGGGAAACGCCTAGGTGACACAGTCTTCCCCCACTGCCAGCGAGCTGAGCGACGCGGGGGGGCTCAGGCGTCGGATGGTGCCCTTCTTGGCATATCGCGACGACGAAGGGACCTATCACGTGCACGCCCTCGAGGAGAGCGGCACTGTGACTATCGGCCGCGGGCGCGAGGTTGACATATCGCTGCCGTGGGACCGAAGCGTCTCGCTGCTGCACGCGGAGGCCGTCCGGCTTGGGTCTCACTGGCTGATCAGCGACGACGGCGTGTCTCGCAACGGCACGTTCGTGAACGGAGAACGTGTGGCGGGCCGTCGCCGCCTACGCCATGGCGACGTGATGCGGGTCGGGCACACGGAGCTGAGCTTCGATGACGCGAGTAGCGGACGGCGGGGCAGCACGACAATCGGCGATCCGGCCACCGCGACGGGAACCGCCACCCTGCTTTTCACCGACCTCGTGAGCTCCACCGAGCTGATCGACCGTGTCGGCGACGACGCGGGTGGTCGGCTGATGAACGAGCATTTCGCGATCCTGCGGCGAGCCGTTATGGAGAACGGCGGCGAGGAGGTCAAGAGCCTCGGCGACGGTTTGATGCTCGCGTTCTCCAGTGCGATCGGCGCGGTCGCTTGCGCGGTCGCGATGCAGCGGCGCCTCACCGCGCATGGCAGCGACGTCGGCATCCGGGCCATGGGCCTGCGGATCGGTTTGAACGCCGGAGAGGTGATGAGAGCGGACGGCGACTACTTCGGAAAGCCGGTCGTGGTTGCCAAGCGCCTGTGCGACCAAGCCGGCTCGGGCCAGATCATCCTGTCGGAGATTGTGCGCTCGCTCGTGGGCAGCCGCGGTGACTATCGGTTCAAAGCGCTCGGCAGGCTGCAGCTGAAGGGGCTGGCCGATCCGGTCAATGCATTTGGGCTTGAGTGGCGCGTTTGAGGCGAGCCCATCGTCCTGGCTACAGCCGGCGCCGGCGCCGCGCTCCGCACTGTCTTCCGGTTGATAGCGTGGGGGTATGGCTACCACTGCCCCGAGTGAGTCGACACCGCAGCGCCTCGCTGCGATCCGTGAACAGCTGAAGCTGCTCTCGGACTATCTTTGACCCGGCTGGGGTGGCTGAGCGCCTGGCGGCGCTCGAGAGCGAGATGGGCGCGGCGGGCTTCTGGGATGACTCGGAGCGGGCCGCGGCGGTGACCGCGGAGCACGCCCGCGCCACGCGGCGGCTCGAGACGTTCACCGCTCTGCAGTCGGACGTCGAGGACCTCGACGGGCTGGTCGCGATGGCCGTCGAGGAGGAATCGCTGCAGGCGGAGGTCGACGAGCAGATCGCGTCGGTCGAGGAGCGCCTCGCCGCGCTGGAGGAGCAGCGCCTCTTCTCGGGCCGCTACGACACGGGCGACGCGCTCGTCACCGTCAATGCTGGAGCGGGGGGGACCGATGCGCAGGACTGGGCCGCGATGGTCCTGCGGATGGAGATGCGCTGGGCCGAGCGCCGCGGCTTTCAGGTCGAGCTGCTCGAGGCCGGCGCGGGCGAGGAAGCGGGGATCAAGTCGGCGACGTTCCGCGCGAGCGGC
>JAOPZV010000289.1 GCA_025963935.1 Solirubrobacterales bacterium
GCGCCGGCGCAGCAGGGCGAGCGCGGCGGCGAGCGCGATCGACACTCCGAGCGCGAATGCGACGCGTCCGACCCACACGTCGGCCACCGCGGCGACCGCGAACCAGCACGCGGCGAGGCGGGCGGGATGCCCGTAGACGGCGCGGGTCAGCCGCTCGAAGAGGGTGACCGATGCGAGCACCGCCAGGACGCCCAGCACGCGGATTCCGAGCAGCCAGCCGAGCGGCGGGAACAGCAGGCTGTAGCCGGGCAGATGATGGCCCGCGTACCAGTGCTCGTCCCACACGGCGAAACCCAGCTGGCGGAACAGGTCCACGCGATACACCTGCGCGGCGAGGTCCGGCGTGCGCGGGTCGATGATCAGCCACAGCCCCAGCAGGGCGGCCGCAAGGACCACGGCCGGCGGCGGCGCGAGGCGCCGCACGCCGGCGAGAAGATCGACCGGGGTCCGGCGTGCTACCCCACCGGACCCCGGTTCATCCACCAGTGCAGTGGCAGATGCGTACCCGTGTGAACCGTCGAAAGGCCCGGAAGTAGCTGTGCTTCGGATCGGCACGCAAGGATAATGACGGCGATGAGCGCCGCGAAGTCCACAGGACCGATGATCCGCCTGGCCCGCGCCGCTGCCATCCTGGCCGCGACCGGCCTGGCGGCGGCGGCCGGCGGGTGCGCGACCGCCCATCCGCGCCCGATCGTCTCGGGCGAGCTGGCGGAAGCGCAGACGTTCCCCTACTACCGCCTGTACTGGGCCGGGCGGACCTTCGCCGGGCATCCTCTCGCGGCGGTGGACGGGCTGAAGGGCTACATCAACACGGTCGGCGACAGTGTCTACTACGGGGACTGCGTCCAGACGAAGGGCGTCTTCGGCGGCGGGAGCTGCCTGCTGCCGCTGCAGGTGACGACGGTCATCTACCGCCTGCACTCCAACGCGACGCTCGGCCCGCAGCGGAACATCGTGGTCCGCGGCGTGCCGGCAACCGTCTACGACGAAGGCCGCTCGATCGAGCTGTACACCGGCCGCGTGGCGATCGACGTCTTCTCGGACACGTTCCCCCATGCGCTGTATGCGGCCGAACAGCTGCGGCCGCTGAACGCGCCCGGGACGGCAACGGGCAAGCTGCCCGCGCCGATCTACTGCCCGGGGCTGTCCGGCCCGATGGACGCCCAGCTGAAGCGCGTGATGGACCATCTCCCCGGACGCGCCTGCCAGCGGGCGGCCGCCGCGACAGCGTTCGCGACGGCGCTCGTCGAATAGCGGACTGGCCGCTGCACGGCGCTGAGGCCGCCGCAGGGGGCTGGGGGCGCTGCAGAGGGCTGAGGCCGCTCCAGGCGCCTGCGGGGCTGCCCGGCGCGCTAGCCGGGCGCGACGGTGGCGAGCGGCTTGCCGATCTCCCGCCGCAGGCTGAGGAAGGCGAGCGAGCCGATCGCGGCGGGTATCCACAGCGAGATCGCACGGTAGATGACCACTGCTGCGATCACCTGCGAGGCGGGTCGCAGTCCGAACAAGAAGAGCATCCCCACCAGACCGCCTTCCACGGCGATGAACCCGCCTGGAACGGGCACCGTGTTGGCGAGCATGCCGACCAGGTAGGCCATCGCGACCGCCCAGAAGGACGGGGTGTGGCCGAAGGCGGCGAGGCATGCGTAGAGGACCAGGTTGTCGAACAGCCAGTAGGTGACGGCGCCGAGCAGCTTCCAGTCGTGTCGGCGGATCAGCGCGATGGCTTCGAACACGCCGCCGCTGAGGGCCGTCAGAGCGACCGCGAGGCGGCCCCGCTCGAGACTCCTGCGCTGCGCTGCGCGCCGCGCCCAGGCGGCGAGCGCGATGACGCCGATGATCGTCGCCAGCGCGGCCAGGGCCGGCACGAGCGTCAGCAGGGGGTTGTGCGAACCGGGCAGCAGGCCGAGCCACATGGGCAAGCCGATCAACACGACCGCACCCACGTTGACCGCGCTGGTGAGGACGAAGATGAGCACCGAGCGCCTGGCGATGCGCTCGACTGACACACCCTCGCTGCGCAGCACCCACGCGCCGAGCGCTATCCCGGCGAGCCCGCTCACCGACACGACGGAGTTCATCGCGAGCTCCGACAGGGACAGGCGGGTCGCGGTCCGCCGGTTCAGCATGCCGAAGACCAGCTCGAAGAGCACCACGTAGCCGATGCAGGAGAGGATCTCCAGGACGATCCCGCCACCGATCCATACGGGATTCGCGTCGGTTATGCGGTCCGCGGCGGTGCGCAGCCCGGGGACGCCGGTCAGCAGCCCCGCGAGCAGCACGAAGAACACGACGAGGCTGATGATGCTGTTGCGCAGGGTCCGCGTCTGGTCCGCCATCGCGGCCGAGGCGTCAGGTCCGTTCCCGGATCGATCGCGGGTCACGCGGTCATGTGGTCAGATTGCGGTGCGGCCGCCGTCAGCCGCGACGAGGGCACCGGTCACGTAGCTCGCTCGAGGCGAGGCGAGAAAGCCGATCACCTCGGCGATCTCCTCGGGCTTGGCGGCGCGGTCGACAAGCGTCGTTGCCCCGAGCCCCGTGATGAGATCGTCCTGCGAGCCTTCGGTGTAGACGGGGCCGGGAGCGATCGCATTGACGCGCACTCCGCTCGGGCTGTACTCCGCAGCCCAGGCCCGCGTCATCGACGCCAAGCTCGCCTTCGTGGCCCCGTAGGCCGCTCCACCCACGAGCCCTACCTGGCCGGCCATGCTGCTCATGTTGATGATGCTGCCTTTGCCCCTGGCGGCCATCCCCGGCGCGAACGCGCCCACGAGCACGAATGGCGCTCGGACGTTGGTAGCGAACATGGCGTCGAACTTGTCGATGTCGAAGTCGCCGGTCGGTCCCCACGCGGAGAACCCGCCGTTGTTCACCAACACATCGACGTCCCCGACCACTTGGGCGAGACGCCTGACATCCTCGGCGTCGCTCAGATCGGCCGCCTCGAACCGTGCGCTGCCGCCGGCGGCCGTGATCGCGTCGACGACCTTCGAGCCACGCTCGGCGTCGCGGCCATGGACGATGACCTCGGCGCCGTCGAGACCGAGCCGCGACGCGACCGCCTTTCCGATGCCAGACGTCGCGCCCGTCACAAGCGCCGTTTGACCCTTCAGGTCGTTGCTCTGCATGGTCGACATCGCTGCTCCTCGCCGTGTGGAGGACAAGCCATCGGTCCGTCCTCGCTATCCAAAAGAAGACCCATCCTCCCACGCTGTCACTTTGCGTTCTCGCGAAAGCGCGCCGGTGACATCCCGTACCGGCGGCGGAAGGCGCGCGCGAAGTGTGGCGCCTGGCGGTAGCCGACGAGGCGCGCGACGTCGCGGACGGGGATCGAGCGCTGCTCGAGAAGCAGCTCCGCCGCCGCGGCCATGCGCCGCGAGTGCAGGTCCTCGCTGAAGCTCATCTCGCCGACTTCGGCGTACGCGCGCTGCAGCTGACGGGGAGAGCTCGCGACGGTGCGCGCGACGACTGCGAGCGTCAGCTCGCGGCGGTAGTGGCGCGCGACGACCACGCGCGCGAGCAGGTAGAGGCGCCTGCGCGCGTGGCGCGTCTCGGCATGCATGTCCCCATTGCCGCCCGCCGCGCCCGGAGCGGGACAGCGGGCGCC
>JAOPZV010000296.1 GCA_025963935.1 Solirubrobacterales bacterium
GCCCGACTCAGCGAACCGTTATCGGCGCTCTCGGCGCAAGCATCGCGGCGACTGTCTCGCCGGTGCGCGTGCTGGTGGGCTCGGTGCTGGTGCTGCTTGCTTTGTGGGAACCGCCATAGGCGGTGCGCGATGAGCGCCCCGCTCGCACCTAGACCCCCATACCCCCCGTGAAGGGATATATGTGACCGTCGTCACACAGGCGGGGCGTTATGGCACCTAGCATACGAACAATTGTTCGACTCGCCGAGTCGCCTCCGTGGATGGAGGGCGATCGGGGGACCCAATGCTGGCCCGCGCTGTGCGGTCCAGATGGGGCGAATCGGCCGCTGGATGCGGCTGTAACGCCCGGCTGACACGCGTCCCGTTCGCGTGATGCGGCCGAGCGTGAGCCCGACAGCTAACCCCGTAGGCGGCCACCCAAGGAGGTTGTTTCAAAACATGTACGTCCCCGCGACGCTGGGGCAGCCCGCGTCCGCACTGACCCCGGTCGAGATCTCCTCGGCAGCTCCGGCGCTCAGTGCGCGACCGATGCGCACCGCATTGAAGGTGCGCAGCTCCCAGCTGAACGTCCTCGACGGCCATCGCGTGAGCGTGGCCGGCGCCCTGCTCCAGACGCCACGATCGGGCCTGCCCGGGCGGGTCGTCGCGATGCAGGCGCTCGGTCGCCGTGGCTGGAGCACGCTGGCTCGCGCGCGCACCGACGCGACGGGCCGCTTTCGGCTGAGCTTCGTCGCGCATCGGATCGGCAGCAGCTCGGTCAGGCTTCGCTTCGCAGGCGATCGCCTCGATCTCGGCGCCCGCCGCCGCCTCGGCCGCCTGAACGTCTTCCACCTGGCGGACGCATCGTGGTATGGCGGTGGTGGCGGCCTGGCATGTGGCGGCTCCTTGACCAGCAACACGCTCGGCGTGGCAAACAAGACGCTTCCGTGCGGCACGCTCGTGACGCTGCGCTACGGCGGTCGCTCGGTGCGCGTGCCGGTCGTCGACCGTGGACCGTACGTCGCCGGCCGCGAATTCGACCTGACCGAAGCAACCAGGCAGGCACTCGGCTTCGGCGACACCGGACAGGTTTGGAGCACCGGCTGAGCGTGGGCGCCTTCGTGCAGGGGTTGGCTTTCGGGCCGAAGCTTCCGTTCAATCCGCAGGATGCAAACCGGAGCGCACTCCTCACGCCCCCACGTATGGCTTGAGAGCCTCGGCGACTGGAGCTGGCCCGGCGTCCGGGGAGCGGTCGTCGAGTTCGAGCCACCGCCGTGGGTGCCGGCACGTCCCCCGCGCCTGGAGCCTGCCATGGCGACAGGGCGGGCCACCTGGCAGCCGGAGCAGGTTCTCCGCAGGCGGCTCGGCCTAGGCGCGGTGCTCAGCGGCCTGGCCGCCTTCGGTGCCACGCTGGCCCTGAACGGGCCCGCGGGCGTCGGGCGGCTCGTCGGCGTGGGCGGCGCACCCGGCGGGTCGGTCACCGCCACGGCGACCGTCAGCCCGGCGCCCACTCCTCCTCTGCCGCCGCCGCTGACTCCGGTGAGCAGCGACGCAGCGGGAAGCTCGATTGTCGCGGCCAGCTATCCGTCGGTCGCCTTCGGTGGCGCCGCCGGCTCGTTCCTCGTGTATCTCCCGCCCGGCTACGCGAGCACCACGAGCCGCTACCCCGTCCTGTACCTCCTGCACGGCCAGAACGGGCACGCGAGCGCCTTTCTGGAAATCGGGCTGCAGACGAGCCTTGACCACCTGATCACGACCAAAGCCGTTCCTCCGATGATCGCCGTGATGATCCAGGACCGGCCCGGCATGGAGAACTGGCGGGACCTGGGCGCACGGCGCAGCGCGAGCTATGTGCTCGAAGTGCAGGAAATGGTCGACCGCATGCTGCCCACGATCGCCACGCGGGCGGCTCGCGGGGTGGCCGGCAACTCGATGGGCGGCTTCGGCGCGATGCACGCCGCGCTCGCCAACCCCTACCGCTTTTCCGTCGCCGAGAGCTGGCTGGGCTACTTCAACAACCTCGACCGGGACTTGCGCGCCGACCGGCCCGTCATCTCGCGCCTCGGACTCCACGCATTTGTCTATGGCGCCGCCGCCGATCCGGTGGCCGACCCGGCGGAGGATCCCGCCTTTGCCCGACGCCTGCGTGCGGCCGGCGCGCAGGCTCACAGCGCCATCTATCCCGGCGGGCACAGCCTCGGAACGCTCAGCGAACACCTCGACGCGATGCTGTTGTTCGCCGGCCGGGCATTCGCCGGTGCGGGTCCCGGTCCGCCGCACTGAGCACCCGCCCCCGCTACTGGCCAGCCAGCCAGTATTATCGCTCACGCGTCCCTGCGGCAAACGATCACGGAGGTCCAGATGGCGGCGGTTGGCGGTGATCTCGAGAGCGTCCTGGTCGGCGAGCGCGAGCTCTGGCAGGAGGGCCCGCCGCACGAGCTCTTCAAGCGGCTCCGCGGGGAGTGTCCGGTGCATTTCACCGAGCGGATCACGGAGTTCCCGGAGGAGAGCGGCTACTGGTCTGTGACCACTCCGGAGGACATTCACACGGTGAGCCGCGACTTTCGCACCTACTCGTCCGAACTCGGAGGGGTCACGGCCGTCTCGCAGGTCTTCCCGCTGGAGCTCACCCGCGCGATGTTCATCGGCATGGACCCGCCCAAGCACGACCGCCTGAAGGCGCTCTTCCAGTCGGGGTTCACCCCCAAGCGCATTGCCGCGCACGAGGAGGAGATCAGGGCGATCGCTGTCCGCGTGCTGGACCGGCTCGCCGACCGCCAGGCGTGCGATCTCGTCAACGAGGTCGCCCAGCCGGTCGTGTCCCGCGTGATCGGCAGCTTCATGGGCATCCCTGAGGAGGACGACGAGATCTGGGCGCGCCTCATGAACTCGACGCTCGGCGCGGGCGACCTGGACCTCAATCCCAACGGCATCGACGGCGTGCTGGAGCGCGACGTGCCGGAGATCTTCGAGCGTTGCCGCAAGCTGATCGCGGAGCGTCAGGCCCGACCCACGGACGACCTGACGAGCGTGCTCGTGCATGCCGAGGTCGACGGCGGGAAGCTCGAGGAGCACGAGATCGTGATGGGCTTCTTCCTGCTGGTGGCGGCCGGCAACGACTCGACGAAGGCCACCTACTGCTCTGCGATGCGCGCCCTGATGGAGGACCCCACGCAGAAGCAGCAGCTGCTCGAGGACCCGTCGCTGATCCCGAGCGCCGTCGAGGAGGCCCTGCGCATGTTCCCGGCCTTCGCGCATTTCCGGCGCACCGCGACCTGCGACACCGAGCTGCACGGCCAGACGATCAAGAAGGGGGAGAAGGTGGTCATGTGGTACGTCTCCTCCAATCGCGACGAGCAGCTGTTCGAGAACCCAGACCGCTTCGACGTGCGCCGTAACCCCGAGCACCAGGCGTTCGGCGCCGGTGGGCGCCACTTCTGCCTCGGGACGGCGCTCGCCCGGCTCGAGCTCAAGGTGCTTCTCGAAGAGACGCTGCGTCGTTACCCAAAGATCGAGCTCGCCGGAGCGCCCGCGTACGTCGAATCGCCGTTCCTCAACCAGCTGAAGACGCTCCCCGTTCGCCTGGCGCCGTAGCCGCGAGGCCAAGGCCGTGCGGCCTATGCTCGTGGGATGTGCGGGCGCTACACGAACACGGCCGGCCCTGAAGAACTCAACGACCGCTTCAGGGTGCCCATCGAGTCCGATGCCGGGACGAGGCGCTTCAACGTAGCGCCGACCGAGGAGGTCCTCGCGGTCGTCGCGCCAAACGGCACGCAGGAAGCGCGGCTGCTCCGCTGGGGCCTCGTTCCGCCGTGGGCCGAGGATCTGAAGGGCTCCGGCAAGATGATCAACGCGCGGATGGAGACCGTTGCCACGAGCCCCGCCTACCGCGCGCTCATCCCTAAGGGCTCACGCCGCGCGCTGCAGATCGCCGACGGCTACTTCGAGTGGCTCAAACCGGAGCGGCGCGGCGAGCCCCGGCAGCCGTTCCACTTCCAGGTCGACGGGGGCATCCCGTTCGCCTTCGCGGCCCTGTGGACGCCGGCCAAGGTCGGCGGCGAGTGGGTGCAGAGCGTCTCGCTGCTGACCTGCGACGCTGCGCCAAATCGGATCGCGGCGGGCATCCACGACCGGATGCCCGTGATCCTTGCCGACCGAGACGCCCAGCAGGCCTGGCTCGACCCCGCGCTCGGCGCCGAGGAAGCGCTCGAGCTGTGCGGGGCGCTTCCCGAAGAGCGCCTCGCCGCGAGACCCGCGAATCCCGCCGTCAACAAGGCGGGCGAGCCTGAGATGGAGGGACCCGAGCTGCTCGTCGCGCCAGCCTGAGAGCCCGGCGCGCGCCAGCACGGTCAGGCCGCACCTGTCAAGCGGCCGGCGGATCAGGCGGTCAGCCAGCGCCTCGGGTTCTCGACGAAGATCGTCTGGAAGGTTGCATCGTCGAGCACCCCCTGCTCGCGGAGCGCCGGGACGACCTCGTCGAACACCAGCGTCATCGACCAGTTGCGGATCGCTCCGCTTGTCATGAACGCCTCCGCGGCCTCCGGTGGGAACCAGTCGATCGTCGCGCAGAAGTCCTGGGAGACCATCAGGCGCTCGGCGTGCCCGCGACGCAGGAGCTCCGCCGTCGTGGCGTTGCGCCTATCCATCGGCAGGTACATCTCCAGGCCGTAGCGGTCGAGGCCGACGTACACGCCCTTCGCGATCAGCCCCTCGATGTAGTCGAGGTCGTCGGTGTCGCCGCAGTGCGCGATCTGCACGCGCGCGAGGTCGACGCCCTCCTCCTCGAAGATCTCGACCTGACGCGGGCCGGTGACGACGGCGGGCATCGAATGAGCCATGATCGGCGCGCCCGTCTGGATGCTCGCACGGGCGACCGCGCGGTGGATCTTCTCGATGTTCTCGGTCACGCCTGCGGCGTCGGCGGCGCACTTCAGGAAAGCGGCCTTGATGTCCGTGCCCTGGATCCCGCCTTCGATGTCCGAGACGAAGTGCTCGGCCATCACGTCCGCGTCGCGGTTCTCGAAGTAGTGGGGGAGGTGGTCATAGCTGTAGATGCCGGTGCAGGGCACGATCCGCACGCCGGTCTGCTCGGCGACGGTCTTCATGAAGCGCACGTCGCGCCCGCCGAACATCGCCGTCGGATCGACGATCGTCTGCACTCCTTTGGCCTTCGCAGCCACAACAGCCTCGAGCGCCGCTTTGAGTGCGGCATCCTCGTCGTAGCGATCGGGCCATTGCGCCGCCACCGCCTCGTCGCGGAAGCGGACGTGCTCGTGGACGAGCACGAGGCCCAGCTCGTCTGCGTCGAGGGATCCCTGAACGGTCTCTACGGTCGGCATGTTGCGGCTCTCTCCTCGTGGTCGGTCAGCGAACGGGGGATCCCCACTGCGTCTCCTCGCGCAGCTGGTTCTTCAGCAGCTTGCCGCCCGGATTGCGCGGAAGGGCATCCTCCCGTACGGCCACGTACTGGGGGACCTTGAAGTCCGCGAGCCGCTCGCGGCAGTGCGCCAGCACCGCGTCGATGTCGATCGGCGCGCCGGCGGCCGGGACGACCACCGCGCCTACCTTCTCGCCCATCATCTCGTCGGGGACGCCGACGACTGCCGCCTCGCTGACGCCGGGGGCGCCGGCGAGGGCGTTTTCGACCTCGATCGAGTAGACGTTCTCGCCGCCCCGGTTGATCATGTCCTTCTTGCGGTCGACGATGTAGAGCAGTCCGTCGTCGTCGATTCGCGCGACGTCGCCCGTGTGCAGCCAGCCGTCGACGAACGTCTCGGCGGTGGCCTGCGGCTTGTTCCAGTAGCCGGCCACCACGTTCGGGCCGCGAACGAGCAGCTCGCCCACGGGTGGGTGGGACATCGATTCCCCGTCCGGTGCGTCGATGGCGAGATCGACGACCGGCATCGCGAAGCCGACCGAGTCGGCGTGCTCGGCGGCCTCCTCGTGCGGCAGGAACGAGGTGAGCGAGGACGTCTCGGTCAAGCCGAAGCCGTTGCCGACGCGCGCGTTCGGGAACGCCCGCTCGATGCGGCGGACGAGGCTCTCCGCGATCGGCGCGCCGCCGTAGGAGACCCAGCGGACGCCCGCGACCTCGAGCGACGCGAACCGTGGATGGCCGATGACGGCGTGGTAGATCGCCGGCACCGACACGAGCTGGTTGACGCCGTGCGAGCCAACGGCCTCGAAGAACCCGTCGAAGTCCAGCGGGCTGGTGAGGATCTCCACGCGGCCGCCCAGCTCGAGCACCGGGATCAGCTGGCTGTTGCAGCCGGTGACGTGAAACAGCGGCACCGAAACGAGCGTCGAGATCCCCGGGCCCTCGGCGCGGTCGACGAACAGGCACCTGATCGCGTTCTCGCTGTTGGTGGCGAAGTTGCCGTGAGAGGTCATCGCCCCCTTCGGGAAGCCCGTGGTGCCGCTCGTGTAGAAGATCGCCGCAAGGTCGTGCGGGCCGAGATCCTGGACGGCGGTCGGCGGCCCGTCCGGCAGCGCGGCCTGCGGGGAGAAGGTGAACGCCGCTTCGGAGTCCCCAACGACGTAGGAGGCCTCCTCCTCGGTGAAGCGCGTGTTGACGGGCACGACCACCGCCCCGGCCAGCTGCGCTCCGAAGAACGCGATCACCCAGTCGAGGCCGTTCGGCAGGCGGACGGCGACGCGATCTCCGCGCTGCACCCCGGTGGCCCGCAGCCCGCCGGCCACGCGTGCGGCGCGGTCCCAGAGGTCTCCATAGCTCAGCGAGGAGCCGCCCAGCACGACGAGCGCGGTGGCCTTCGCATCCCGCTCTACGCTGGCGCGCAGCAGGTGCACCAGCGACGCCGGCCGGTCGCGGTAGCGCGCGACGCCGTCCGCGTCTCGCTCGACGCCCGTCTCATCGAAGGGATTGCGTCCCCGCGGGTACGGCTCCACCACATGCCCCTCCTCGCTCGATTCGCGCAGAGCCTATCCAGCGTCGGGCCGACGGGGCACCGCCGTCGCGGGATGCTCTGCGACCGACGGGACCCGCCGAGCGACGTCAGTCCGCGAAGTGCTTGGCGGCGATCTGCTCGATGGTGTTCTTGGTGCGCCTGGTCGCGGGACCCGTCAGGCCGTCAATCGCCTTGAGGTCCAACGGCGAGTCGAGGATGCCGCCGCTCGGAAGCCAGTAGAGCTCACACGCACCGAAGGCGAGCAGGTCGCTGTCGCTCGCCAGCGAGAGCAGCTCCGCTCGCATCTTCGGCTCCGGGAGGGCACCGAGCAGCGACACCTGGAGCTTGCCCGCAGAAGCCCGTACGAGCTCTGGCGGGAACGGCTGTATCGCGGCGATCGTCCGGACCTCCTGCGCAGTGCGCACGAAGGCGCTCACGGCGTAGCCGAGCTCCTGTGCCAGCATGTCCTCGATCCGCGAGGTCAGCCTCCCGGTAGGCCCGCGTTCAGCCATGAAGGCCACGTTCCCGCTCGTGCGGAACGGCGCCACGTCGAGGAGACCGAGGGCCGTGAACATCCTCTGCAGGTCTGCGTTGCTCACGCGATGATGGGCACCGACGTTGACGCCGCGCAAAAACGCGGCGTAGCGTTCCATTCCGGGCACTCTATCTCCGCTCGGGAGCCTTGCCGAGCCGGCTGGCTGAGGACGCCCGAGGCGCTCGCGGACAGCAGGGAGCTACTGTGCCCGGAGACTCGGGCTCGCCCGCCACGCCCCAACTCCAAGGAGCCAGCACATGACCTCTGCCGCACCGCTGATCACAGGTACCGATTTCATCACCGTCGCGACGAGAGACTTCGACGCGGCGATGGACTTCTACGGTGGCGTCCTCGGCCTCCCGCTCTCCAAGCGCTGGGGAGACCGGCCCGCGGGTGAGTTCGAGACCGGGAACCTGACGATCGCCGTGATGCAGTCGGACGCGTTCGGCATGGAGTTTCACGCCAACAATCACCCCATCGAGCTGCACGTCGAGGACTTCGCGGCCGCGCGCGCCACCCTCGAGGAGCGCGGCGTCACATTCAGAGGCGAGACGCTCGACTCGGGCGTCTGTAATCAGGCCTTCTTCCATGACCCCGACGGCAACATGCTTGCGATCCATAACCGCTACGCACCCACGGAGGCGGCCGGCGAGCCCGCTTGATCGGGCGCGCAGCCGGCGACGAACCCGCTCGGGGAACTAGCCGACGGCGGGGGCGCCGAGGCGCTCGGCGAGGATCGCCGCGAGCTGGGCTCGGTGACGCTTGCCGCCACCCAGCAGGGCCGCGTCCAGCTGCGCGCGCTTGAACAGCCAGTGGACGTCCGCCTCCCATGTGAAGCCGATCCCGCCATGCGCCTGGATCGCGCTGGCGGTCACCTCGCGGGCTGCGTCGGATGCCGCCGCCTTGGCCATCGCGGCGGCCTCCGGCAGGCGCTCCGGGTCGGCGTCCGCGGTCCACGCCGCGAAGGCGGCCGTCGAGCGGGCCTTCTCGGTCTCGAGCAGCATCTGCGCGCAGCGATGCGAGACCGCCTGGTAGGCGCCGACGGGCACACCGAACTGCTTGCGCTCCTTGACGTAGGCGACGGTCATCTCGAGCGCGCGATCGCACACTCCCACGAGCTCGGAGCTGATCGCGACGAGCGCCCGGTCGATCCCGGCCGGGACGTCCCCGGCGAGCGCCTCGCCGCCGTCCGAGACGACGCTGACCGTCGCGCACGGTCGCGTCGGGTCGATCGACGCAGTGAGTGTCACCTCGGCCTGGGCGGCCTCGAGCAGCCGGCCGCTGCGATCCTCTTCCACGAGCACGATCACCGCGGCGTCTGGCGCGCCGATGACGAGCTCGGCCATGCCGTCGACGGCCGTGCCGAGTGCGCCGGTGAACTCGCCTGCGGCCAGTCCCGGGAGCCAGCGCTCGCGCTGCTGGGGGGAGCCGGCGTGCTCGATCAGCGTGGCAGCCATCACGCTCGGCAGGAACGGCACCGGGGCGAGCGCGCGCCCGAGCTCCTCGCAGAGGATGGACAGCTCGATCCGGCCAAGCCCCTGGCCGCCGTTGTCCTCGGCGACGGCGATCCCGGGCCAGCCAAGCTCGCACAGCTCGCGCCACAGGGCCCGGTCGACCGTGCCGGCCTCGGCGTGCTCGCGCACGCGCTCGGGCCGGGCGCGGTCGGCGAGCAGCTCGCGGGCGGTGCGCTGGATCTGGCGCTGGTCCTCGGTGAAGCCGAAGTCCATCGTGCTCCTACGCCGCGACCTTCAGCCGAGGCAGCCCGAGCACGCGCTCGGCGACGATGTTCTTGAGCACCTCAGTCGTGCCGCCCTCGATCGTGTTGCCGCGGGCCCGCAGGAACTCATAGCTCCAGGGCGTGCCGGCGGTCAGCGCCTCGGGGCCGATGATGTCGACGGCCAGCTCGGTCAGCCGCTGGTTGGTGTCCGACCAAAGCCACTTCACGAGCGAGCCCTCGGGTCCCGGCTGGCCGTAGCGTTCGGCGTCCGTCAGCCCCTTCCAGGCCAGCAGGCGGATCGACTCACAGCGCACATGCAGCTCGGCCAGCGCGTCCGCGTAGCGAGGATCCTCGAGCAGCCCGCGCTCGGCGGCTGCCGCGATCAGGTCGTCGAGCAGCTGGCGCAGGCGGATCTGCAGGGCGAAGCCCAGGCCGGCGCGCTCGTTCATCAGTGTTGTCAGCGCAACCTTCCAGCCGTTGCCCACGCCGCCCACCACGTTCGCGTCGGGGATCCGCGCCTCCTCGATGAACAGCTCGTTGAACTCGGACTCCCCGGTGATCTGTCGCAGCGGGCGCACCTGCACCGCGTCCTGCTCCATGTCCATCAGGAAGTAGGTCAGGCCCTTGTGCTTCGCCGCGTCCTGGTCTGTTCGCGCCACGAGCATGCACCACTTCGAGTACTGGGCGCCGCTCGTCCATACCTTCTGACCGGTCACCAGCCACTGGTCCGGGTGCTCGGGATCCTTGACGGCGCGGGTCTTCAGCGACGCGAGATCCGAGCCGGCGTCCGGCTCGGAGAACCCCTGGCACCAGATCTCCTCGGCCGACAGGATCGGTGCCAGGTACCGCTCCTTCTGCTCGGGCGTGCCCCACACCATCAGCGTCGGGCCGCCCAGGAGGAGGCCTAGCGTGTTCGCGGCGAACGGCACGCGGGCGCGGCCGATCTCCTCGAAGTAGATCGCCGATTCGGTGAGCGACGCGCCGCGGCCGCCGTACTCGGTCGGCCAGGCCGGCGCCGCCCAGCCGGCGTCATACAGGCGCCGCTGCCAGTCACGCCGCCAGGCGTAGTGCGCGTCCTCGCCGCCGTCCAGCGGCTCGACGTCCGGCTGGTTCTCGGCGAGCCAGGCGCGTAACTCGTCGCGGAAGGCCGTCTCCTTGGGGCTGAAAGTCAGGTCCATCGCTGTGTTTCGGAGCCTACCCTAGGTCTCCGTGGCGCGTGGCGCGTATGGAGCATCCTGATGCCTCGTGCGGTCGAGCGGCTTGAGCGGAATCGGCATCTCAGCCCCGCGCGGAGGATGGCGGCGACCGCCGCGGGCGGCGCTAGATTCGACCGATGGTTTCACTCGAGGGAACAGAGCTGCGAGTGGCACATCTGGACGCTGACGCCTTCTACGTCTCGGTCGAGCTGCTTCGCCACCCCGAGCTGCGCGGCCGGCCGGTGGTCGTGGCCGGGAGCGGGCCACGGGCGGTCGTGACGACCGCCAGCTATGAGGCCCGCCGCTACGGCGTGGGCTCCGCGATGCCCGCATCGAGGGCCCGGCGACTGTGCCCGCAGGCGGTGTTCCTGCCGCCCGACTTCACGACCTATCGTGAGGTCTCAAGGCGCATGATGGAGCTCGTGCGCGGGCACGTCGAGCGCGTGGAGGTCGTGGGTCTCGACGAGGCCTACCTCGACCTCGAGGGCCTGTACTCGCCTCGCGCGGCGATGCGCCGCCTGCTCGCCGAGATCCACAAGCACACGCAGCTGACCTGCTCGGTGGGGATCGGGCCGAACAAGCTCGTCGCGAAGGTCGCCTCCGACGCAGAGAAGCCCGCGGGGTTCGTCGTGCTGACCCGCCAAGAGGCCTGCGCTCGCTTCGCCTCGGCGCCGCCAGGCCTCGTCCCGGGGATCGGCCCTAAGACCGCTGCGCGACTGGCCGAGCTCGGCCTGAGCACCCTGGCAGCCCTCGCTTCGGCGCCCGAGCAGCTGCTCATCGAGCGATTTGGGCCCAACCTCGGGCGCGAGCTGCGCAGGCGCGCGCGCTTTGAGCACGACGGCGAGGTCGGGGCGGCGCGCAAGGCGGTCTCCGAGTCGCGCGAGCGGACCTTCGATCACGACGTCAGCGACCCGGCGCAGATGCGCGAGGCGCTCGCGCGGATGGCGCAGGAGCTGTGCACGGGACTCGCCGCACACGGCCGCCGCGGCCGAACGATCGCGATCAAGGTGCGTCTCGACGACTTCACAACGGTGACCCGCGCCCACACCGTCTCCGAGCCGACGTGCGATGCGAAGCTCGTAAGGGACGTCGCGCTGAGGCTGCTCGAGGCCTACTCGCCTTCGCGGCCGGTGCGGCTGCTCGGCGTTCGCGTCGCCGGCCTCGCCGCCGGGGACGCCGAGGGCGAGCGCAAGCGCGCGCAGGACGGCTGCGACGTGGGAGAGGCCTCCTCGCAGCTGATACTGCCGGTCTGACCGCCGAGCGCTCCCCCCGCCGCGGCGGACGACCCACCCCGCCCGCTCTGCAGCCGGTAGGATCGGCCGATGGGCGTCGTGCGGGTCGGTGAGGTGGAGCTCGACTACGAGCGCAGCGGCTCGGGTCCGCCGCTGCTGCTGATCATGGGGATGAGCGGCACGGCGCTGCACTGGGGCGAGCCGTTCCTCGAGCTGCTGCGGCGCGACTTCGAGCTGATCGCCTACGACCACCGAGGCGTCGGCGACAGCACGCCACTCGACGGGCCGGTGACGATCGCCCAGCTCGCCGAGGACGCCTCGGGGCTGCTCGCTGCGCTCGAGATCGACTCCGCGCACGTCCTCGGCATCTCGATGGGCGGCATGATCGCGCAGGAGCTCGCGCTCGCCCACCCCGAGCAGGTGCGCACGCTGACGCTCGGCTGCACCTACTGCGGCGGGCCGCACAGCACGCAGGCACCCCCGGCGGCGCTCGAAGGGCTCACCGAGGCGATGATGTCGGGCGACCGCATGCGCGCGCTGCGGGCAGGCTGGGAGATCAACGTCTCCCAGGCGATGGTCGGCGACGAGGACGCCTACGCCGCCTTCATCGACATCGCCAAGCGCCGCGCGGTCGCTGTGCCGGTCGTGATGGCCCAGATGCAGGCCTGTATCGCACACGACACGAGCACGCGCCTGCACGAGCTCACGATGCCGACGCTCGTCCTCCACGGAACCGATGACCAGCTGCTTCCCGTCGAGAACGGACGGCAGATCGCGTCGCTGATACCCGGCTCGCGGCTCGAAATCTTCGACGCCACCGGCCACATGTTCGTCTGGGAGCACCCCGAGCGCTCCGCCGAGCTGCTGCGCACGCACGCCGCCGTAACCGCCTGAGCGCGGGCCGGGCCCGCCTGCTAGAGCTAACGCCGTGTCCGAGGAAGCCGCTCCCATCAGCGTAGAGAGCGACGGCGTGGGGCTCTCCGGCGAGCAGAGCGGGGAGGGCACGCCGATCGTGCTCCTGCACGGGCTGACCGCGACGCGCCGCTACGTGGTGATGGGCTCGCGCACGCTGCAGCGAAGCGGCCACCGGGTGATCGCCTACGACGCTCGAGCTCACGGCCGCTCGGATCCCGCGCCCTCGCCGGACGCCTACGGCTACGAGCAGCTGAGCCGAGACCTCGAGGCTGTCCTCAACGCGGCCGGCGTGCAGAGCGCCGTGCTGGCGGGCGCCTCGATGGGCGCGCACACCGCCGTGCAGTTCGCGCTGCGGCATCCCGAGCGGGTCACCGCGCTCGCGCTGATCACGCCTGCCTTCGATCCCTCGGCGCCCCGCGAGGACACCGAGTTCGCCCGCTGGGACGCCCTGGAGCGCGGCCTGCGCGAGGGTGGGGTGGAGGGCTTCGTGCGCGCCTACGATCTCGCGGCCGTGCCGGAGCGCTGGCGCGAGACGATCGCCACGGTGCTGCGCCAGCGGCTGTCGGCGCACGAGCACCTCGACGCGCTCGCCGACGCGATCCACGCGGTGTCCAGGTCGCGCCCGTTCGAGTCGCTCGAGCAGCTCGCCGAGATCGACGCGCCCACGCTCGTGGTGGCGAGCCGCGACGAAGCCGACCCGGGCCATCCGCTGGCCGTTGGCGAGCGCTACGCGCAGGCGATCGCCGGGGCGAGGCTCGTCGTCGAGGATGCGGGGCCGCCCGCGCAGTCCCCGATCGCCTGGCAGGGCGGTGCGCTGTCGCGCCTGCTGTCCGGGCTCGCGGCCGACGGGAGTACGTGATAGCGTACGCGCGTATGCCGGTGCGCGAATGCGACGGAGCGAGCTACGACCGCATCTCGGGGCCGCAGCAGGCGCTCGGCCTCGAGGTCCTGGCGCGCCTGGAGCTGAGCGGCGATGAGGTGGTGCTCGACGCGGGCTGCGGCTCGGGGCGGATCACCGAGGCGCTCGCGCGGCGCCTGCCGAACGGCCGCGTGATCGCCGTCGATGAGTCACCGTCGATGGTCGAGGCGGCGCGGCGGCGCCTCGGGCCGGGAGCGGACGTGCGCGTGGCGGACCTGCTCGAGCTCGAGCTGGAGGAGCCGGTCGACGCGGCTCTCTCGACAGCGACGTTCCACTGGATCCCCGACCACGAGGCGCTCTTCAGGCGGCTGCGCGCGGCGCTGCGCCCGGGCGGGCGGCTCGTGGCGCAGTGCGGGGGACACGGCAACATCGACGGCCTGCGCGGCTCCGCCCAGGCGATCCTCTCGCGCGAGCCCTACGCCGAGCACTTCCGCGGCTGGCGGGCGCCGTGGAACTACGCGGAGCCGCAGGCCACCAGCGAGCGCCTGCTGGCCGCCGGCTTCTCCTCGGCGGGCTGCTGGCTTGCGCCCGCGCCCCAGCAGCCGGAGCATGCGCGGGAGTTCCTCGCGACGGTCATCTTCGAGCCGCACCTGCGCGTGCTGGGAGAGCCGCTCGGCGAGCGCTTCATCGAGGAGCTGATCGAGCTCGTCGGTGAGCCCGTGAGCGTCGACTACGTGCGCCTGAACATCGACGCAACGGCCTAGATCTGCGCACAGGAGAAGGAGCTCGGGGAGGAGCGCCTCAGGCGAGCGCCGCGCCGGACCGCGCGGCGGAGCCCTCGGCCAGGGAGCCGTCCTCGGTGAGGGCCGCCCCGCTCAGCAGCGCCGCGTAGCGGCCGCCCGCGTGTGCGAGATCCTCGTGGGTGCCCCGCTCGACGATCCGGCCGGCGTCCAGCACGAGGATCTGCTCGGCGTCGCGGATCGTCGAGAGCCTGTGGGCGATCGCGATCGTGGTGCGGCCCCGGGAAAGCTCGTCGAGCGCCTGCTGGACGGCCCGCTCGGTCTCGTTGTCGAGCGCCGAGGTGGCCTCATCGAGGATCAGCACCGGCGGGTTGCGCAGCACCGTGCGCGCGATCGCCATGCGCTGCTTCTCGCCGCCGGAGAAGCGATAGCCACGCTCACCGACCGGCGTGTCGTAGCCGTCGGGCAATCCCGCGATCAGGTCGTGTATCTGCGCTGCCCGCGCGGCGTCTTCGATCTCCTCGTCGCTGGCCTCGGGGCAGGCGAAGCGCAGGTTCTCGCGAATCGAGGCGTGGAACAGGTACGTCTCCTGGGAGACCAGGCCGACTGTCGCGGCGAGTGACTGCAGCGTCACGTCGCGGATGTCCACGCCGTCGATGCTCACTGCGCCCCGTTCCGGTTCATAGAGCCGCGCGACGAGGTAGGCGAGCGTCGTCTTGCCTGACCCCGTCTCGCCGACGAGCGCCGTGCGCGTGCCGGCGGGGACCTCTGCGCTTATCTCCTCGAGCGTCCACGGCGCGTCGGGCGAGTAGCGGAACCAGACATCATCGAGCCGCACGTCACCACGCACGCTCGTGAGCGCCCGCGCGCCGGGGCGCTCGACGATGTCGACCGGCAGGTCCAGGTACTCGAAGATCCGCCCGAACAGCGCCAGTGACGTCTGCACTTCGAGGCCGACCGACAGGAGCGACTGGATCGGGAACAGCACGCGCGTCTGCAGCGTGGTGAAGGCGACCACCGTCCCGATCGAGATCGCGTGCCCGCCCGCGGCGATGTTGGCGCCGGCGAACCAGTAGACGGCCGCGGGCATGATCGCGAAGCTCATCTGAACGGAGGCCATCCGCCAGCGCCCGGCCATCCGCGCCCGCACCTCCAGGTCGGCGAGTTCCCCGGACTCGCCGCTGAAGCGGCGGACGAGCTCGGGTGAGCGGCCCATCGTCTTGCCGAGCAGGATGCCGGAGACCGACAGCGACTCCTCGACGAGCGTCGACATGTCCGCCAGGCGGCTCTGGCGCACCGACTGGATGCGCCGGCGCTCCTCCCCGACGCGTCGTGTGAGCCATACGAAGAACGGGAGCAGCACCAGCGAGAAGGCGGCGAGGCGCCAGTCGAGCAGGAACATCGCCACGACGGTCGCAACGACCGTCGTCACGTTCTGCACGATCGAGGTCGCTGTCGAGGTCACGACGCTGTCGATGCCGCCGATGTCGTTGGCGATCCGGGACTGCACCTCGCCGGTGCGCGTGTGCGTGAAGAAGGCAAGTGACATCCGCTGCAGATGCGCGTAGACGGCCGCGCGCAGGTCGTGCATCACGCGCTGGCCGACCTGGTTTGAGATGAGCGTCTGGGCGACGCCGATCACGCTCGTGATCACCGACAGGGCGATCATGCCGAGCACGAGCTCGGCCAGGAGGCTGGTGTTGTGCTTCGGGATCGCGTTGTCGAGCACTTCACGCAGCAGGAACGGGCTGACCACGCCAAGGCCCGCCGCGAGGAAGATCAGCGCGAGCAGCAGGCTGAGGCGCGGGCGGTAGGGCCTGAACAGCCGGGCGATGCGCCGCAGCGACACGGGGGTCGAGGGGATGTCCTCCGGGCGCAGCGACTGCGGAGGCTGATGACGTCCCTCGCCCGAACGTCCTTGAGCGAAGGGCTGGCTGCTCACGGGATTGACTTTACCGTCGCCGTGCTCGGGCTCGGGAGCGCGCCGTTCGCGGTCGGCCGCATTCCGATGCGCGCTCCGCTAGGGGCTGGGGGTGACCGACAGGTGGGAGATCGCGTGGCGGTCGGTCTGCGTGCCGGTCCCTGCGGAGAACCCGACGTAGGCTTTGGTCGGCAGCGTCACGGCGAGGGAGCCTATTTTGGTGCCGTCGATCCACAGGGCGATAGCCCCGGCCGCCGTGGACAGCTTGATTTTGTGCGGCGTGTTGCGCAGCGGCGCCGTGACGTTGGCGGTGCCGAGCCAGTGCAGCGTCCCGGCCGTCGTTCCCTTGCCGTTGCTGATGCCGACGAAGTTGCTCGACGGGTTGGCTGAGTTTTTGAACGTGTCGAAGGCCTGCGCCACGCCCGGTATGCCGCCGAAGCCGAGGCCGCCGCCGCTTTCGCCCAGCGAGGTAGGCGTGGCGCCCTTGCTCGCGTCGGCGAACACGATCGCGAGGCCGTCGGCGCCCGTGCCGCCGCCGATCGAGATTTCGTATTCGAAGATCATGTTGTGCGGGTCCAGCTGCTGCGGCCAGAAGGCGCTGCCCGCCTGCAGGCTGGTCGGGCCGGTCAGCACGAGGCTCGGCGATTCGAGCAGCGCGCTGCCGTTCAGCTGCCAGCCGCCCGCAGAGGGGTCGGGGATCAGCGATCCCGTGCTGGGCGTATAGGTGTTCGTGAACTGGACCGTGTTCACGCCGCCGGCCAGCGCGAACGCCGGGACCGCGAGCTGGCCGCCGGCCGCCGTGAGCGCGAGCGGAGCGCCGCCGTTGACGGAGGCCGTGGCACTCCAGCCGGTGCCGCTGGGCGCCGCCTCCGAAACGCTGCAGTTGGAGCCGGCGACCGCGCCCGTCAGGGCGGGAGTCGCCGATTCGCCGTTGCCGAGCGCGGCGGTGGTGAAGCTCGACGGGCACGACCCGCTGTAGGTGAACTTGGTGGTCGCCTGGGGGGAGCCCGTGGGGGCGTTGACGCTGGTGGAGAGTTTCAGGCTGGCGGGCGGCGGTTCGCTGACCGGGCCCGGTTCGCCGGTGATGACCACGTTGGCTGCCTTGTGCACGTCGGTCAGGCCGCCGGTGCTGCCGGTGAATCCGAGCAGCACCCGCGCGGGCACGGCGGCGGTCCCGCTCAGCACCTGGGTGCCGTCGATCCACACGGTGATCGCGCCGTTCAGCTCGTCGACCTTCACGTGGTGCGTCGCGCGCAGGCTCGCCGACGGAGAGGCGGTGAACAGCCAGTGCATCAGGTCGCTCGCGGTGCCCGGCCCGTTGGTCACGCCGACGAAGTTGTTCGACGGGTTCGCCGAGGTCTTGTACGTGTCGAACGCGACGGCGATGCCCGGGATCCCCGAGAAGCCGAGGCCGCCGCCGCGATAGCCGAGGGAGGCCGGCGTCGCTTTGCTCGCGTCGGCGAACGTCAGGGTCTGGCCGTCGGCGCCGGTGCCCGAGCCGATCGTCTGGTCGAATTCGACGGTCAGGTGGTGGCTGTCGAGCGGCGTCGTGAAGAACGAGGAGCCCGCGGCGTAGGTGGTCGCGGCCGTCGTCTGCACCACGCCGGAGGTGATCGTGGCGGTCCCGTTGTGCGACCAGGCGCTGCCGGGAGCGGGCACCGTGCCGGTGCCCTTGAAGGTGACTTCGTGCAGGCCGGTCCCGTCATCACCGTTCAGCGTCCAGACGCCCGTCGCATACCCGGGGGCGCTCGGCGTGAACGCGACGGTCTCGGTGAGGGTGGCACCAGGCTGGATCGTGGTGCCCTCGGACAGCGACGTGCTCGCCGCGAACGCGCCGCCGCTCGGTGGCTTGGACTTCGTGATCGTCACGTTGGAGCCGCCGGTGTTCTGCACGGTGAACGTCTTGGTCGCGGAGCTGCCCATGTTCACCGAGCCGTATTCGTTGGTTTCGCTCGTGATCTGCAGGACGCCCGCCGTGCCGGCGCTGCCCGTCAGCCCGATCGCGACGTTGCCGCCTGTCGATTCCATCGCGATTTCGCTGCTGAAGTTGCCGGTTTCCGTCGGTTCGAAGGTCAGGTTGACGGTCACCGACCCACCGGCGGGGATCGTGGTGCCGGCTTCCGGCACGCCGGAGGCGCCGAAGGGAGCGACGGGCAGCTTCACCGCGTTGATCGTCAGCGGCGCGCCGCCGATGTTGTGGAACGTGGCGGCTCCCGACAGCTGGCCGCCGACGGTCGTGCCGCCGAACGACACGAGGTTCGGGCTGCCCGTCAGCTGGGCGGTCGCGGTCTGGCCGGTGCCGGACAACGCGAAGGAGACGCTGCCGGAGCTCGTTTCGGCCGTCAGCGTGCCGCCGGCCGGACCCGATTGGGTCGGGGTGAAGGTCAGCGGAACCTGAATCGTCTGGCCGGCGGTCAGGTGCGCGGGGAGCGGCACCGAGGGGGTTCCGACGGTGAACTGGGAGGCGTTCGAGCTCAGGCCGTTGACCGTCACCGTGGTGTTGGCGGTGAGGGTGAGCGTCTTTTCGCTGCTGCTGCCGATGTTGGTCGTCGGGAAGTTCGTGGTGGGCCCGGTCAGCGGCTGGCTGACGGGCGCCCCGAAGCCGATCACGTGGCCGTCGCGTGTCGGGGCGTAGATGCGCCCGGCGCCGACTCCGGGCATCGCGAACTTGGAGGAGGTGCCGATCGGGGCGCTCCACCGCAGCACCGGCTTGCCGCCGACGGGCAGCGGGTCGTAGGCGCGCAGCTGTGCGCCGGCGCCGGAGCCGTTCGGTGTCCAGATCATCCACACGAGCGCCGATCCGGAGGTCGTGCCGTCGGAGGTGATCACGGGCGCGCTCGAGCTGAAGCCGAAGGAGTCGGGGGAGGTGGCCTGCAGCGAGAGCGTCGGCTGGCCGGTTCCGGAGGTGCCGTACTGGTAGACGCGCAGGAACCCCGACGTGGCGCTGCCGGTCGTCCCGCCGGAGGCCGTCGGGATGTAGACCCAGCCGCCGTTGCCGGGCCACACGCCGGGGCGCGACCACACCCCGCCGTAGGGGCCGATGCGCTGCACCACCTTGTCGGAGGAGCCGGATCCCTGTTTGATGCCGCCGAGGTTGTCGCGGTTGAGCAGGTACACGTAGCCGCTCTTGCCCACCTCGACCGCCAGGTGCGGGATGGAGGCGGTCCCGAAGTACTGCGAGTTCAGCCCAGTGACGCCTCCCGAGGCGAAGTCCGCATCCCAGCCGTCGAGCGAGGCGGCGTCGAACGGCGCGAAGAAGTCGACTGCCTTCAGCGACCCGTCGCTCTGCACCGCCAGGCGGACGACCGACTCTCCGAGGTTCGCCGGCCGCGTGCTGCCCGGAGTCGCGGTCGAGGGAGCGCCGCCGTAGCCCGTGGCGATGACCAGCGAGCCCGGTCCGTCGGAGGCGAGCCCGGCGCCCGACTGCCAGATCCCCGCGCC
>JAOPZV010000108.1 GCA_025963935.1 Solirubrobacterales bacterium
GAAGCGCCGCATCCTCGAGCTCGCCGAGCGCAACGCGCGGCTCGCGCTCGACCAGGAGCGGCTGCGCGCCGAGCGCCGGCGCCAGGGCCGCGTCGAGGCGCTCGAGGGCCTGCAGCGGGCGCTCGACCTGGACGTGCCGCCGGTGCGCATCGAGTGCTTCGACATCTCCAACCTCGGCGGGACCCACACCGTCGCCTCGATGGTCGTGTTCGAGGGCGGGGCGCCGAAGAAGGCGGACTACCGGCGCTTCACCATCCGCACGGTCGAGGGCTCCTCCGACGACTACGCCGCGATGGCCGAGGTGCTCGCCAGGCGCTTCGCCCAGTGGGAGCGACAGGCCGACATCTCCCCGCACGACGCCTCCTACGACGCGAGCTTCGCCGCGCTGCCCAACGTCGTGGTGATCGACGGCGGCAAGGGGCAGCTGGCGGCCGGGCTCGGACCGCTGCGCGGCTTCCGCGAGCGGGGCGTCGCCGTCGTGTCGCTGGCCAAGCGAATCGAGGAGCTGTTCGTGCCCGGGCGACGGGCGCCGCTCGTGCTCGACCACTCGACGCCGGAGCTTCAGCTGCTGCAGCGCGTTCGCGACGAGGCGCACCGCTTCGCCGTCACCCACCATCGCACGCGCCGGGACAAAGCGATGACCACCTCCGTCCTGGATGAGCTCCCCGGCATCGGCCCGGCACGCAAGCGCGCCCTGCTCGCTCGCTTCGGCGCGCCCGAGGCGATCCTCGCGGCCAGCCGCGAGGAGCTCCAGGCGGTTCCCGGGCTACCGGCGAAGGTCGGCAGAGAGCTCCATGGCCATCTCCACCGCGCGGGCTGACGGCCACCTGTCCAAGGCTCGCCGCGTCCGGCGGGCACGGCACAATTGAACCGATGGCGGTGATCAGGCCCCTGCGTCCGCTCCGCTCTGCCGGTGGGAAGCCGGACAGGCCCGTGATCGAGTCGCGGCTGCAGGACTTCGTCGTCATCACCGGCTTCTCCGGAGCGGGCAAGTCAACGGCGATGAACGTGTTCGAGGACGCCGGCTACTTCTGCGTCGACAACCTCCCGCCGGAGATGATCCGCTCGCTGGTGGAGCTGTTCGTGCACAAGGGCTCCAAGGTGGAGCGCGCGGCTGTCGTCTCCGATGTGCGCGGAGGCGTGTACTTCGAGGCGCTGCGCGCGGTGGTCGACGATCTCGACGCGCTCGGGCTGAGCCACCATGTGGTGTTCCTCGAGGCGGCCGAGCAGGCGCTCGTGACCCGCTACAAGGAGACGCGCCGCCGCCATCCGCTCGCGCCCGAGGGCAGCGTCGCGGCGGGCGTCGCAGCCGAGCGCGCGCTGCTCGAGCCGCTGCGCAGCCGCGCGGACCTCGTGATCGACACGACCGGCATGTCCGCGGCAATGCTCCGCAGCAAGATCGCCGACGAGTTCCTGCCCCGCAACAGAGGGGGCCGGCTCGCGCTGACCTTCATGAGCTTCGGCTTCAAGCACGGGCCGCCGCGCGAGGAGGACCTCGCCTTCGACGTGCGTTTCTTGGAGAACCCCCACTACGTGCCCGAGCTGCGCGAGCTGACCGGCCTCGATGAGGCGGTGATCGACTACATCGCCAGCGATGGCCGCCTCGACCAGTTCTACGATCGCATGCACCCGCTGCTCGACTTCCTGCTCCCGCAGTACGTCGCCGAGGGCAAGGCGCACCTCGTGATCGCGGTCGGCTGTACCGGCGGCCGCCACCGGTCGGTCGCGATCGCCGAGCACCTCGCCGAGCGCTACCGCGACCACGACGACCTCGACGTGGCCACCGCCCACCGGGACATCGACAAGCCGCCGCGCAGCGCCTGACTGGGCGCCTGCGCCCTGCCCAGACGGATGGCCTCGCGGCCGGTCCGCTGATAGCCTCCCGCGGCACGCCGGGCAGCGGAGCCGTCGCTCCGGATCCCGGCATCGTTCATTAATCGCTTCAGGAGGCAGTGAATGCCGGTACGGGTGGGGATCAACGGATTCGGCCGGATTGGCCGGAACGTCTACCGTGCCGCGAAGGCCAGGGGCGAGGCGCTGGGCGCGGACATCGAGTGGGTCGCCGTCAACGACCTGACCGACTCGCGAACGCTGGCTCACCTGCTCAAGTACGACTCGATCCTCGGCCCCTACCCCGGCACCGTGGAGGTTCGCGGCGAGGACGCCCTCGAGGTGGACGGCCAGGAGCTGAAGGTGCTCGCCGAGCGCGACCCCGCGGCGCTGCCGTGGGGCGATCTGGGCGTCGACGTGGTGATCGAGTCCACCGGGCTCTTCACCGACCGCGACAGCGCGGCCAAGCACCTCGCGGGCGGCGCCAGGAAGGTGATCATCTCGGCGCCCGCCACGGACCCCGACGCGACCGTCGTGCTGGGCGTCAACTTCGACGAGGTCTACGATCGCGACGCCCACGACGTGATCTCGAACGCCTCGTGCACGACCAACTGCCTGGCACCGGTGGCGAAGGTGGTCAACGACACCCTCGGGATAAGGCACGGGCTGATGACCACCATCCACGCCTACACCGCCGATCAACGCCTGCAGGACCTGCCGCACAAGGACCTGCGCCGCGCGCGGGCCGCCGCGATCAACCTGATCCCCGCCTCGACCGGCGCGGCCAAGGCGATCGGCCTCGTCATCCCCGCCCTGCAGGGCAAGCTGAACGGCTTTGCCGTGCGCGCGCCCGTGCCCGTCGGCTCGGTCGTCGACCTGACGGTCGAGTGCGTGCGCGAGACGAGCGTGGAGGAGGTCAACGGCGCGCTGCGGACGGCCGCGCAGAGCGGGCCGCTCGAGGGGATCCTGCAGTACACCGAGGATCCGATCGTCTCCAGCGACATCCTGCAGTCCCCGTTCTCCTCGATCGTCGACGCGCAGCTGACGGCGGTGCTGGACGGCACGATGCTGAAGGTGGTCGCCTGGTATGACAACGAGTGGGGCTACTCCAACCGCATCGTGGATCTGGTGCAGAGAGTGCTGTGAGGCGCCGGTGAGCCGGCCGGGCGGGGGCGCCGGCGGCCTCTCCGGGAAGATCGTGAAGGAGCGCGAGAAGCATGGGAGCTGGTGATGAGAAGCATTGACGACCTCGACGTGGGCGGCCGGCGCGTGCTCGTGCGGGTCGACTTCAACGTGCCGCTCGGCGAGGACGCGCAGGGCCGGCTGCGTGTCGCCGACGACACGCGTATCCGCGCCGCGCTCCCCACCATCGAAGAGCTGCGGGGTCGCGGCGCGCGCCTCGTGCTCGTCTCGCATCTCGGGCGCCCGCACGGCCGCCGAGAGGAGCGCCTCTCGCTGGCGCCCGTGGCCGACACGCTGCGGGAGCTGACCGGCGCGCGCGTGACGCTCGCACCGGCCGTCGTCGGCGAGCAGGTCAGGGCGCTCGCCGAGCAGCTGCGCGACGGCGAGATACTGCTGCTGGAGAACGTCCGCTTCGAGGCGGGCGAGGAGCGCAACGACCCGGAGCTGGCCCGTGCGCTGGCGGAGCTCGCGGACGTGTACGTCGATGACGCCTTCGGCGCCGCGCACCGCGCGCACGCCAGCAACGAGGGCATCGCGCACCTGCTCCCGAACGCGGGCGGGCGCCTGCTGGAGCGAGAGGTCAGCACGCTGAACGGGATCCTCGAGAACCCGGCCCCTCCGCTCGTCGCGATCGTCGGCGGCGCCAAGGTGGCGGACAAGATCGCCGTCATCGACCGCTTCCTCGAGCTCGCCGACGTGCTGATCATCGGCGGCGCGATGTGCTTCCCGTTCCTCGCCGCGCAGGGCCATGCCGTGGGCGACTCGTTGTGCAGCGGGGAGGACAGCGAGCATGCCCGCCGCGCGCTCGCGAAGGCCGCCGGGCGCAGGGAGGACGGCGGCGGCTACGCGCGGCTGGAGCTGCCGGTCGACCTGGTGATTGGCGAGCGGCTCGCCGGGGACGCCGAGCATCGCGTGCTCGACGGCTTGGATGTGCCGGACGGCTGGATGGGTCTGGACATCGGGCCGGCCACGGCGGAGCGCTACAGCCGCGAGATCGCGCGCGCCGGGACGGTCTTCTGGAACGGGCCGATGGGCGCGTTCGAGCTCGCCCCGTTCGCGCAGGGGACGCTGGCTGTCGCCGAGGCGGTCGCGCAGGCGAAGGGGCTGACGGTGGTAGGCGGGGGCGACTCGGCGGCCGCGCTGGCGCGCTTCGGGCTGGACGGCGACGTCGATCACCTGTCCACCGGAGGGGGCGCGACGCTGGAGCTGGTCGAGGGTCATCAGCTGCCCGGCGTGCAGGCGCTCGACGGCGCGGGAGTGGCGCGCTGATGGCACGCACGCCGCTCATCGCCGGCAACTGGAAGATGTACAAGACCGAGCGCGAGGCCGAGGAGTACATCCAAGCGCTGCTCCCGCGCGTATCGGCGGTCGACGGCGTGGACGTGGCCCTGTGCGTCCCGTTCACCGACCTGCGGGCGATGGTCGACAGCGCACGGGGATCGCGCGTGGAGATCTACGCGCAGAACATGCACCACGAGCCGGAGGGCCCCTACACCGGAGAGATCTCCGCGCCGATGCTCACCGAGCTGGACGTACGCGGCGTGGTGCTCGGGCACTCCGAGCGCAGGGCGATGTTCGGGGAGACCGACAAGGCGCTCGCCCTGAAGGTCCCGGCGGCCCTCGAGGCGGGGATGGTGCCGATCCTGTGCGTCGGCGAGACCGAGGAGGAGCGCGACAGCGGCGAAACCGACCGCAAGCTGCGCCAGCAGGTGAGGGACGATCTCGCGGGGGTCTCGCTCGAGCGGCTGGCCGACGTCGTGATCGCATACGAGCCGATCTGGGCGATCGGCACCGGCCGGGTGGCCAGCCCCGAGCAGGCGCAGGAGTCGATCGCCTTCATCCGGGCGCTCGTCGGCGACCGTGAGCGGCAGGCCGCCGAGAGCGTGAGGGTCCTCTACGGCGGATCGGTGAAGCCGGACAACGCCGCCGAGCTGCTCGCGCTCCCCGACGTCGACGGCGCGCTCGTCGGAGGCGCCTCGCTGCAGGCCGACAGCTTCGCTGCGATCGTCGCCAGCGCGCCGCGATGACGATCGCGCCCGGCGCGGAGAGCCTTCCGGCTCGCTGTGCCTGCCTCGTCGTGCTGGACGGCTGGGGATTGGCCGAGCCGGGGCCCGGCAATGCCGTCTCGCTCGCCGGCACGCCCGTCTTCGACGAGCTGTGGGCGGCCTATCCGCACACCACGCTGATGGCCAGCGGCCGGGCGGTGGGGCTGCCCGAGGGTCAGATGGGCAACAGCGAGGTGGGGCACCTGAACCTCGGCGCCGGCGCCGTCGTGCGACAGGACCTCGTGCGCATCGACGACGCGATCGCCGACGGCTCGCTCGCCGCCAACGACGTGCTGCGCGCAGCCTTCACCGGCAGCGGGCGGGTGCACCTGCTCGGGCTCGTCTCCGACGGCGGCGTGCATTCCTCGCTCGAGCATCTCCGTGCGTTGATCGGGCTCGGCAGCGAGCTGGGCGTGGAGGATCTGGTGGTCCACGCGTTCACCGACGGCCGCGACACGCTGCCGCACTCGGGCGCCGGGTACCTGGCCGCGCTCGAAGGCATTCCCGGGGCGCGTGTCGGCTCGGTCATCGGTCGCTACTGGGCGATGGATCGCGACCGGCGCTGGGACCGCACGCAGCGGGCCTACGACATGCTCACGCACGGGGACGCGCCGCATCACGCCGACAGCGGTGAGCAGGCCGTGGCAGCCGCCTACGAGCGGGGGGAGACCGATGAGTTCATCGAGGCCACGCTGGTAGGGGGCGAGGCGAGGATCAGGCCCGGGGACAGCGTCGTGTGCTTCAACTTCAGGCCCGACCGGATGCGCCAGCTGACGCGCGCGCTGGCGGAGCCTGCGTTCGGCGACGGGGGAATCTCGAGCGCGGGCTCCCAGGCGGAGGATCTGCCCGGCTGGCGGGGGAGGGGCGGGGCTGCGCCGGTCGCCCGCTACACGACGCTCACCAGCTATGAGGAGGGATGGCCCTACCCCGTCGCCTTCGCGCCGGAGCATCCCGCCAGCACGCTGTCCTCGGTGCTGTCCCGCACCGGCGCATCCCAGCTGCACGTCGCCGAGACGGAGAAGTACCCGCACGTGACGTACTTCTTCAACGGGGGGGAGGAGGCGCCGCAGAGCGGCGAGCGGCGAGAGATGGTGCCGTCGCCGCGCGACGTGCCCACCTACGACCACAAGCCGCAGATGAGCGCGCGCGAGGCCGCCGCGGCGTTCGTCGGCGCTTGGCGCGAGGACCGGCCGCGTTTCGGGATCATCAACTTCGCGAACGCCGACATGGTCGGGCACACCGGCGTGATCGACGCCGCGGTGCAGGCCATCGAGACGGTCGACCAGTGCCTCGGCGAGGTGGTCGCGGCGGTGCACGAGGCCGGCGGTGTGTGCGTGGTGACCGCCGATCACGGCAATGCGGACCACATGCTCGAGCCCGACGGAAGCCCCAACACCGCGCACTCGCTGAACCCCGTCCCGCTGATCCTCACGAGCTCCGGCGCGCGCCTGCGCGATGGAGGCGGCATCCTCGCGGACGTCGCGCCGACCGTGCTCGAGGTGCTGGGCATCGAGCAGCCGGCGGAGATGACGGGACGATCGTTGATCGAGGGCCGCTAGATTGCGCCGGTCGGCCGGCCGCGGGGCCGG
>JAOPZV010000299.1 GCA_025963935.1 Solirubrobacterales bacterium
GGCGCCCGCGATGGCGGCCGCGAGCACGCCGGTGCGTTGGTCCTCGCCGCCGCCGACCCCGCCCAGCCCTACGGCGCCGCTCTTCCGTGGCCGAAGCGTGAGGGTCAGGAGCGCAGACCGGCGCGAGTCGCCGGGGCCTATGTCGTGCTGGTGGCAGACGAGCCGCTCCTCTACGTCGAGCGTGGTGGCCGTGGGCTTGTGACGCTCGGTCCGGCGACCGCCGGTGTGGGGGCAATGAAGTCCGCCGTGGGCGAGCCGGACGCGCTGCGCACGGCCCTGCAGGCGCTCGCCGAGGCGGTCCGCGCAGGACGCATCCCGAAGCTCTCGCTGGAGCGCATCGACGGGGAGCCGGCGATTGGCTCGGAGCTCGTCGAGCTGCTCATGGAGTTGGGCTTCCACTCGGGGCCCCGTCGCCTGACGCTCACAGCCTGACCTCGCTCCGGCCGGGATCGGCTGGCCTGCGAGCACGAGACTCGTGAGCCGATCTCGGGGGACGGCTCGAGGCTTCCCGCCAACAACCGTCCAGCCGGCGTTGCAGGTGCGGAGCTGACTGTCTAGATTTCGAATTATGGGAATAGATAGGACCGGCGGAGAGGACCTCTCGCCGCTCTACAGGCGCCTGCCGTACGGGCCCAAACGGATCGAT
This sequence comes from Solirubrobacterales bacterium, assembly GCA_025963935.1. Lineage (GTDB taxonomy): Bacteria > Actinomycetota > Thermoleophilia > Solirubrobacterales > Solirubrobacteraceae > Palsa-744. The sequence goes on from JAOPZV010000299.1 coordinate 647, forward strand.
CGCGACGAGGTGGCCCGCAATCAGCGCGCACGGCTCTATGGCGCGATGATGGAGTCGGTCGATCGGCGCGGCTACCGGGCCACGACCGTCGCCCACCTGGTCGCGCTTGCCGGCGTATCGCGCAGGGCCTTCTACGAACAGTTCCCCAACAAGGAACACTGCTTCCTGGCCACCTACGACATCGTGGTCGCTCGCGAGCGCAAGCGGGTGACCGAGGCGTGGAAGCGCGAGCGCGGCTGGACGAACCGCCTGCATGCGGCCTGCGGGACATTGCTGGAGGACATCGCTCGTGATCCGAAGGGCCCCCGCCTGGTGCTGATCGAGTCGCTGGCACTCGGAGCGAGCGGGCGAGAACGCATGCAGCTCGCCGGCCTCACCTTCGAGAGGCTCCTCGCGACCGTCTTTCGCATCGCGCCCGACGGCGCCGCGCTGCCGGCGCTCGCCTCACGAGCGGTCGTCGGCGGGATCCGTCAGGTCCTCTTCATGCGCATGCTCGAGGATCGCCACAGCGAGCTCGACGCGCTGACCGACGAAGTCCTCGACTGGATCGAGTCCTACCGCTCGCCCGCCGCCGCGCGGCTGCTCAGCGCCGCCTCGCCTCCCCCGCGCCAGCCACCCCTCGTCCGCGCCGCGTTCCTGCATTGCGAAGACAGGCGCGCGCGAGCCCTCGGCTCGCTCGTGGACCTGACCATCGACGGCGGCTACGCCGCGCTGACGGACGGCCAGATCGCACAGTTCGCGGGCATCTCGACGGAGGCCTTCCATCAGGAGTTCGCCAACAAGGAGGAGTGCTTCCTGGCGGTGCTCGACGAATTCACCGGCGAAGCGCTCGGCGCGGCGAAGACGGCGCTCGAGTGCGGGCAGTCCTGGCCGCAGGCGGTCGATCGGGCGATGCGCGCGTTCATCGAACATCTCCTTGCGCGACGCGCTCTGCTGAGGATCGCCTTCATCGACCTGTTCGAAGTGGGCCCCGCGGTGAGCGGCCGTCTGGCGACGTCGATCGAAGCGCTGACAGCGCTCCTGACCGAGCCGGGCCCGCCCCCCCGCCGCGCACCGACGCTCGCCCGGGAAGCGGTCAGCGGCGCGATCTGGGCGGTGCTTGCGAGCTGTGCCTCCGGGGACGGCGCCTCGCGCCTGCCGCTGCTGGTCGATCAGCTGACGTTCATCGTGCTCGCCCCATACATCGGGCCGAAGGCCGCGACGGAGGCGATCCGCGCCGGCCGCACGCAGGCGCGCCCGGCCTGACGGGGCCGGCTCGCTCAGCCCGCTCGGCAAGCCCCGCATCACGGCTGGGACTCTGCGATGGTGGTTGCGATGATCGAGCCGACCTTGAAGCGCATCCGCCGCGTCGGTCACAAGGGCGCCGCGCACATCGAGCCGGGCAACACGCTCGCGAGCTTTGACGCGGCGCTGCGCCACGGCGTCGACATGATCGAGCTCGACGTTCTGAGCGAGCGCCCCGACGGCAGCGGCCGGCTGCTGGTGGCTCACGACTACGAGGACATGCGCTCGCGCACTCCGCTGAGCCTCGAGGAGGCGCTCGAGCACCTCGCCGGCGAGGAGTTCGCGGACATCGAGCTCGACGTCGACGTCAAGCTGCCGGGTTACGAGCTGCGCGTGCTCGAGACGTTGCGCGAGTTCGAGCTCGTCCCGCGGACACTGATCAGCGGGATGTTTCCCTCAGGACTCGCGTTGATCCGCGCGGCGGAGCCTGCCTTGCGCCTGGGCTGGTCGGTGCCGCGCGTGCGCCGTGACTACACGACCGACATGCTGACCGCGATCCCCGCACTGGCGATGCTCACCGGTTACCGCGCGATGCTGCCGCGCCGCGTCCGCCTGGCGCTCGCAGAACACCGCTTCGACGCGATCATGGCCCACTGGCGGGTGGTGACCGGGTCGCTGGTCCGAGCCGTCGCGGACGGCGGAGGCGAGCTCTACGTGTGGACCGTCGACGACGCGAGGATGATCGCCAAGCTGACCGACATGGGCGTCGACGGCATCATCACGAACGACCCGCGACTGTTCAGCCGATCGCGCACGTAGCGACGCTGAAGCCGGCCGGGTCGGCACCGGCGAGGCTGCGGTGCCCGGCGGTCGTCGGCCGGGCCGCGGACTCGAGGACCTTCTTGCCGCGTCGCCACTGGAAGTCCACGACCCCGCGCATGGTGTACGCGGTCTTCCCCGGCACCAGTTGGAAGCTCCTGCCCCCCTGGCGGGGCGAGGCGCCGGTACCGACGGCGACATAGCTGGAGCTCGCGCTCGACAGGTCGGTCCAGCGGTTGGTGGGCGCGTCGAGATACTGGAGGCGGAAGCTCATGTACATCTTGTCGCGGGCGCGTCCGTCCCCCGGCATCGACCCGCGGATTCCGATCGTGTTGGGCTGGTCGGTTGGGCTGCACACATCGACCGTGGCCCACAGTTCATGAGAGCTCAGCAAGGCGTGACGCAGCGCGCTTCCCTTGCCGGCGCTGCCCGGCGTGGAGGCTGCCAGCGCGGGCGCCGGCAGCGCCGCGAGGCTGACCAGCGCGGCGAGCAGGCTCTTTGCTGTGGGCATGCCGTGAAGATAGCGCCGCTAAGCGTCGCTGCGCGCCGGTGTGGTATCTCCTGCACGATGGCGGCTACGCGCTCAGAGGAGGTTGTGGAGCTGCTCGGACGGGTGCCCGTCTTCTCAACGCTCGAGCGCGGCGACCTCGAACGGATCGCCGAGCTGTCGGTGCCCCGCCAGTTCGAGCCCGGCCAGGCGGTTTTTCGCGAGGGCGACGCGAGCGACACCTGCTACGTCGTCCGTGAGGGCCACGCGAGGGCGGTCCGGACCCATGGCGACGGGCGCACGATCACCCTCGCAACCTTCGGACCCGGCGACATCTTCGGCGAGCTGGCGATGTTCGAGGACGAGCGACGCTCGGCCACAGTCGAGGCGATTGAGCTGACGAGCGTCGTGGCGGTGCTCGGACCGGACATGCGCAGGCTGATGAGCCAGCACTCCGAGATCGCCGCGCGACTGGTCATCGCCCTCGGCCGGCGGCTGCGTGAGATGAACGAGCGCCTCTCCCGGCAGTCCTTCCAGACCGTCCAGAGCCGGGTGGCGGTGGTTCTCAGCCAGCTGGTCGCCGAGGAGGTCGCGGCGGGAAAGGGGCCCGCCGACGTGCTGCTCACGGCCACGCAGGCCGACCTGGCGCAGTTGGCAGGGTCCTCGCGCGAGTCCGCCAGCCGCTTCCTCGCCGTGCTCGAGCGGGCCGGCGTGATTTCCCAGGGGAGGGGGCGGCTCGTCGTCCACGATCCGCAGGCGCTCAAGCAGTATGTCTTCTAGGCGGTCCGCCTCCGCCCGGCGTTCCGGCGGCACCCCGCCACGCGAGTACTCGGCCGGCGGGGTGGTCGTCCGCGACGACGAGGTCGTCGTGATCGTTCCGACGCGCCGCGCGGCCGATGGCTCGCGTGTCCTCGCGCTGCCAAAGGGGCACGTCGACCCGGGCGAGACGCCGCTGGAGGCGGCCGAGCGGGAGGTCCGCGAGGAGACGGGGGTGGTCGCCAAGCCGGCTGGCCAGCTGGGCGAGGCGCGCTACTGGTACAGGCGCGACGGGCGCACGATCGGCAAGACGGTCACCTTCTACCTCTTCAGGTACCTCGAGGGCGACACGAGGGATCACGACGAGGAGGTCGAAGAGGCACGGTGGATCCCGCTCCGCGAGGCGCAGACGCAACTGACGCATGCGGCCGAGCGCGAGATGGTGGGACTGGCGATGGCCTGCCTGGAGAAAGACCGGTAGCCTGCCGTCGGGTCCCGAAGGCACGACACACCATCCGGCACCTCCCACAAGGCACCTTCCACCAGATCGACTCCACGATGCAGGTCCTGAACTTCTATTCGACGATCTTCGCCGACGAGCTCAAGCGGGGCCGCAAGACGGCGACGATCCGCCTCGGCGACAAGTCCGGCAAGTACCGCAAGAACCAGTCGGTGCTCGTCACGATCGGCTACCAGTACTCGCCGCGCGAACGGATCTTCGAAGCGGTGATCGACCAGGTGGAGGTCACGAAGGTCGCCGACCTCTCGCCCCGCGACATCAAGCACGACAACCCGGAGTTTCGCCGCCACGAGGAACTGATCAACTTCCTCGAACAGATCTACGGGCGGGGCGTGTCGATGGAGGACACGGTGACCGTCGTGCGCTTCTCCCAGATACTCGACAACCCGACGGGCATGACCGAGGCCATGAAGGGCTTCGGCGGCGCTCAGAACTAAGGGGCGCCACCGCCGCCCGCGCTGCCGCGCGCCGGTCGGGCGGTGCCCTCTCCTCGCCGGTCGCGGTGGCAGTCGCAACGTCCGAGTGCCATTTTCCTTGGGAACGGCGCCGGATGTTCTATATATTGGGGCTGTAGTTGGCACTCTCCCCCCGAGAGTGCCAATTTGCGGACTCGCCCGGGCAACGGCCCGCGAGCCAACGGTCGCAGTTCCTAGATGGAGGTTTTAACGACATGAAACTCAAGCCCCTGGGGGATCGCCTCATCGTGAAAGCGGTTGAGGAGGAGGAGACCACAGCGAGCGGCATCGTCTTGCCCGACACCGCCAAAGAGAAGCCGCAGAAGGGCAAGGTCCTCGCCGTCGGCGACGGCAGGATCGAGGACGGCAAACGCGTTCCGCTGGACGTGAGCGAGGGCGACGAGGTCCTCTACAGCAAATACGGCGGGACCGAGATTATTGATCCTGACAACGGGGAGGACCTGCTCGTGTTGCGCGAGTCCGATGTCCTGGCCCGCGTCGAGGCTTAAGGAGACCAGCAAGAAATGGCACACAAGGAGCTCAAGTACAACGCAGAGGCGCGCAAAGCGCTCGAGGCCGGCGTCGACGCGGTGGCAAACGCCGTCAAGGTCACGCTCGGGCCGAAGGGCCGTTATGTCGTGCTCGACAAGAAATTCGGCGCGCCCACGATCACCAACGACGGCGTGACGATCGCCCGTGAGATCGAGGTCGAGGACGTGTTCGAGAACCAGGGCGCGCAGCTCGTCCGTGAGGTCGCGACGGCCACGAACGACGTCGCGGGCGACGGCACCACCACGGCGACCGTGCTGGCGCAGGCAATCGTGCGTCAGGGCCTGAAGAACGTCGCCGCCGGGGCAAACCCGCTGGCGCTCAAACGCGGCATCGAGAAATCAGTCGACCAGGTGGTCGCCAACATCGCCTCGCAGGCCAAGGAGGTCTCCGGCAAGGACCAGATCGCTCGCGTCGCGACGATCTCAGCCGGCGACGAGGAGATCGGCGATGTGATCGCCGACGCGATCGACAAGGTCGGCAAGGATGGCGTGGTGAACGTGGAGGAGGGCCAGACGTTCGGCATGGATCTCGAATTCACCGAGGGCATGCAGTTCGACAAGGGCTACATCTCGCCGTACATGGTCACCGACCAGGACCGCATGGAGGCGGTGCTCGAGGACCCGTACATCCTGATCGCCAACCAGAAGATCGGCTCGGTGCGCGACATCCTGCCGGTCCTCGAGCAGGTGATCCAGAGCGGTAAGCCTCTGCTGATCATCGCCGAGGACGTCGAAGGCGAGTCGCTCGCGACGCTCGTCGTGAACAAGCTTCGCGGCACGTTCACAGGCGTGGCAGTCAAGGCTCCGGGCTTCGGCGACCGCCGCAAGCGCATGCTCGAGGACATCGCCATCCTCGCCGGCGGTGAAGTGATCACCGAGGAGCTCGGCCTGAAGCTGGAGAACACGAAACTCGACCAGCTCGGACGGGCGCGGCGTGTGGTGGTCACGAAAGACACGACCACGATCGTCGACGGCTCAGGTGACCCGGAGGCGATCAAAGGCCGCATCAACCAGATCAAAGCCGAAATCGAGAACACCGACTCGGACTTCGACCGCGAGAAGCTCCAGGAACGACTGGCCAAGCTCTCCGGCGGAGTAGCTGTCGTGAAGGTCGGGGCGGCTACCGAGACGGAGATGAAGGAGAAGAAGCACCGCGTCGAGGACGCGCTGCAGGCCACGCGGGCCGCACTCGAGGAGGGCATCGTGCCCGGCGGCGGCGTCGCGCTGCTGCAGGCCTCGGCGGCTGTCACGATCGACGCCGACGGCGCCTCCACGGACGGGTCCGATGATGAGCGCACGGGTGCTCGCATCGTGCTGCGCGCGCTCGAGGAGCCACTACGCCAGCTGGCAGAGAATGCCGGGCTGGAGGGTTCCGTCGTGGTCAACGAAGTCCGCAACGCCAAACCGGGTTACGGCCTGAACGCGGCGACCAACCAGATAGTCGATCTCGTGGCCGAGGGCATCATCGACCCGGCCATGGTCACCCGCTCGGCGCTGCAGAACGCGGCCTCGATCGCCAAGAACATCCTCACCACCGAGGCGATCGTCGCCGAAGTTCCGGAGAAGGATGGCGGCGGTGGCGGTGGCGGCGGCATGCCCGACATGAGCGGAATGATGTAGTCACGCCCTGTAGGCGGCGCGGTGCGCCGCCGATGAGCAGGTTGAGGGCCCGGCATGATGCCGGGCCCTCGCTTTTTTCGCCCGCTAGACCTCCGGCTAGACCTCCGCGACCGCCCGCGGCCCCGCGCCGACGTACTTGGCGGTCGGGCGAATCAGCTTGCCCTCGCGCTTCTGCTCGAGGATGTGCGCCGACCAGCCGGCGACCCGCGCACAGGTGAACATCGGCGTGAAGAGGTCCGGCGGCACTTCGGCGAGGTCGAGCACCACGGCGGACCAGAACTCGACGTTGGTGGCGAGCACGCGGTCGGGCCGGCGGGCGTGGAGCTCTGCCAGCGCGGCCTTCTCGAGCGCCTCGGCCGCCTCGAAGCGCGGCGAGCCGAGTTCGCTGCATGTGCGCCGCAGGACGCGCGCGCGGGGATCTTCGGCACGGTATATGCGGTGGCCGAAGCCCATCAGTCGCTCGCCGCGATCCAGCGCGTCGGAGACCCAGCCCTCGGCATCGCCGGTCTGTTCGACCTCGTCGAGCATCTTCAGCACGCGCGAGGGTGCGCCGCCGTGCAATGGGCCCGACAGCGCGCCGACCGCGGCCGACAGCGCCGCCGCGACGTCGGCCCCCGTCGAGGCGACCACACGTGCGGTGAAGGTGGAGGCGTTCATCCCATGCTCGGCCGCGGAGATCCAGTAGGCGTCGATCGCCTTGACGTGGTCGGGGTTGGCCTCCCCGCGCCAGCGGATGAGAAAGCGCTCGGGGATCGTGCGCCCCTGGTCGACCTCTCCCTGGGGCACCGGCGGCTGGCCCGCTTCCCTCGCTGACTGCGCGACGAACGAGAGCGCCATCACGGAGGCGCGGGCAAGGTTGTCGCGCGCCTCCTCGTCGGTGATGTCGATCAGCTGGCTGAAGCCCCACTCGGGCGCGAGCATCGCAAGGGCGGACTGGACGTCGACGCGGTGATCGCCCGAGCGTACGGTCAGCGCGTGCGGTTCGGCCGGGGGAAGGCCCGGTTTGAAGCGTCCGTCGACGAGCAGACCCCACACGTGCTCATAGGGGACGGCTCCGACAAGGTTCTCGATGTCGACGCCGCGGTAGCGCAGTGCGCCGCCCTCTTTGTCCGGCTCGGCGATCTCGGTGGCGAAGGCGACGACGCCTTCAAGGCCCGACTGGACCTCGCTGATGGTTTGGACCTCGCTCATTGCACTCGCTTTCTGGGCTCGCTGCCGACGGGGTGGGCTGCCTTGTGGGCAGGGGCACATCGTCGCAGGAAACGGCATGGGGGTAGGCTCTCCGGCAAGGGGTCAGCGGTCCGACCGACGCCGATCGGTCGACGAAACCAGGAGGAGAAGCCGTGTCCGACAGCAATCTCATGTTCCGCCCGGCGACCGAGCTCGCGAGGATGGTGCACTCGGGCGAGATCTCCGCAGCGGAGCTCGTGCAGACGTCTCTCGAGCGGATCGAGGAGCTGAACCCCAGCCTCAACGCGTTTGTGCAGGTCGACGCCGAGCGCGCAATGGCAACGGCCGAGAAGATCGGCCCTGGCGACGAGCGGCCCTTCGCCGGCGTGCCGGTCGCCATCAAGAACAACCGACCGGTGCAGGGGCTTCGCCTCACCTACGGCTGCTCGCTGATGTCCGACTACGTGTGCGACTACGACCACAACGTCACCCGCCGCCTGAAGGACGCGGGCTTCGTGATCGTGGGCACCACCACATTGCCCGAGTACGGGATCCTGCCTACGAGCGAGGCGCGGCTGTTCGGCCCGACCCGCAACCCGTGGGACCTCGAGCGCACGCCCGGCGGCTCATCGGGCGGTGCGGCGGCCGCGGTGGCTGCAGGGATCGTGCCGGTCGCCCACGGCAACGACGGCGGAGGCTCGGTGCGCATCCCGGCCGCGTGCTGCGGGCTGGTCGGGCTGAAGCCGACGCGCGGGCGGATCTCCGCGGCGCCGGAACTGGGCGACTCGTCGCTCGGCATCGACGGCATGCTCACGCGGACCGTCGCCGATACCGCGGCGATTCTCGACGTGCTCGCCGGCTACGAGCCCGGCGACGCAACCTGGGCGCCGCCGCCGTCGGAGCCGTTCGCAGCGGCCGCGGAACGCTCGCCCGGGCGGATGCGGATCGCGGTGAGCACACTCCCGCCGGTGCCGGACGCCGTCGTGGACCCGATGGCCGCGCGGGCGGTCTCCGAGGCGGCCGACCTGCTGCGCTCGCTCGGCCACGAGGTCGAGGAGGTCGATCCGCCGTGGCGCGTCGAGGGGCTCAGCGAGCTGTTCGGAGCCGTCTTCTCGATCCACATCGCTCTGTCGATCACCTACTCCGGGATGGTGGCCGGTCGGGAGCCAACCGCCGAGGACATGGAGCCGATGAGCTGGGCGATCTACTCGATGGTGAGCAAACTGACCGCCGTGGAGGGGATGGGGGCAACCGTGCAGCTGCAGGCGTACGCCAGGCGCCTCGTCTCCTTCCTCGCGCCCTACGACGCCTTGCTCACGCCGGCGCTGGCCGAGCGTCCATTGCCGCTGGGCGCACTCGACACCGCCGCCCCCGAACCGATGGCCACGTTCACGCGCTCGGGGCTGTTCACACCCTTCACGCCCGTGTTCAACGCCAGCGGGCAGCCGGGCATCTCCCTGCCGCTCTACCACGGCGAGGACGGCCTGCCGCTCGGCGTGCAGATCGTCGGGCGCCCGGCGGGTGAGGAGGCGCTGCTGGCCCTCGCCGCCCAGCTGGAAGAGGCCTCCCCGTGGGCCGACCGGCGCGCGCCGATGGCCGAGGGCGTGCTCGACTAGTCGCTGCCCAGCACGGCTGCCATCTTCTGCGGCACGACGCCGAGGCGTTCCGCATCGGCGGCGCCGCGCGCGGACGTCATCGAGACCTCCATCAGCTCGGCCTCGTCCCAGGTGGCCGGCGTGCGCTCTCCCATCGCCCTCTCGAGCAGGCGCAGGCCGCGCGAGACGACGGGGGTGGGCACGTTCACGAGCGGCCGCCTGCGGCCCGACGAGGCCAGCAGGAGGCGAACGATGTCGTTGTGGCTGAGCGTCTGCGGACCGGCCAGCTCGTATCGGCTGTGGCGCTCCGCCCCGGGATCGCGGAGCGCTGCGATCACGCAGTCGGCCACGTCCTCTGCCCAGATCGGCTGATAGAGCGCACGACCGCGGCCGGACACGGGCATGACCGGGAGCAGGGCCAGGCGCTCGAGCAGCGTCAGCCACGCGTCGCCGGGGGCGTAGACGATCGACGGGGCGAAGACCGTGGTGTGGAGGCTCGCCTCGCGCACCGCCTGCTCGGCCACCGCCTTCGCCCGCAGGCAGCGCGTGCGGTGGTGCGTGGAGGCGCCGAGCGCGGAGAAGAAGATGAAGCGCTCGACGCCCTGGCGCTCGGCCGCCTCGACCATCCGCCACGTCGCGATGCCGTCGAGCTCCTCGATCGAACCGCGCCGCTGGTCGCGGATCGCGGCCGCGAGGTGCACAACTGTCTGGACGCCGCGCATCGCGTTGCGGAACGACGGTGGGTCGGTGAGATCCCCAAGGGCAATCTGGACCCGAACGCGCTGGGCTCCGAGCCGCCGTGGATCGCGCACCAGGCACCTCACGGCGGTGCCTTCGGCGAGCAGATGGCGAAGCAGCGTGGAGCCCACCAGGCCGGTCGCACCGGTAAGCAGGAGCATGCTTCGTACAATATGCCTCTCTCCGAGCAAGATCACCGGCAACCGACCCAGAAAGAAGCGAATGGCCTACGTAATCGCCGAGCCGTGCATCGGCACCAAGGACAACTCCTGTGTCGAGGTATGCCCCGTGGACTGCATCCACCCGACGCCCGACGAGCCCGGCTACGACGAGGCCGAGATGCTCTACATCGATCCGGAGGAGTGCATCGACTGCGATGCCTGTGTCGAGGCCTGCCCGGTGGATGCGTGCTTCGCGGAGGACCAGCTCCCTGAGGAGTGGCAGAAGTACTCGCAGATCAACGTCGAGTACTTCGCCAAAAGCCACTAGGGGGCGGCGGCGCTGAGCATGTCGCGGTAATCCGCTGCGAGAACGTCGAACACGGGCACGCCGGCGAGCGCCTCTGCCACGCGATCGCGAAGCTCGGTCGAGTCGAAGCGGTGTGAGCGGGGGGCTACCGGGTTGACCGTCAGCGCCCTCAGGTCAATCGACTCGACCGTCTGGATGTGAACCCCCTGGCTGGCGTACCATGCCGGGCCGCGGTCGGCGAGGAAGACCCGGGTGCTGTCGGCGACGACCACGACGACCTCGCGGTCGCGTCGCCGGGCGGCCTGCAGGAGGCCGCGTAGGAAGGAGTCCGGGAGCGCGCCCTCGGCCACGACCCAGCCGGCGGCGGGGTTGTCGTCGAGCAGCTGGCCGATCTCCTCGGCGTCTGCTGTGAGCACAAAGCGCGGCGCGAGCTGGACGGGCCGTCCGTGCTCGTCGAGCAGCGCGCTGACACCGTCCTTGACGATCGCTTCGGCCGCGGCGAGCAGCGGGCCATGCTCGACCGCCGCGAGGCGCACGAGGTCGACGGCGTCAGCTGTTTGCGCGATCACCTCGCCGATGTCCTCGCTGAGCACCGCGCCGGTCGACATCACCAGACCGTCGGCGACGCTCGGGGACGAGGCGGCGCGCCGGTCGATCGCTCCATCGATCAGCACCTGCTCGGCGCCGTGCTCCAGCATCGCGTCGCTCACCGCGCGCACATCGGCCGCCGCGCTCGGACCCGCGACCTCGATCGCGCCGCCCTGGCGCATCCGCGCGATGACCACCGTGCCGAGTGGTGTGCGGACGCTCGTGCGCTCGAGCACGTCGTGCTGGAGCGCGCTGGCGCGCAGCAGCTCGCCGGTGGTCGCGACGAGGCTCGCCGCAGGCAGGCGCACGCGCGGCTTCTCGATGCGAACGTCGATCACGTCGCGCTCCTCGCCGTCGCGTCCAACCGACGTGACGCCGACCACCCGCCCCGCGGCCTCGAGCTCACGCAGCAGCGCCGCGAGAGCCTCGGTCTTGCCCGTGTTCTTTGCCAGCCCGACGAGCGCCAGTCTGCTGACCGAGACCGTCAGATCGGACAGCAGCAAGGAATCAGCCGGCCGCAACGCGCGAGGCGAGCTCGCGCACGATGAACGTGGCCAGGTGATGGGGGTAGGTGCCCTTCGAGAAGCCCGCGTCGTAGCCGAGCTCCTTCGCCAGCTCGTTTGACACCCGGGGGCCGCCGCACGCGAGGATCATCTCGCCGCGCCTGCCCTCCGCCTCGACCATCTCCACCAGCTCGGTCAGGTTGTGGACGTGCAGGTTCTGCTGTGTGACCGTCTGGGAGACGAGGATCGCGTCCGCGCCGACCTCGATGGCCTTGGCTACAAGGACGCTGTTGGGAACCTGGCTGCCGAGGTTGTAGGTGCGGAAGGACCGGTAGCCCTCCAGGCCGTGATGGCCGTGATAGCCCTTGAGGTTGAGCATCGCGTCGATTCCCACGCTGTGGGTGTCGGAGCCCGTGCTCGCTCCCACGACCACGATCGCCCGGCCGACCTGCTCCTCTGCGAAGCGCTCGATCTCCTCCTCGCTCATGTACTCGATGTCGAACCCGTCGCCCTGCAGCTCTGTGAAGTCGATGCTCTGCACGCAGCGCCCGTACATCACGAAATACGTGTAGCCGTCGGTCAGCTGCTGGTAGTGAACGACCTCCGGGTCCTCGAAACCCATCTTGCCGGCCAGCTCAAGCGCGGCCTTGCGCGCCGCAAGCGAATAGGGGACGGGCAGCGTGAAGCTGAGCTGCACCAGGCCGTCGTCGAGGTGGTCGGCATAGGGAACCACGGCCGTCAGATCGACGGACCTAGGCATAGCTGACCTCGCGCATCAGCTCGACCACAGGGTTGAAGTAGCCCTCCTCCACGGTCACGATCCCCTCGATGCCGCGCCCGGCGTCGACGCTCCGGCTGACATCGCCGAACGTCGCCTGCTCGATCGCCCTGAACAGCCCGGTCTGCGCGATTCGCTCAAGCAGCACGTGCGCGCTTGCGAGAACCTCCTGAGCGCGCGTCTGGATGACCCCGCCTTGCTTGAACTCGATCTCCTCGCCGAGGTCGTGGGCGGCGTTGAAGACGTAGTCGACGTTCTGCAGGCCGAGCACGCGGTCGTGGATGTGGGGCGTGAAGATGCCCTCCGTCGGCACGCCGATCGTCTGCAGACCCTGCCCGGTGGCGATCGTGACCAGGTTGAAGAGCGTGTCGCTCGCGTGCGTGCGGAACAGGTTCCCGTCCATGTGCCTCGTGGGCGGCATGTACTTGACCGGGCAGTCGGGGAACAGCTCCCGCGTGAGCTGGGCCTGGGCCCACTGGTAGAGCAGGCTGTTGCGGACCGGCACGTCGATCTCGAAAGCGTCGCCCAGTGCGATCTGGGAGTCCGGCACGCCAGACTCGTGCGCGAGTTGGTGGTTGATGAACTGAGAGGCCGTGACCGACGGCGCCGCCTCGATCGCGTCGGCGGTGCGCAGGTAGTTGTCCTCGCCGGTGTTGATCACCACGCCGAAGTAGCCGTTGATCATGCGCGAGACCCGCTGGTCGATCAGGCCGCGCACGATGTTGATGTCGCGATAGAGGATGCCGTAGAGCGCGTCGTTGACCATGTTGTCGAATCCCTCCCATGCGCCCATCGAGGCGATCTCCGACATACACAGACCCGAGCAGAAGCTCGACAGCCGCACGTATCTCCCGTGCTGCTCGGACCACTCGTCCATCGCCTCGCGCATGATCCGGAAGTTCGCCTGCGTTGCGAACGTCCCGCCGTAGCCCTCGGTGGTCGGGCCATATGGCACGTAGTCGAGCAGGCTCTGGGCGGTCGAGCGGATCACGGCCACGATGTCTCCGCCCGCCTCCGCGACCGCCTTGGCGTGGACCACATCCTCATACACATCGCCGGTCGCCGTCAGGACGTAGCGCAGCGGAGCCGGGCTGTCTCCCAGCCGCTCGCGCATCGCGCGGCGCTCCTCGAAACGACCAGAGATGTCCTTCAACCGCGCCGCACACTCCTCCATGACACGTGTGTGGATGGCACGTTCCTCGGCGAGATCCAGCTCGGTCAACACGAGCTCGCCCGCGCTCACCGACTCGGCGATCTGCTGCGGTGTGCGGCCCGTCTGAAGCATCGCGTTGCCAATCCAGTAGGCGACGCCGCGGCCGAGGCCGCCGCGGTCGTGGACGTGGTCGACGAGCACGTTCGGCAAGGGAACGTCAAGACTGTCCGCGCCGTCCACCCCGAGCAGCCTCGTCACGCTGCGCTCGACGGACACCGTCGTGCGGCCGGCGACCTGCTCGCTGACCTGCTCGGCGATCTGTCGGGCTGCCTGGCGACAGGCGCTCACCACGCCGGGATCGAGGCCCAGCTTCGAGTTGCTCATCGCAGCTCTCTGACAATCGGGAACGGGATCACCTCGCGCAGGGTGTCGCGTTCGGTGAGGATCATGACCAGGCGGTCGACGCCCATCCCCCCGCCGGCGGTCGGCGAGTAGCCGTACTCCAGAGCCCGCGCGTACTCCTCGTCATTGGGATGCGGCACGTCGCCGTCGTCCACCGCCCGGCGCTTGCGCTGCTCGACGAACCGCTGCCACTCGTCGACCGGGTCGTTCAGCTCGGTGTCGCCGCTGACCAGCTCGATGCCGCCGATCACGGCATCGAAGTGCTCGGCCAGCTCGGGATGCTTGGAGTGGCGCTTGGTGATCGGGAAGGGCTCGAGCGGGAAGTCGAACACGTGGGTGGGCTGGTTGATCGTGCTCTCGATTTTCTCGGAGTAGATGTCGGCGACGACCTCAGCCCAGGTGGCGGCCGGATCCATCGGCCCATCGAGCAGCTCCGCGAGCTGCTCGCGTGTGGACTCCATGAAGTCGACACCGAACCGCTCCAGGATCAGCTCGCGCATCGTCACCCGCCGCCACGGCTTCGCGAGGTCGATCTCCTCGCCGCCCCGCATGATGACCGTGCGCCCCAGCGCCTTCTGGGCCACGTCGCGGAACATTTCTTCGGTCACCGTCGCGACGTCGTTGTAGTCCGAGTAGGCGCACATGAACTCGATGATCGTGAACTCGGGTGAGTGCTTTGGGGAGATCCCCTCGTTGCGGAACACCTTGCCCATGTCGTAGACGTTCTCCATGCCGCCCACGATGCAGCGGTTGAGGAACAGCTCGACGGAGATGCGCAGATACAGATCGCGGTCCAGGGCGTTGTGGTGCGTGGTGAAGGGCCTGGACCCGGCGCCGCCCGCCAGCGACTGCAGGGCGGGGGTTTCGATCTCCACGAAGTTCCGCTCGGCCAGCCATTCGCGGATCGCGAGGACGATCTTGTTCCGCGTGATGAACAGCTCGCGCGTCTCCTCGTTGGCGAGCAGGTCGAGCTCGCGGTAGCGATAGCGCGTACCCGTGTCGCCCAGGCCGTGGTGCTTGTCCGGGGGCGGGCGGAGCGTCTTGGTGAGCAGCGTGCACTCGACCACCGCGAGCGCGAGCTGGCCCCGCTGGGTGACGTACACGCTGCCGAGGACCCCCACTATGTCGCCGATATCGAGGTTGAGGATGCGGTTGAAGGCCTCTTCGCCGAGGGAATCGAACCGCACCACGACCTGGATCTGGCCGGACAGGTCTCGCACGTCGAGGAAGGCGGTCTTGCCGTGGACGCGTCGTGAGATCAGCCGGCCGGCGATCTGGTGGCGCAGATCCGGGTGCTCGCCCTGCTCGAGCTTCGTCGGGTCGTGGGCCGCGACCAGGTCAGCGATCCGCGTGCGGGTGTTCCACAGGCTGACCGGTGGGTAGGGGTCTATCCCTTCTGCCCGCAGCCTCTCCATCTTCGCGCGCCGTTCATCGAATTCGACGACGCCGTCGCCGCCGGCATGACCGGTGTCGGACCGGTCGTCCTGCTCCTCCTCCTGCTGGTTCTTTACTGGCATATCGAGACGATCCTCTCAGGTGGTACACGCTTGTCAAGCGGCCGCAGTGGCGGCGGAACGGGCCGAGCCCGTCGGCCGAGGGTGCGAATGGGCGAGGCGATCCTGGGCCGCGGGGCCCCCGGCGCAACAACCCTCAGGGCATGTCGACTGGGCGCGACGGCCCGGTCAGGCCATCGGCAGCGACATGCCCACGGGTTTCGGGCTGCCCTGCGGCTCGGCGGCTGCAGTTCCCGCCACCTCGACCAGCGGGAGGACCGGTAGCGCGACCGGTGACATCGCTATCAGCCCGCGCGCGATCTGATGGATCGCCTGGGCGGCTGGATCGTCCGGATCCTCGATCACCAGGGGGACGCCGTCGTCGGACTGGGCACGCAGCGGCATCGTCAACGGAACCCGCCCGAGCAGCGGAACGTCGAGCTCCTCGGCGAGCTCGTTACCGCCACCCTCGCCAAAGATCGCGAAGCGCTCGCCCGACGGCGTCGTGAAGCTCGACATGTTCTCGATCACGCCGCTGATCTCCAGCGACACCTTGTGGGCCATGTGGGCCGCTCGTCGCGCCACTTTCTGGGCGGCCTGCTGTGGCGTGGTGACGATCAGGAACTGCGCCTGCGGCAGCAGCTGCGCGAGCGTCATCGAGACGTCGCCCGTCCCCGGTGGGAGGTCGACGAGCAGGTAGTCCAGCGCTCCCCATTCCACGTCCTGCAGGAACTGGGTGAGCGCCTTGTGCAGCATCGGTCCGCGCCACACGACGGCCGCGTCCTCCTCGACGAAGAAGCCGATCGACATCACCTTCACGCCGTGCGCCTCGAGCGGGATGATCTTTCGCTGCGGCGAGACCGGCGGACGCGTCGAGCCCAGCCCGTACATACGCGGGATCGAGTAGCCCCACACGTCCGCGTCGAGCACTCCCACCCGCTTGCCCTCACCCATCAGCGCCGCAGCCAGGTTCGCCGTCAACGTCGACTTGCCGACGCCGCCCTTGCCCGAGCCGATGCACAGCACGTTGGAGACCTGCGCGAGGGCGCCGGCCGGCAGGCTCGCGCGACCGAGCTTCTGTTGCAGTGCCGCCTTCTGGCCGTCGTCGAGCACGTCGAAGTAGACGTTCACGTGCGTCACGCCCTCGAGCGCCGAGACCGCCCCCGCGACGGCGCTCTGGAAGTGCCCCTTGATCGGGCACCCGGGCGTTGTGAGCGACACGGTGATGTCCACGACGCCATTCGCACCGGCCTCGATCGAGCGCACCATGTCGAGCTCGACGATCGAGCGATGGAGCTCGGGGTCGATGACCACCTCGAGCGCTCTGCGGATCTCGTTGTTGTCGATCACCGGCCCATTGTGGCAAAAGGACGCGAAGCGCCCGGACCTTCTTCGCGGCAGCAGTGGCGCCGCGGCCGTTAAAGAGACCCGCGGGCGGTGGGAGCCGCCCGCGGGTCGAGGGGAGGAGAGGGTGCTACTACTGCCGGCGGGATATGAGGCCGGCAGACTTTCCCGTGCCCCGGCCCTCTCCGAGCCGGACGGGGGAAGGCGGTGGGCCTCAGACGAGGCTGAGGACGCGCTCCTGAACGCGGTTGGCGAGCTCAGAGCCGTTCTTGGCAACCACGTCGCGACGCGACTCGACTGTCTTCTCGAGCTCGCGACGGCGCTGGCGCAGTTCGCGCTCGACCCGAACACGGGCTTTGCGAACCTCGCGCTCGAGCCTGTTGCGGGCTGTGATGCCACGGCGCTCGAAGCGGCGCAGCTGAGCCTGCGCTTTGGCGGCGGAGGAATAGCTCGAGATCGTGTCGCTGACCGTCGAGACGACGCGGTCGCGGGCGATCAGGGCCGCACCGACGGGGATGAGGACGGCGCGCTCGGCGTAGTCACCGACGACCTCCGCCGTGTCACGGGTCGCGGTCTGCGTCTGGCGCAGGGCGGCCTCCGTCTGGTGGGTTGCGCGGGTGCGAGCGGCCTTCGCCCGGGTCGCTTTCGACTGCGTGGTGCCGCGCGTCGTCGAGCGGCTGCGGCGCGCGCTGGATGCTTTGCTCGACGCCGGTTTGCGTGCAGCTTTTGCGCGCGCTTTGGGTCGGCTTGCTGGGGTGGTGGGGGAAGTTGGCATGTGGAGCGGGTCTCCTGTTCTTCCTCCCCGCTGCTAGGAGCGGGTGCGGGATTGCTTGCTTGTGAGCTTCTCGCTGATGTTTCCCAGCGAACACATGTTTGTAACCCGCGTTAGAAAGATCGTTACACCTCGATCCTAGCAGGGCGTGAAATCCCTGTAATCAGGGGGCGCAGTGAATCTTAGTTTGTAACAGGAGGAACATGCGTTCGATTAATCGAACCGTTAGGTGGGTCGCTCTTCATCCTCGAGATCCACCGCGCGGGCTGCTCGAGCTCCGCGGTGCTCGGAAGCGCCTCCGGCCCACTCCACGCAAGCGCCAGTGCCTGCGGGCCGCCGTCGTCCACCACCGCGTCGCAGAAGCGCCGACCCATCTCATACTGGCGCAGCTTCAGCTCCAGGCCGAGCAGCCGCTCGAGCACTCTCCAGGGAAGGCCGCGGCTCTCGCGCCGGCGATTCATCGCGGCGCGCAGCCGCGGCAGCGAGGGGAGCACCTCGGCGCCGACCGCGTCCATCGTGTGCTCGGCGTGTCCCTCCACGAGCGACATCGCCGCCTGCAGCTGCTCCACCAGGCGCCAGCGGTCCTCGCCCAGCGTCAAGCGCATCAGCTGTCCCTGGCGCGCGCGGTCGAGCATCTCGCGAAGCTCTGCGGGATCCGGAAGCTTGGGGCGGCGGAAGCCCCCCGTCCGCCCCGCCTCGTCGGCGCCGGAGCGGCCGGCGATGCTCACGTGCATGCCCTCGATCAACTCTTTCAGGATCGCGCCCAGATAGTCACGAAGCCACGGAGCTCCCGAGAACTGAACCGCGTGCGTGATCTCGTGGATCGTCACCCACAGGACCAACTCATCGCGATCGACACCCAGGTTGGTAGCCGCCTGGGCGAGGTTCGGCGCGAGCAGCAACAGTCGCGGGGTCACGGAGGAGTCCATCAGCGCGAGGTCGTACTGGCCGAGGACCCGCTGAGAGAGCATGCCCGTCAGTGCGCCGACCTGCGCCCCGAGCAGCAGCCCGGAGGCCGAGCGCAGTGGACCGCCCAGGGGACCCGCGAAGCGGACGGCGTCCGCGTCCATCTGGTCGGTGAGCGTCGCGAGCACCGGCTGCATCGTCTTCAGGTTGGCGGCGATCCACGTCCGGCGATCGACTGCCTCGATCGGCGGCAGCTCGGCCGGTACGCCGAGCCCGCTGTACTCGCTGACCCGGGCCGCGAAGTCGCGTGCGAGCGGCTCGACGGCCGTCGCTGAGACGCCGCCGCTGGGCGGAGAGCCCGCGATCAGCTCGCCCACCCGCTGCGCCGCGCGCCAGTCGATCATGTCCATCCAAAGAGCGTAGCCAGGCGCAGGCCGTCTCCCCGTATCCTAGGAATGTGTCTGGCTCAAGAATCGCGCCCGCCCCGCCGGAGGGCCCGCAGAGCGGAGTGCAGCAGGCCGGGTTCCTCAAGCGGGCCGAGGTGCGTGACGTCCTCGCGTGGCTTCGGCTGCTGATCGACTCCCAGGACGCCGCTGCCGTCGTACGGGCGCTCGCCAGGCCGCCGATCGAGCTGCGACAGGTCGAGCTCGCGCGGGTGATCCAGGTCGCCCGCCGGCGGAAGCTCGACCTCGTCCTAGGGCTCGCTGCGGCCACCGAGTCGCCGCAGGTGCCGCCGGAGGCCAGGGAACGCATACAACGGTTCGTCGAGCTTCATCGCAGCGCGGCCAGCGAGCTCCACACGCTGGCGCCGGAGGTCTTCGTCGGGCGCCTGATCGAGCGACTGGGCGTTCGCGGACGGCGCCTGCTGGCACCCGCGGACGCGGCCGAGCAGCGGGCGAGCCTGGAACGGCTCCATGCGCTGGCCGTGGAGTTCGCGCGGGGCAATCCGGGGTCCGGGATCCGCGAGCTCGCCCGCTATCTCGCCGCGGTCGTGCCCGAGGAGCGGTGGGAGACTCGCGAGGCGGCTCCCGTGGCCACGTGGACACGCGGAGATGAGGAGCTTCAGCGCCCCGTCGAGGAATACCGCGCCGGCGCGGAGGCGCTCCCAGAGCCGGTGGCCGTACCGGTCGAGGACGCCGCCGGAGATCTCGAGGCGACGCTTCACCTGCTGCGTGAGGAGGTGCTGGCAAGCGTCGCGCGCATTGGTGGCCGGCTCGGGGAGCTGCGCCTCGACACCGATCTCGACATCTCGCATGGCGTTGCCCGCTACCTGGAGCTGCTCAAGGTCTCGGCGCTGCTGCAGCGTCCCGACGGGCAGAGCCTCGCTGAGGCGCTCGCCGACATCAACTCCCGGCTGCTCGCCGCGACCACGCCGCTACAGCGCGAGATCCTCCAGACCTCACCGCTCGACGACACGCTGCTGGCCGTCGAGACAGACGAGCGGGCCCGTGCGCAAGCTCTCGCTCCGCGTGAGGGGCGCTCGCTCGGACCCTTTCTTCCCCGCAGGGGTGTCGGCCTGGCGCTGTCGGCGTCCGACATCCAGACCTACCGCAGCTGCCCGCTGAGATACAAGTTCGCCCGCGTCCTGCGGATCCCGCGTGAGCAGACGGTCCACCAGCGCTTCGGCATCGTCGTGCACCAGGTACTCGAGCGCTTTCACTCCGACGGGGGCGAGACGCTCACACAGATGCTGGAGCTGCTCGACGCCGGGTGGCGGCGCAGCGCTCTCGGTGACGGCGAGCACGAGCAGGAGCTGCGCGCGAAGGCGACGGCTGCGCTGACCCTCTATCACGCGCGTCTGAGCGAGCACGATGCCGAACCGGTGTGGTTTGAGCGACAGTTCGACTTCCGCCTGGGCCCGCATCACCTGCGGGGACGCGTCGACCGCGTCGACCGCCTGCTCGGCGGGTCGCTCGCCGGCGAGGCCGCCGAGGAGTACGAGCTGATCGACTACAAGACCTCGCGGCCGAAGACCGCCGAGCAGCTTGCCGACGACGTCCAGCTCTCGCTGTATGCGCTCGCCGCCCGTGAAGCGTGGGACCTGGGCTCCTCGCGGCAGGCCTACTACTACGTGCTCGACGACCTGAAGGTCCCCGTGCCGCGCACCGATCAGGATGCCGAGTCGGTCAAGGACATCGTCCTCGAGGTCGGCGACGGCATACTCGCCCAGGCGTTCGAGCCGACGCCGTCCCGCGCGGCCTGCTCGATCTGCGACTACCGCATCGTCTGTCCCGCGGCGGAGGGCTAGCTGATCGTCTGTCCGGGGCGGGGCGCGCTACTTGCCCTCGCGCCCCCGCTGGCGCAGGAACCGCTGGAATTCGCGCGCGATCATGTCGCCCGACGGCACGTCCTCGGGCGAGCTCAGCGCGTCGCTCTGCGCGGCCTGCTCCAGGCGCTCCACGAAAGCCTGGATGTCCGGGTCGCTCTGTACCGCCAGCCCGACCTGTCGCTCGTAGTCCGCGGCCGCCGATTCGAGCTCGGATACGTCGACCGACACCCCGATCAGTCCTTCCACCCGGCGGACCAGCGCGAGCGCTGCCTTCGGATTGCTCGCCGCGGCGACGTAGTGCGGGACCGCCGCCCACAGGCTGACCGACGGCAGTCCGGCGTCGGCGCATGCGGCGTGCATAACGCCGACGATCCCCGTGGGGCCCTCATAGCTCGAGGGCTGGATTCCGAGCCGCTCCATCAGCGCGGGGTCGGAGGCATGCCCGGTCATCGCGACCGGCCGGGTGTGCGGCACGTCGCCGAGCAGCGCGCCGAGTGAGACCACGACCTGCACGCCAAGCGCCTCGGCGAGGTCGACGATCTGCGAGGTGAAACCGCGCCAGCGCATCGACGGCTCCACCCCCTGGATGAGAACCAGGTCACGTGGCGCGCGGGGAGCCTGCGCCTCGTAGAGCTCCACCGACGGCCACACGATCTCCCGCTTCTCGTCCTCGCCGAAGGAGACGCACGGGCGGTTCGCCTGGAAGTCGAAGAACTCCTCGGAGTCGATCCGCGCGAAGCGCCTGGCGTCGAGCGCCTCGGCGAGGAACGAGACGGCACTCGATGCCGCCTCGCCGGCGTCGTTCCAGCCGCGGAACGCACACACCATCGCGGGGGCCCTGAGGCCATCGGGTCGACGATCCCAGATGAACGGCTGCATCCGAACCACCGTACATCATGCGCCGATGGCCTCTGCCACGTTCCCGACTGCCGATGACACGCAGACGATCGCCACCGTGCGGGCCGGCGAGGAGCTCCACGGCGTGTTCGCGTGCACGCGCAAGGAACGTCAGATCTCGCGGGCCGGAACCTCCTACCTGACCGTCGAGCTTCGCGATCGCACGGGCAGCATCGTCGGTCGGGCCTTTCGCGACGCGGACTTGCTCGCGGGACGCTTCGAGCGGGGCGATCTGGTTCGTGTGCAGGGACGCGTTGAGCGCTTTCGCGATGAGCTGCAGGTCGAGGTGCGCGCGATCGCTCGAGCGGATGGCGAGCAAGCCGACCCGGCGCATTTCCTACCCGTCGCCTACCGCGACCTGGACGAGCTCGAAGGCTTTCTCGAGCACCTCGCGCGCGAGGTCTACGACCCGAGCCTGAAGGCTCTCCTGGCGAGGCTGCTCGGCGACGAGGCCCTGCGCCGCGAGATCCGCCGAGCGCCATGCTCGGTGCCCACCCAAGGAGGCGCCGGACGCTCCTCATCGGGACATCACGCTTACCTCGGCGGGATGCTCGAGCACACCGTTGCGGTGGCCACGATGGCGCTCGAGATGTGCACGCTGCACCCGCGCCTGGATCGCGACCTGCTCGTGACCGCGGCGATCGTCCATGACCTCGGCAAGACGCGTGAGTTCACCTACGGCGCCGAGATCGAGCGCAGCCGCGAGGGGAGGCTGCTCGGCCACGTCGAGCTCGGGCTGCGGCTGATCGCCAGTCATCTGCCGGACGGCTTGGAAGGCGAGCGCAGGCTCTCACTCGAGCACTGCTTGATGCTGCACCACGGCCAGGAGGCCGCCGGTGGCCAGCGATTCGCGTCGGCGGAGGCGATCGCGCTGTACCGCCTGAACGCGCTCGATGCGCAGGTGAAGGGCGCTTTCGAGCATGGCACCGGGGGTTTCCCGGCCTGACGCCCGAAAAACTGCTGTTAAGCGGCGCGTCGAACGTGCCGATAAGACCGCGATGGGCAATACCGCCGTGTCCCCACCCGAGTCGCCTCCCACGCAGGCTGCCGCCGAGACACCGGCCGAGCAGCCGAGCAACGGCCTGTACGCGCCGCACCGCGCTGGTCGATCGACCCGGATGATCGGAGAGGTCGCCGTCGACCTCGGATTCGCCGACCGCCATACCGTCGAGGAGGCGGTCGCGGCTGCGCGCGCCCAGGGCCGGCCGACCGGTCTCGTGCTCGTAGAGCGCGGAGTGCTCCGCCACGATCAGCTCGCGCGCGTGGTCGCCGAGCGCTTCGGTCTCGACTTCGTGGACCTGACGGTCTACAACCTCGACATGGGGGCCGTCAACCTCGTCAGCGCCGAGACGGCGCGGCGCTACCAGGCTGTGCCTGTCGGCTTCGACGACGACGGATCACTGGTGTTGGCGATGGCCAATCCGACCAACGTCCTCACGATCGACGACGTCGGGATGATGACCGGCCGGCGGATCAGGCCCGCGGCCGCCTCGGTCGAGGACCTCAACCTGTTGCTCGCTCGCCTCACTCGGATGGGCGAGTCGATCGAGGACATCGTCGAGGAGGAGCCCGAGGAGGACGACGATCAGAGCGTCCTGGTCGCCGACGCCGACAGCGACGCCCCGATCATCAAGCTCGTGCACTCGATCGTCGGGCAGGCGATCCAGCAGGGCGCCTCGGACATCCACGTGAACCCCGAGGAGGGCGATGCCCGGGTGCTGTTCCGCATCGACGGCGTCCTATCGCCGGCCGCCACGATCAAGCGCAGGATGGCCGCAGGTGTGGTCTCGCGCATCAAGATCATGGGCGACCTCGACATCTCCGAGAGGCGCGTGCCGCAGGATGGCCGCTTCGGCCTGACGGTCGACGGACGCCGCGTGGACATCCGCGTCGTCACCCTGCCGCTCGTCAACGGCGAGGGCGTCGTCTTGCGAATCCTGGACAAGGGCACGGCGGTCGATGGCCTCGACACGCTCGGCATGCAGGCCGACGACCAGCAGCGCTTCGACAGCGCGATCAAACGGCCCAACGGCGCAGTCCTCGTGACCGGCCCGACCGGGTCGGGCAAGACCACCACTCTCTATGCGGCGCTGGCCGCGCTCAACGACGGCGAACGCAGCATCCTCACGATCGAGGACCCCGTGGAGCAGCGGATCGCCGGCGTCAAGCAGATGCAGATCGCGCCCAAGGCAGGTGTCACCTTCGACGTCGGGCTGCGCTCGATGCTCCGAGCCGACCCCGACGTGATCATGGTCGGAGAGATCCGCGACCGTGAGACAGCGCACATCGCCGTCGAGGCCGCGCTGACCGGCCACCTGGTCCTCTCGACGCTGCACACGCGCGACGCGCCAAGCGCGCTCGGGCGCCTCATCGACATGGGCATCGAGCCCTTCCTGGTGGCCTCGGCCGTGGACTGCATCGTCGCCCAGCGCCTCGTGCGCCTGCTGTGCAAACACTGCAAGCGCCCGCTGCAGCTTCCCCAGCACGTCCTCGAGGAGTACGGGCTCACTGGAGCGGAGCCCTACGACGCCGTCGGTTGCAAGCGCTGCGGCAACTCGGGATACCGGGGCCGCATAGGTCTCTACGAGGTGATGAGTGTCAGCGAGCGGATCCGCGCACTGATCCTCGAACGCGCCTCGGTCGACGAGATGGTCGCCGTGGCGGTCGAAGAAGGGATGCTCCGCCTGCGAGACGACGGCATGCAGAAGGTGCGCGAGGGCCTCACGTCGATCGCCGAGGTCGAACGCATGACCACCAGCATGCTCTAAGGAGCACGCCGACTCGGCGGCTCTGCCGCCGGTACGCCAAGTCTGTACGCGCCATTCCGTAGCGGAGGCACTCGAGATCACGAAGCCGCGCGGGCCACCGGCTCCTCCACGGCCCACCGGCCGCATGCCCGGGTGATGGGTGACGGCAACCACTGTTCATAGGCGCAGGGAAGCCGATAGCCATAATGTCAGTATTTCCACTCGACATTGTGTAGAATACATTTTCGCTGAACCAGCGACCCGCCAACAGAGGGAGCGAGATGCATCGTCTTGTCGCTTGTAGGAGTCGACGGTCCGTATCTTCGGCCGGGGCCTCGAATGCACGCATCTTCATCGTGCTGGCAGTCGCCTGCGTGGCGACTGCGCTCGGCGCTCCGGTGCAGGCACTGGGCGCCACGACGTTCCAGTTCGCCGCCAAGGCTGAGTACTCGACCGCCACCAAGCCCGTGTCGGTCGCGACGGGCGATCTCAACGGGGACGGCAAGCGGGACCTGGTGGTCGCCAACGAAGAATCCAACAGCGTCTCCGTCCTGCTCGGAAACGGTGACGGGACGCTCAAACCCAAGGTTGACTACGCGGCGGGCACGGCGCCGGCATCGGTCGCGCTCGCCGACGTGAACGGCGACAAAAAGCCCGACCTCGTCATTTCCAACCGGGGTGCCGGCACGGTTTCGGTGCTCCTGGGCAAAGGCGACGGGACGTTCGAATCCGGCGTTGAATATGCGACCGGCGCCAAGCCCGTGTCGGTCGCGACAGGCGATCTCAACGGGGACGGCAAGCAGGACGTGGTGGTCGCCAACGAAGAATCCAACAGCGTCTCCGTCCTACTCGGCAAAGGCGACGGCACCTTCGAACCGAAGGTTGACTACGCGGCGGGCGCGGCGCCGGCATCGGTGGCGCTCGCCGACGTGAACGGCGACAAAAAGCCCGACCTCGTCGTTGCCAACCGGGGTGCCGGCACGGTTTCGGTGCTCCTGGGCAAAGGCGACGGGACGTTCGAATCCGGCGCTGAATATGCGACCGGCACCAAGCCTGCATCGGTCGCGACAGGCGATCTCAACGGCGACGGCAAGCAGGACCTGGTGGTCGCCAACGAAGAATCCAACAGCGTCTCCGTCCTGCTCGGCAACGGCGACGGGACGTTCGCGTCCAAGCACGACTTCGCTACCGCCACAGCCCCGCGAGCCGTCGCGCTCGGGGACCTGAACGCGGACGGCAAGCAGGACATCGCCGTCGCGAACCTCGGTTCGAACAGCGCATCGATCCTGCTCGGCAAAGGGGACGGGAGCTTCACTTCCAAGCAGGACTTTCCCGCGGGCACGGCTCCCCAGGCGAGCGTGCTGGGCGATCTCAATGGTGACGGCAAACCGGACATCGCTACTGCGAACGCGACCGCTAACACCGTCTCTGTGCTGCTCAACAGCTCCGTGCCGGCACTTGAAGCAAGCCCGAGCCTGGTGTCTTTCCCGAGCCAGCTGTTCGCCACCAAGAGCGCGCCCCAGAAGGTAACGGTGACAAACACCGGCTCGGCGCCGCTGTCTATCAGCTCGGTGATCGTGACCGGTAACTTCGCGGCGTCCGGGTGCAGCGGGGCCTCGCTCTCGCCGGGCGCCAGCTGCTCGATCAGCGTCACCTTCTCCCCGAAGGGCTACGGAGCCCTGAAAGGCGAAGCGGCCATCGCCACCAACGCAGGCTCCAAAGCGATCAAGCTGACCGGAACCGGCCTGCCGCCGGTTCCGCTGGTGGCCACCGGGGCGGTCGGTGAAATCGCCGGGACCTACGCGACACTGACAGGAACCGTCGTCTCCCAGGGGCCCGGGTCGTTCTACTTCGAGTACGGGGCCACAAAGTCCTATGGCTCCGTGACGCCAACATTGCCCCTCAGCTCGAGTGCGAATGCGCAGCAGCTCGCGGCAACGTTGTCCCTGCCGCCCGGAGCCAGTTACCACTACCGCATGGTCGCAAGTAACCTGGCCGCGACGATCAACGGGACCGATCAGGTGTTCACAATCCCGCCGGAGTCGCCGCTGCTCAAGCTGCTCAAGCACGGCCGTCTGTCCTCGGTGCTCCGGCACGGGTTACGGCTCCGTGTAAGCGGAACCTCGCCGGGCGTCATCACCGTGAAGTTACGAGTCGACGCCCAGACTGCTCGCGCCGCGCACCTCATTCCAGCGAGGAGCAAGCGCAAGACAAAAGTCACCGTGGGATCAATCCGTGTGACTGTGGCGGCGAATCGCTGGAAGACCGTGACCGTCAAGTTCGGCAAGGGCGCGAAGCACAACCTCGCGGCGCTTGGCCGCGTCAAGCTGACGATCGTCGGGACACCATTGACGTTCACCGGCTCGGCGGGGAGTCCGACCAGCATCGCGGCAAGCATTCGCCGTTAGACAGCACGCTTGCCGCGCGGCTGGCCTTCGCCGGTTGCGTCCGGAGGCGCGTGAGCGTCCACCTGACGGCAGGAAAGAGCACTAAGCCAGCTAACCGCACCAAGATAGTGCGAAGCTGTTAGGATACGGCCGTAAAGAGGGCATTGTTGATTGACATTGTGGACATTTGCCGGTAGCCCTGCCGGTCGCGAAAGGGGAAGCACGCAAGATGCGATTCAAACGGCTCGGCCTGTCTACAGCATTCGCCCTCACCTTGATCGTCCCGGCCTCTGCCGGCGCGAAGACTCTCATTGGGTCCGGATCCAGCGTCGCACAGCCTTATCTGCAGGCGCTGTTCGCGGGATATCACCGGGTCAGTCCCAAGATCCAGTTCCTCTACACGGCCGACGGTGGCAACGCCGGCGTCAAGGACGTCCAGGCAGGGAGGAGCCAGTTCGCCGCTCAGTCTCGCCCGCCGCTGCCGAGCGACGCGGGGACCACGTACGTCAAGCTGTTCCTCGACGGGTTGTGCGTCTACGTCAACCAACAGAACAAGCTGGCCAACCTGTCGCTCCCCGAACTGTCAGACGTCTTCACCGGGGTGCGCACGAGCTGGAGCCAGTTCCCGGGCTCAGGCCTGAGTACAACGATCGACGCGGTCGGGCGTGACTCGACGGCCGGCAGCTTCACCTTCTTCACGGCCGCCGTCCTGAACGGCCAGACCCAGGGTTCAAATGTGAACACGCTTGCCTCGGACGGTCTTGTCGCCAACGCGATCAAACAGGATCCGAACTCGATCGGCTACGCCGGGCTCGCCCGCTCCAAAGACCCGGGCATCAAGCGGCTGAGCCTTGGCGGTGTTGCCTGCTCGCCTCCGTTCATCAAGACGCTGCGGTATCCGCTCTCACGCTTTCTGTGGCTGGTGCTTCCGACCGCGAGCCCCGACCTGGACGTGCAGAAGTTCGCCGACTGGGTGCGCACCAGCGTCGCCGCTGGGGAAACCATCACAAAAGGCGGCGCCGTTCCGGCGTTCAACAAATCGGCGAAAAGCAAGAAAAAGAAAAAGAAGCACTGACGCACCCGAAGCTCTGATGGACCACCACGACAGAAACGGCAAGGACGATGGACGACCCGCTGCTTTTCGAACAGAGGCCTCATTGGTGGTCTGACAGGCGTGCAGGACTCACACTTGGCACGATCGTCGTGGCCGCGCTTGCCGGCGTGGTCGCGATGGTCGTGTTCGTCGTGGTCCAGGGCTGGCCGTCTTTCGCTCACAACGGACTCTCGTGGTTCGGCGGTGGCGGAAGCGTCGATCAGCAGATCAAGGCCATGTTCCTGTCCGGCGAGACAGGAGGACACTACGTCTACACGTTCCACGCCTGGCCGCTCATCTGGAGCACTGTTCTGATCGTCGGCGCTGCGGCCACGCTGAGCCTGGCCTGCTCGCTGTTCGTCGCCGTCTTCGTAGTCGAGTTCGCCCCAGACTGGATGAAGGAGATCCTGCACCCGGTGGTGAGGCTGCTCGCCAGCGTCCCTTCCGTGATCTACGGGTTGCTCGGCGTGCTGGTGCTCGTCCCGTTCATCGGCAACCACGTGATCAGCCAGCATGCGAAAGCGTCGGTCTCGCACATCATCTCGCTGAGCGGCTACAGCCTGGTCGCCGGGGTGCTCATCCTCACGGTGATGATCGCGCCGCTGATGATCTCGATCTTCGCCGACGGGCTGCGGTCGGTGCCGCGACATTGGCTCGAGGCGTCACAGGCGCTGGGAATCAACCGCTGGCGCACGTTCTGGAAGGTGGGCGTCAGAGCCGCGCGCCCCGCGATCGTCGCCGGCACCGTGCTTGCGACGGCAAGGGGCCTCGGCGAGGCCGTGATGCTCGCGATGGTGTCTGGCTCGGTCGGTTTCGCACCCAATCCATTCGACGGAACGATCTTCTTCTTCGAGCCGTCGCGCCCACTCGCGCCGACGATCATCCAGAACATCGAAGGCCTGAGCTCGCCGCCGCTCAAACACACGCTGTTCGCGGTCGCGTCGGTGCTGCTCGTCTCCGCGATGGCGCTCTCGCTCGCGGGCTGGGCTGCCAAGCAACCCCTCAAGCGATACGCGGCCGCGTGATGGACGGCGGGCCTCCAGCCGCAGCAAGCGCCCCGGCCGCTCGTACCCGGCCGGTCGAGTCGAGCTCGACCTGGCGCCGATCCGACCGAGTTGGGCTTGCCGTGTGCTGGCTGCTGGGGATCCTTTTCTGCGCAATCGCGGGGGCGATCGTGCTGTTCATGCTGGTGCAGGGCATCCGCTTCCTGCGTCCGTCGCTGCTCGTCACAAGCCCAACCGCGGGGTTCAGCCAGAGCCAGACGGGAGGTTTTCTCGATCCACTTATCGGGACGGTCGTGGTGTCCCTGCTCGGCCTCGCCATCGCGCTGCCGCTCGGCGTGACGATCGCCGTGTGGCTCACAGAGTACGGTCGCCCCTTTCCGCTTGCGCGCGCGACGGAGTCAACTGTGGAAATGCTCGCCGGCGTTCCGGACATAGTGCTCGCGCTGTTCGGGCTGCTGATCTTCTCCAGCCCGATCCTGGGTTTCCTCAGTCGCACGTCGGGTCATGTTGTGTTCGGTCGGTCGTTCTTCGCCGCCGGGGCCATGCTGTCGCTCGTGGCGCTGCCGCTGATCGTGGGCAGCACACGGGAGGGCCTGCAGTCGATTCCCGCACACATCCGCGAGGCGTCTCTGGCGGTGGGCAAGACGCGCTTCGCGACGATCCGTCGCGTGCTGCTCCCCACGGCGCGGCCGTCGGTGATCACCGGCGCGATGCTCGGCCTTGGGAGGATCATCGGCGACACGGCGATCATCGTCGTGCTCCTCGGTGCCACCCTTACGCTGAATCAGGCCGGCAACACACCGGTCTTCAGCGTGCTGAAGGGCACAGGCAGCACGCTCACGAGCTTCATCTATGCGAACGCGCCGACGGGTGAAGCGAATCAGCCGAACAAGGCCTACGCCGCCGCGTTCGTGCTGCTGCTCGTCGTGCTGGCTCTGAACCTCTGCGTCGATCTCATCGGTCGCCGTACGAAGGTCGTGTCATGGAGTTCCTGACCCCCCCACCGATACGGTGGCTGGATCCCGACGGTGCGCCGGATGCGCCGGCGGGTGCCTCGGGTCCCGCCGAGGCTCCGGCAGGGCATGGCGCGCCGGGCCAGAACGGCAACGGGCGCGTGGCGAGCTTCGTCAGCGCCCCTCGCCGCCGGGCTCCCGCATCCCAGTTCGCCATCGATCGCATGGAGCTCCGGGACGTCACGATCTCCTACGGCCAGAAGCCCGCGGTGAAGTCGGTCTCCCTCCCGGTGAGGCAGGGTGAGGTGCTCGCCCTGATCGGGCCATCCGGCTGCGGCAAGACGACGCTGCTGCGCTCGCTCAACCGCCTCACCGAGCTGACGCGGGGCGCCGGGATGGGAGGACGCATCACCCTCGACGGAGTTGACATCTCGACAATCGAGCCCACGCTCCTGAGGCGACGCGTGACGATGGTCTTCCAGCAGCCCAATCCGTTCCCGATGAGCGTCTTCGACAACGTCGCCTACGTCCTCAGGGAGATGGGGTCGAGAAGGCCTCGCA
The DNA here is from genome assembly GCA_025963935.1 of Solirubrobacterales bacterium. Taxonomy (GTDB): domain Bacteria; phylum Actinomycetota; class Thermoleophilia; order Solirubrobacterales; family Solirubrobacteraceae; genus Palsa-744. The sequence continues at coordinate 30,900 of JAOPZV010000299.1, forward strand.
AACGTGCCCTGGAAGGCCCCGTCATGGACGCCCTCGAGCGCGCCGGCCTGCTCGAGGAGGTTCGGGGCGACCTCGACCATCCGGCGCTTCGGCTCTCCGGCGGCCAGCAGCAACGACTGTGCATCGCGCGCGCGCTCGCCGTCCAGCCTGAGGTCCTGCTGCTGGACGAGCCCTGCTCGGCGCTGGACCCTCAGTCGACGCAGGTGATCGAAGACCTCATCGTACGCCTGCGCGATGAGGTGGCGATCGTGATCGTCACACACAACCTCCAGCAGGCACATCGCATCGCCGACAACGTCGCCTTCATGTATCTCGGGGAGCTCGTCGAGTACGGAACCGTCGGGTCGGTCTTCGGCACCCCACGTCAACAGCGCACCAAGGACTACGTGAGCGGTGCGTTTGGCTGATGTCACACGCTCCGCGACAGGGGCCGCGATGCTGCTCCTCGCCGCCTCCCTCGCTGGATGCGTCGAAACCACACAGCAGAAAAATGCTCGCGTGCAGCTGCAGGACGACCGCCTGCTCGCCAGCCGGAGCCCCGTGCGCGTGACACAACCCGCTCTCAACGTCACCGTGCTCAACGTCAGGATGCTGCGCAGCCCTGCCGGCGCGGCCATCGCAGTCACCCTCCGCAATGACAGCTCCAGCCCCGTGAGTGACCTGCCAGTCAGCGTGGGGGTCAGGACAGCCGCCGGGCGGGTCGCGTACCTCAACCGGCAACCCGGACTTCCATATTTCCAAACACACATGGCCGGCGTCGCCGCCAGGACGCAGACCACGTGGGTCTTCACGACCGCTCGACAAGCGCCGAGCGGGAACGCGTTCGCGCGCGTGGGAGTCGCTGCCGTCGCGATCGACAAGGGAGTGACGAGCCTGCCCGTGATCGCGTCCTCAGTGACCTCCGCGCACGCAAATGGCCGCCGGGGCGCGGTGGTCAGCGCAATCGTCACCAACCGCTCTGGCGTGGCGCAAGGCGGCCTCGAGGTGTATGCGTACGCGCTCTCAGGTGAACGCCTCGTGGCGGCCGGAACAGCAGCCGTCGCCAGTCTCGAACCAGGGGCCAAGACGGCACTGCGGATCCCCGTCCTCGGCAGTGCCCAGTCGCGCTTCGTACATCTCGAAATCCCGCCAACCAACCTCCGATAGGAGTTGACGATGAACCCCACTGAGCTCGAGACGGATCCCGGGAGCGGGGTGGTTGCTCCCCCCGGCGACGTCGGGATGACCGGCAAGATGGAGCAGCCGGGGGGGATCGTCTCTGCTGGGGCCCGTGAGCGCCACCAGTTCCTGCTCTGCGAGCACTGCCAGGCACCGGTCGATCGCGACCAGCGCTACTGCGTGAGCTGCGGCTCGCGTCAGAGCCACGCGCGCAACCCTGCCACGAGCTACTTCGCCGCAGCCGCGAGGAGCAGGCGCACAGGCGGTTCGCAGTTGCGATCCGAGAGCGCGCTGCGCGGTCCCGTGTCCGCGCTGCTCCTCATTCTGCTGCCAGTCGCTGTCGCGATCGGCGTGCTCGTCGGGCGAAGCGGCTCGGGCGCCGGCAACGACAAGCTCATCGCCGCCCTGCAGCGCCAGCCCGCCGTTGCTGCTTCTCCGGTCGGCGGCGTGGCCTCTCCGGCAGCGAGCGGGACAGCCTTCGGCAATCTGGCCAGCGACTTCTCGCTTCCGCACGGGTTCGCCGTCATGCTCGCGACGTTCCCGACACAGGGGACCGATCAGTCGGCCGTGGCAAAAGCCGAGCAGGAAGCTCGGGTGAAGGGCGCTGCCAAGGTCGGGCTGATCAATCCGAGGGACTTCAGGACCACCCCCGGCCACGGGGCCTCGAGCTACATCCTCTTTTCCGGAGAATTCAAGACGCGAGCAGACGCGGCTAAGGCGCTCGCAAAGCTGAGGCCCCGCTTCCCGGGCGCGCAAGTGATCGAAGTCGGCTCCGTCGCATCCGCCTCGGCGGCGCCTGTGGTCGCGCACACGGCCTATGGCACGGTGCACCAAACCGCCGGCTCGCGCCCGACCGGGCAACAGATCCAGCAGGACAAGAAGGTGGTCCAGAAGATCAACCGCACGGTCGGCAAGAACTATGTCAACGCCCAGAAGAACCTTCCCGATGTGATCACCGTCACGGGTGGGGGTGGCGGCAGCTCGGGCCCGAGCGAAAGCGCGGCTGAAAAGGTAGGCGCACGGTGAGGACCGGACACGTTCGGCGACCTCACGACCATCAGCGGAACGACCACGTCGTTCCGCTGCCGCCGCCCCTTGACCTCGACGACTCCGTGCCGGGGAAGCTCGCTCCCGCCGGGGGCGTGCGGGCGGACGTGCGCCCCCGGCGGGACGAGCGCGACCTGCTCACCAAGCGCGATCGGCTGATCGAGCGCTTCGCGGCGATGCAGCTCGACCTCGGTGGGGTGTACTACGAGATGGCGATTCGAGACCACGTCAGGAACGAGGTGCTGGTCCGCAAGGCTGCCGAGATGCAACGGGTCGACGCCGAGCTGGGCCGAACCGAAGCGGTCCTCGAGGATGGGGGATCGGCCGACAAATGCTCCGCATGTGGGGCTGTCCATGGCTCCGGCGCGGCCTTTTGCTCACAGTGCGGCAGCTCCCTGTCCCCGGCCGGGCCAGGCTCCGGCGCATGACGTCAGGGGGCCGCTCGGGCGACGGCGCCGGGGGCGATCTGCCGCTGCAGGCGGGCAAGCCCTCGGATCCGCACGTCCGGGAATCGACCGAGCCGCGGTCTCCGGATGCCAGGCGCCTCGCAGACTGGAGGATCAGCTCCTCGCAAATGCGTCTGCTAGCGCTGGTGTCGGCGCTGGCGAGTGGCCTGGTGCTTTGGGCCGGGCTCGGTCGTGACCAGTCAGCCGGTCTCGCGGCCGCCGTAGCGCAACGCGCCAGGCTCGTCTCAGCCAACGCAGCCTCGGCCGCTCAGTCGGCAACGACCTCCGCCCCGGCGGCTCCCACCACCAGCGAAGCCTCGGCGGAACCGAGCCCGGTGTCGGAAAGCGGCAGCTCAGGCAAGTCGAGCTCTGCGAGCGCGCCCGCGCCTGGCTCGGAAACGTCGGAATCGGCAACCCCTCAACCCGAATCGGCGAGCCCTCAACCGCCGGCGCGCACCCCACCCGGCACGGCCAGCCCCACCGGCAAGCCTGCCGCGGGCGCCACCCCGACCGCTACGAAGATCAAGCACGTGTTCGTGATCACGCTCGCGGGCTCGGGCTATGCGCAGACCTGGGGCTCGGGCTCGGTGGCGCGCTACCTCACCACACAGCTGCGTCCCCGCGGCACCCTGCTCAGCAACTACTACGCGATCGGCCACCTCGATCTCCCGAACTACATCGCGATGATCAGCGGCCAGCCGCCTAACCAGCAGACGGCCACCGACTGCACGACGTTCGCCGAGTTCCCTCCGAGCAAGCCCGACGCCAGCGGACGGATCGACGCACCCGGATGCGTGTATCCGGTCAGCGTCCTCACGCTTGCCGACCAGCTGACGAGCACGCGCAGGCAGTGGCGCGCCTACATCGAGGATCTCGCGAACGGACCGAAACCGGTCCAGAGCTGTCGCCATCCGATCTCCAATCAACCCGACGAGACTCAGCATGCTCGAGCGGGAGACGCATACGCCGCGCGACACAACCCGTTCGTGTACTTCCACTCGCTGCTGGACCTCGGCGACTGCGCGAGCGACGACCTCCCGCTCACGCAGCTCGGCGCAGATCTAGCGTCGCCCGCGAAGACCCCAAACTACGCGTTCATTGCCCCGAACCTCTGCCACGACGGCTCGGAAGCAACCTGCGCGGGCGGTTCGCCTGCGGGCCTGCAAGCGGCCGACGCCTTCCTGGCTGAGTGGGTGCCCAAGATCCTGGCATCGCCTGCCTACCGTCGCGACGGCCTGCTCGTGGTCACATTCGGGGATGCCCCGGCGAGCGACACCAGTGGCTGCTGCGGTGCCGTCGCCGGAGCGTCAACCGCCGCCCCTGCTAGCGTGGGCGGCGGTCGCGTCGGGGCTCTACTGCTCTCGCGGTACGTCAGGCCGGGCGGGGAAAGCGCGGCGGCGTACAACCACTACTCACTGCTTCGCACGGTTGAGGACATCTACGGGGTTCCGCATCTTGCCAATGCAAGCCAGACCGGGGTCCAGCCGTTCTCCGAAGCGATTCTCAAAGGCGTCTTCGCCCACAAGTAGGCGATCAAGCCGAGTCATCCTGCTCGCACTTGGTGTGGGTATCGCCGTAGCGCTCCCCGACGCCGGCGCGGCTGGGACCGCTCCCCCGCCGCACGAATACGGCTGTCCGATCCTTCCTGCCGGCAACCAGCTGAACCGGGACATCTCACACGCTCCGGTCGATCCAAACTCACCCAGCTACATAGCGAGCGTCGGCCTGGGTGCGCACCTGCACCCCGACTTCGGCAGCAACCCCGCCTACGGTATCCCCTACGCCGTTGTGGGCTCGCATCAGGCCAAGGTGCCGATCACGTTCACCGAATACGGCGGCGAGTCCGACCCGGGGCCCTACCCCATCCCGGCCGCCGCACCGGTCGAGGGGGCCGGACAACCGGGAGACCGTCACGTTCTCGTACTGCAGCGCGGCAGCTGCCGGCTTTACGAGATGTATTCCGCAGCCCGCACAGGGGCTGGGTGGGATGCCGGCTCGGGCGCCGTGTTCAACCTCCGCAGCAACGCCCTGCGTCCGGCCGGCTGGACGTCCGCTGACGCCGCCGGCCTGCCGATCCTTCCGCTGCTCGCCCGCTACCCGGAGGTACGCGCCGGCCGGATCGACCACGCGTTGCGCGTGACGGTCCCGCGCACGCAGCGGGGCTACATCCGACCTGCGACGCACTTCGCCTCCAGCAGCTCCGACCCCCGCCTCCCGCCGATGGGGCTGCGGCTACGCCTGAAGGCCGGGTTCAGCCTCGCCGGTTTTCAAGGCCAGGCGCTTATCGTTCTGCGGGCGCTGAAGCGCTACGGGCTGGTCGTGGCCGACAACGGATCCCCCTGGTTCGTAACCGGCGCGCCGGACCCGCGCTGGAAGGACGAAGACCTCGACCAGCTCAAGCGCGTGCCGGGGTCGGCCTTCCAGGCGGTGCTCAGCGGCAGCATCGTTCGCGGCCACTGAATCGAGCGCTCACCGCCACGTCTCACCAGGCGGCGCGCTGCGTCGACCCGTCGTCGCGCCCGTTGACCGACAGCCCCGCTGGCCGTATCGAACCGGACCGGCGGGGCCGGCCCGAGCCAGAAGCGGATTTCCGGTCTACGCCTGGCGCGTCGGCTCAGCTGGCGCCTGGGCGGGTGGCGCTGCCGGAGCCGGCGTCGCGGCGGGCTGTGCAACCGGCGCCTCCTGCGGCGGTGGCTGCGGCGTCGCCTGTGTGAGCGCCGGCTGCTGCGGAGCGCTGTCCGGACGATCGCCGGTTATCGAGTCCTTGAACTCCCGCATCCCGGACCCCAACGAGCGACCGATCTCCGGAAGGCGTTTGGCCCCGAACACGAGCAACAGGAGCACGACCAGAACGGCGATGTGCAGTGGGTTCTCGAGTCCCATGAGTCTCTCCAGTCTAGGCGATTACCCGGGCGCCGCGCAATCGCGCCGCGATCATGCCGAGCCCGTGTCCCGCAGGGCCCTGTGGACGAGCTGCGCCGCGACGATCACCATCAGCGCCGCGAACGCATCTCGTAGGAAAGCGCCGGACAGGGCGTTGGCGAGCGCCACCCCGGCGGCGGCGCCTAAGACCGACAGCAGGCCCAGCAGCACAGCGTCACCGCGTCGCACGTTGCCATAGCGGTCCTGCCGGTAGGTCCCGACGATTGCCACAGGAACGATCGCGAGCAGCGACGTCGCCTCCGCCTCGTGCTGTCCCAGCCCGAGGAACAGAACCAGGCCGGGCACGAACAGCACGCCTCCGCCGACACCGAGCAGACCGGCGACGATCCCCGCCGCGAGGCCGATGGCGATCGCGCCGGTCACTGCGCGACCAGCTCGACCGCGCTCACCACGAGCACGGCGGCGAACATCAACGCGATCGACCTGGCCCGCAGGCGCTGCTGCAGCCACGTCCCGATCAGCACGCCGATCACGGCGGGCACCCCGATCAGCAGCGCGTCGAGGATGCGGACGTTCCCGTAGAGACCCTGCACGGCCGCCGCGAAAGCGGCGATGAAGACGATCGCCGCCAGCGAGGTGGCGGTCGCGGAACGCTCCTCGTAGCCCAGCCAAAGCATCAGGAGCGGGACGATCACGCTCCCGCCTCCGACCCCGAAGAGACCGCTGAAGACACCCGCCATGGTGCCTATCGCCATCAGCTTCAGGGTGCGATTCGACGAGAACTCAGCTGCCGACTGCACGAGCTGACGGGTCGGCGACCATGCGCGCCATACTAGACATCGTGTCCCCCGCTGCGATGCTCGTGGAGGCGCTTGAGCCCATCCGCTCCGACCCTCCCCATTCTGCGGTGCTGCTCGACATCGACGGCACCCTCGCCCCGATCGTCCGCCATGCCGCGGACGCGCACGTCCCAGAGGCGACGCGCTCCCTGCTGATCGAGATCTCGCGGCGGTACGGGGTCGTCGGCTGCGACAGCGGACGCCGCGCCCGCACCGCTCGCCAGAACGTCGCGATCGGCACGATCGCCTACATCGGCAACCATGGCGGGGAGCTTCTGCGCCCGCGGGCCACCGCGCCGGAGGTCGACCCTGCGCTCGCCGAGTGGACGGCGCGTGTGCGTGACTTTGCCGCACGCGCCTACACCAGCGGCCACCAGCGCCTGCGCGTGCGAAGCGAGGACAAGGAGGCGATCGCCGCCTTCCACTGGCGTGGCGCGCCCGACGAGCAGGCGGCCGCCGAGGCGGTCCAGGAGATCGCGCGGCGCGCGCAGGACGAGGGCTTCGCCGTGCACTGGGGCCGCAAGGTCCTGGAGGTGCGCCCCCCTGTCGTCCTGGACAAGGGGCTAGGCATCGCCGCGCTGCTGCGTGGCTCGCCGGTGACGGCCGCGCTCTATGTAGGGGACGACACCACCGATCTGGACGCCTTTCGCGGCCTGCGATCGCTCGCGCAGGACGGCAAGCTCGAGCATGCGCTGTGCGTGGCTGTGAGCTCCGACGAAGCGCCTCCCGAGCTCGCGCAAGAGGCCGACGTGACAGTTGACGGCACGGACGGCGTGCGCGGACTGCTCGAGGCGCTGCTTTAGCGCTGTGCGCTTCGTCGACTTCCTCAGGACCACAGTGCTCCTCAGCGCCGGAGCGGCCACGGCGCTCGCGGCGGTGGCGGTGCTCGCCGCCAGCACCAGCTCGGAAAAATCGCTGATCCTGTTCGCGGTCGGGTGGTGGGTGATCGCCGCCGCGATGGGATTGCGGATCGGCCGTCGCGCGCAGACCAACCCGCCGATCGCGCGGCTGCTGTCCAGCGCCAAGGTCAGCACGACGCTGCCGGAGCATCACCCGAGCGCGATCCTCGTCAACCGCCTGTGGCCGCTGCTCCTGTTCACGCTGCTCTCCGGAGGCCTTGCCTTTCTGGCTCCCCAGATACCGGCCATCGCGGCGGGATTCGCGATCATCTGGGCACTGGCCTGGCGCCGTCAGGATGCTGCGGTGGGGGCGATCGAGGAGCGCGACGGCGCGTGCTTCTACGTGCGTCGTACCTCGCCGGTGCGGCCGATGGACCTGGTGCGCACGCCAGGCTTCAAGTCCTCGCGCGCGGAGCAGGTGAACGGCGCCGTGACCTGAGATGCGCGGGGGGCGCGCGCTCGACGTGCTGATCGTCTCGCTTGGCTCGACGGGTGGCCTGCGTGCCGCCGACGAGGAGCTGGAAGCCTCCCTGCAGCGGGCCGGCGCGAGCGTCGCGACCGCCCGCGCCGATGCTCCGCGGCCGCGACGCACGCTGATGCTCACGGACCTCGAATGGGCACGCGCAGCACGCGCGGCGGCGGCTGCGGCAATCGCGCCGAATGGCGCCGGCGCCCGGGCTGTCATCTACTCCTCGACCACCGCCGCGCTGCTCTGGCCACGCGCCGGCGCGATCCGCTTCGACGCCCCCGCCGCCGGCAACCGCCCGGGCAGGCACGGGCTCTGGCAGCGCCCACTCGAGCGCCGTCGATTGGCCGAGACGCCGCTGCTGCTGCCGTGGAGCGCGGGCGGGCTGGCGGAGTCCGCGCCGCCGCGAGCCGAGGAGCGCACGCTCGTGCTGCCCGTGCCCGTCTCGCCGTCGGGTGCGCCGGTCGAGTCCCGCGACATCGCGGCGATCACGTACGCCGCCAACCCCCGCAAGAAGGGCCTCGATCGCGTGCTGTCGGCCTGGCGGCAGAGTCGCGCGCGCCATCCCCGGGAGGACGAGCAGCTGATCCTCACCGGCGTAACGGAGGAGGAGCTCGAACGCTCCGGATTCGACCTTTCCCGCCACGAGGGCATCCGGGTCGCGGGCGTGTTGGGAGCGGCCGACTACCGCGCGCTGCTGCGCAGGGCGCGCGTGTTCATCGCCGCGCCACGCCGGGAGGACTACGGGATCGCCCAGCTCGAGGCGCTGGCAGACGGGTGCCAGCTCGTCACCACGCCGTCGCCGGGGCCCTACGCGGCGCTGCCGATCGCCCGGGCGCTCGACCCGCGGCTCGTAAGCGAGGACCTCGCCGGTGCGCTGGCTGTGGCGCTTGACGCGCCGCTGCCCGACTACGCGTCCGGGGCGCGAGGCGCTCTCAAGCCCTTCAGCCGCGAGGCGGCAGACAGCCTCGTCGCCGATCGTCTACTGCCGCGCCTGCTCGGCTAGCGCCGCCCGCGATCCGTGCGGGCGCTTTCCGAGGCGCAGCAGCTCGCGGAGCGGGCGCGTGTTGGCGACATCCTCGCGTGTCAGCCAGGCGCGCCGTGCGGTCGCCACGCCCCAGCGCATGTTCTGCAGGGTCGCAGTGCGGTGGGCGTCGGAGTCGATCAGTATCGACACGCCCGCTCGAGCCGCGGCCCGCGCGTGAATGTCGGAGAGGTCACGGCGGTCCGGGTTCGCGTTGATCTCGAGCAGCGTGCCGGTTCGTGCCGCCGCGGCGAAGACCGCCCCCAGGTCCACCGCGTACGGAGCCCGCCGCTCGATCAGCCGGCCGGTCGGATGTCCGATCGCGTTGACGAGTGGATGCTCGATCGCGGTGATCATGCGCGCGGTCATCGCGTCCTCGCCGATCCCGAACGACGTGTGCACGCTGGCGATCACCCAGTCCAGCTCGGCGAGCAGATCGTCGTCATAGTCGAGCGAGCCATCGGGGAGGATGTTGACCTCGCTGCCCGCCAGCAGCTCGATGCCCTCCACGCGGTCGTTCGCCTCGCGTACGAGCTCGATCTGGTGTCGCAGCTGCTCAGGCGAGACGTCGTTGCCGAAGCCGTGGCTCGCGGAATGGTCTGTGATCGCCAGGTACTCGTAGCCGCGCTCGCGAGCGGCGCTCGCCATCTCCTCGATCGTGTTGTGTCCGTCGGAGGCGATCGTGTGGCTGTGCAGGTCGCCGCGGATGTCCTCGATCTCGATGAGGCGGGGCAGTCCGCTCGCCTCTGCCGCGCGTCGCGCACTGCGGCGGCCGTCGCCGTGCTGCAGCCGCGCGGCCTCGAGCTCGCCGCGGTTCTCGCGCAGCTCGGGGGGGATGTAGGCGAGCCCAAGGTGTTCGTAGACCTCCTCCTCGGTGGCGCAGCTGTGGGTGATGCCGGTGGCGTCGTCGAGCACCCCGTACTCGGAGACGTGCAGCCCCCGGCGAACCGCCGCCTCGCGCAGCGCTGCGTTGTGCTCGCCAGAGCCTGTGAAGTGCTGCAGCAGGTTGCCCAGCTGCTCGGGCGCGCCGATCCTCACGTCCACCGGCACGCCCGAGTGCGTGCGAGCCCTCGCGCCAGACTCCCCGGCGGAGGTGACGCTCTCGATCTGCTCGAGCTCGCCCAGCGCGCGCGCGAGCTCGGCCGGTCTCGTGGTGGTCGCGACCAGGTCGAGGTCCTTCACGCTGTCGGTCTGACGCCGGACCGATCCGGCGAGCTGCACGTGGGCGTCCCCGCCGGCACGCTCACGAAGGCCGGTCACGAGCGCCTCGCCGATTTCGATCGCCCTGGGCAGCAGGATGCGCGGGGCGGGCCGCCCGGCCGGTCGCGTCGACATCTCCTGCAGCCCCTCGAGCACGCTCGCCTCGAACTTCGGGCCCAGGCCGCGGACCGTGCGCAGTCGCTGGGCGAGCGCCGCCTCGCGCAGTGCCTCGGGCGAGTCGATGCCCAGCTCGGATTGCAGCAGCCGGGCGCGCTTGGGACCGACCCCGGGCAGCCGGGTGATCGCGATCAGACCCGGGGGGAACTTCGCCCGCAGCCGCTCCGCCGCGGGGATCGTGCCCGTGTCGAGCAGAGCGAGGATCTTCTCCTGGAGCGTCTTGCCGATGCCAGGCAGCTCGGTGGCGCGACCCTCCCGCGCCAGTGCGGCCACCGAAACCGAGGCGTTCCGCACTGCTTTGGCTGCGCGGCGATACGCCAGCACGCGGTGCACGTTCGCTCCGTCGAGCTCATACAGATCCCCGAGCTCCTCGAGGGCGTCGGCGATATCGGTGTTGGAGAGCTGTGAGTTGGCCACGCTGACCAGGGTAGGAGCCGGCGCCGGGATCGGTACAGGGGCCTGCGGCTGCCGGCCCGGCAGCCACCCTACGGTCTAGGGTACGCCGACCGATGTCCGGCGAGCCGTGGCTGATACTGCCCACCTACAACGAGGCGGAGAACGTGCAGGCGATCGTCGCCGCGTCCGGCGAGGTGCTCTCGCGCGCCGCCCCCGGCGGCCACCGCGTGCTGATCGTCGACGACGGCTCCCCTGACGGGACCGGGGAGATCGCCGACCAGCTGGCTGCCGAGCATCCGTGGGTGGAGGTTCTGCATCGCGCCGAGAAGAACGGCATCGGGCCCGCCTACCTGGCCGGCTTCCGCCATGCCCTCGACCACGGCGCCGGCTACGTGATGGAGATGGACAGCGACTTCTCCCATGACCCGGCCGACCTCGCTCGTCTGCTCGAGGCCGTCTACGGCGGCGCCGATCTCGCTCTCGGCTCGCGCTATGTGCCGGGCGGAGGCGTGAGCGACTGGGGCATGTTGCGGCGCTTCATCAGCGAGGGCGGCTCGACGTACGCGCGCGTCGTGCTCGGCCTCCGCGTGCGCGATCTGACAGGTGGGTTCAAGTGCTTCCGGCGCGAGGTGCTCGAGTCGATCCACTTCGACAGTGTCCGCTCCCGCGGCTATGCCTTCCAGGTCGAGCTGACCTACCGCGCCGTGCAGGGTGGCTTCAACGTTGTCGAGGTGCCCATCGTCTTCCGCGACCGGCAGTACGGAACCAGCAAGATGTCATGGCGCATTGCCGCCGAGGCGATGTGGCTGGTGCCGCGCCTGCGCTTCAGGTAGGCGCCCGCCGCGTCGATGGAGAGCTGATGGATGCCTCCGCCTATGCGTTCGCCCACGGCGTGCGTCACACCCGCACGACGCTGCGCATCTGGCAGCAGAGGCCCGGTCCGGTGTTGGCAAGGTGGCTGGCCGGCGCAGCCGCAGCTGCCGCCGCCCTCCTCGCCGCCGTGTGGGTCATCGCGTCGCTCGACGGCGGCTACCAGCAGGTCATCAGCCTGCGCCCGCCGTTCGCCGTCGGTGATGCCGGCAACGTGCTCGCGGTCCTGCGCAACAACCTCCTTGTCCTCGCGCTGCATGCGATGGCATGCGTCGCCGGGTTCATCGCCGGGAGCTCGCTGCCGATGCAGGCCGAGCACCACCACGGCATCTCGCGGTGGGTGCACGAACACGGCGGGCGGATCGCGATCATCTTCGTCGCCGCCGCAACGACCTTCTCGCTGAGCGCCCAGGCGTACCTGATCGGACACACGCTCGCCGGCGTATCGGGCTTCCTGCGGGTATCGCCCGGCCTGCTCCTGCTCGGCGTGCTTCCACATGCGGTCCCGGAGCTCGTCGCGCTGTTCCTGCCGTTGGCGGCGTGGATAATCGCGAGCCGACGAGGGGAGTGGGAGCAGCTGCTGGCCGCGACCTTCGTCACGGTTGCGATCGCGGTGCCCGTGTTGGTCGCCTCGGCTTTCGTCGAGGTCTACGTCTCCCCGCACCTGTTCGGCGCTCTCACGCACATACACCCGCCGATCGTTCGCACCACTCCGGACGGGTGGACGGTCGTCGTGCGCTGAGCGCCCTGCCCGGCCCTAGCGGTCGAGGTCCTTCTCCTGCTGTTCGGCCTGGTAGCGGTCCTCCGAGCGGAACAGCATAAGCAGCAGCAGGATCGCGCCGGCGACGACCACTCCGATCACGATCTGTCCACTGACGGCAAGCGGGAGCATCGTCGAACGATAGCCCCGGGCGATTGGGGCCGCTGCAAGCCCCACCCCACGCTGCGCTAGACGACCCGGTGTGCGGCCGCCGCCAACTAGGCCATCGATGCTTCCAGGCTTTTTTTCGCGAACTCGAGCATCCCCAACGACACCCACGGATACTGCGCCGCTCGAACGCGTAGGCCGACGTTCCCGTCGGGTCCCGTGACCTCCACGATCGTGATGACGCGGCCGATTTCGTAGCCGTCGCCGAAGTCGGCTTCGATGGCGTCCATCTGCTCGGCGACTTCCTGCATGAGCCGCGCCCGGGGGTCGCGCCCGGCGCCCGTGTCGCCTACCTCGTCGTCTTCCGCCGCTGCCATTCGCTAGTCCCTTCGTTGAGAGCCGAACGAGCAGCCATCATGTCACCGACACGGACACCCGGGAGCCGGGACTTCATTTTGTATAGTGGTGGACAAGCGACCAAGGAGAACTCATGGCAGGCACCCTGATGCAAGTCACCGACACCAACTTCGACGCGGAGGTCCTCGAGGCAGAGGGGCACGTGCTCGTCGACTTTTGGGCGCCTTGGTGCGGTCCCTGCCGCGTGGTGGCCCCCGTGCTCGAGGAGATCGCCGCCGAGCGCACCGATCTGCGGATCGTCAAGCTCGACATCGACGAGAACCCCCAGACCGCCGCCCGCTTCCAGGTTCTCTCGATCCCCACGATGATCCTCTTCAAGGGTGGAGAGCCGGTGAAGACCGTCATCGGCGCCTACCCCAAGAAGAAGCTCGAGCAGGAGCTCGAGCCCTCGCTCACCGCCGTCTGAGCGCTGCCCGGCACTAAGCCGGGCCGGGCTGAGTGCGGCGGAGGCTGATGCTCAGCACCAGTCCTTCGACGTCGGTCTGCTCGGAGTAGTCGAGCGTCGCGGCGGCACCGTCTGCGTCGTTCGCGATGTGCAGCGCGGTGGCGAGCGTCTCGCGGGCGATCGAGTCGCGGTGCTCGGTCACGGCCTCCAGCAGTGACACGTCGCCGCTGAGCGCGAGCTCGATGCGGTCCTCGACCTGCAGGCCGGCGGTCTTGCGCGAGCTCTGGATCGCGTGGACGATCTCCCGCGCACGACCCTCACGGAGCAGGTCCTCGTCGATGGCGAGGTCGAGTGCCACGGCGTGGGCGCCCTCGCGCTCGACGCTGTAGCCGTCCGGAGCGCGCATCGTGAGGATCACGTCCTCAGCCGAGAGCGTGTGATCGCGCCCGGCGACCGCGATGCCGATCACGCTGCCGTCGCGCAGCGCGGCGGCCACGTGAGCGGGGTCGAGCGCCGCCACGGCCTCGGCCGCGCGGGGCATCTCCTTGCCGAAGATCGGTCCGAGCGTCCGGTAGTTGGGCTTGATCTCATAGCTGCCGAGCTCCTCCGCCGCTGCGACGAACCGCACGCGCCTGACGTTCAGCTCCTCGCGTACGACGTCCGCGAGGCGTTCGATTCCCTCGCGCTCGCGCCCGTCCGCCACGACCACCGCCTCGCCGAGCGGCTGGCGGACCTTGATCTTCGCCTGTCCACGCGCACCCAGACCGAGGCGAACCGTCTCCCGTGCGAGCTCCATCGCCCCCTCGAGCTCATCGTCGCGTGGCGCCACCTCGGCGGCTCGGGGGAAGTCGCAGAGGTGCACGCTCGCCCGCGAGCCGTCGAGGTTGTCGTAGATCTCATCCGCGACGAACGGGCAGAACGGCGCGAGGAGCTTCGCGACGGTCAGCAGACAGGTGCGGAGCGTGGCGAACGCCGCGGGGTCGCCTTCCCAGAAGCGCCGCCGCGAGCGGCGGACGTACCAGTTCGAGAGCTCGTCCACGAGCCCCGCGATCGCCCGCCCGGCGCTCGTCGCATCGTAGGCGTCAAGCCGCTCGCCGACCAGCTCGGCGGTGGCCGCCGTACGAGACAGCGCCCATCGGTCCAGATCCTCGGCCGCGCCGCCCGGCCGGCCGTTGCCCTGAGAGTCGGTACTCGCCTCACGCAACTCCTCCGCCGACGCCTGCGCGTAGAGCACGTAGAAGTAGTACGTCGACCACAGCTGCTTGAGGAACAGCCGCACCCCCTCGCCGATCGCCTCCGCTGAGAAGCGGTAGCCGTCCCACGGCTGTTTCGATGTGAAGAAGTACCAGCGAAGGGCGTCGGCGCCGTAGGTGTCGAGGACCGGCCAGGGCTCGACGGCGTTGCCCTTGGACTTGGACATCTTCTGGCCCTGCTCGTCGAGGATCAGGCCGAGGCACACGACGTTCTTGTACGGGGCGGGCCACGAGAGAAGGGTGGCGATCGCCAGCAGCGAGTAGAACCAGCCCCGCGTCTGGTCCTGCGCCTCGCAGATGAAATCGGCCGGGAAGCGCTCCCGAAACGTCTCTTCGTTCTCAAAGGGGAAGTGGTGCTGCGCGAAGGGCATCGACCCGGAGTCGAACCACACGTCGATCACCTCGGGCACGCGCTTCGCGGGCTCACCGCATGGCTCGCCACCCGGCTCGTCGGTGTGCGGGCACGGGAACCCCGCGCCGTCCACGTATGGCCGATGATGGTCCTCGAGCTCGATGCCGGACCGTTCGGCCAGCTCCGCGAAGGAACCCACCACGTGCACGTGTCCGCGCGGGCAGCGCCACACGGGCAGGGGCGTCCCCCAGTAGCGCTCTCGCGAAAGGGCCCAGTCGACGTTGTTCTTCAGCCAGTCTCCGAATCGGCCATGCTTGACGTGCGGCGGGTACCAGTTGACGGTCTCGTTCGCCGCCAGCATCTCCTCGCGCAACTTCGAGGTCGCGATGTACCACGACGGTTTGGCGTAATAGAGCAGCGGCGTCCCGCAGCGCCAGCAGTGCGGATACGAGTGCTCGTACTCCTGCACCTCGAGCACCAGACCGCGCCCGCGGAGGTCCGCGATGAGCTCCTCTGTGAGCGCCGGGTCCTTGACGAAGCGTCCCTCATAGGAGCGACCCTCGCTGCTGAGCACGCGGCCGTCGTAGGTGCCGTCCGGGCGGACAGGGTTGTACAGGGTGTCCGCGCGCGTCGGGTCGAACGGAACGTTGGGGGCGGCCGCCGCGACGCGGTAGTCGTCCTCGCCGAATGCCGGTGCGAGGTGCACGATGCCCGTCCCGTCCTGCGTGGTGACGAACGCGTCGGCGAGGATCGGCAGCTCTCCGTCCTCGCGGTCGGAGGCCGCGAAGATGGGCCCCCGATAGGAGCGGTATCTCTCCACGAGCTCCGAGCCAGTGAGCCGCTCGAGGATCTCCGAGCCCTCCCCGAGCAGCGGCCCTACCCGATCCTCGGCGAGCAGGAAGACCTCCTCGGCGACCCGCACCCTGGCGTACGTCGCGCCCGGCGACACCGCCACGGCGACGTTCCCGGGGAGCGTCCACGGCGTCGTTGTCCACACGAGCAGCCGCTCCTCGCCGCCACTCACCTGGAGCTTCAGGTAGATACTCGGATCGACTACGTCTTCGTAGCCGAGTGCTACCTCGTGGGAAGACAGCGTGGTCTCGCAGCGGGGGCAGTAGGGAACGACCTTGTGGCCCTCGTAGAGCAGGCCACGCTTCGCTATCTCCGACAGCGCCCACCACACAGACTCCATGTAGGACTCATCGAGGGTTCGATAGGCGTGCTCCAGATCGAGCCAGAAGCCGATCCGCTCGGTCAGGCGGTTCCACTCCGAGACGTACGCGAAGACCGACTCCCGGCATGCTGCGTTGAACGCCTCGATCCCGATCTTCTCCTCGATCTCCGCCTTGGAGGAGATACCGAGCTGCTGTTCCACCGCGATCTCCACTGGCAGCCCGTGGCAATCCCAGCCGCCCTTGCGCTCCACGCGGTATCCGCGCATCGTCTGGAAGCGCGGATAGATGTCCTTGAAGACCCGGGATAGGACGTGGTGGGTGCCCGGCGGCCCGTTGGCCGTCGGAGGGCCCTCGTAGAAGACCCACTGCTCGGCGGCCTCTCGCGCGCGCAGCGACTCCGCGAACACGTCCCGCTCGCGCCAGCGCTCCAGCACCTCGAGCTCGAGCGCGGGAAGCTCCTGCCGCGGATCGACCTCGCGGCGGGGCATCAGCGGATGGCGTGGACGGTCGCTCACGGGGCGGCCCATTGTAGGTGCGTCCTCAGGTGTTCCTGCGCGCGCGCCCGGCCGCGGTGATCATCGTGAACGTTGCGGGTACTCTCTCGAACGGTGAGCGCGCGCAACGACCTCACGCCCGAGACGCTCAGGAGGCTCGCCGGCCTGCGGGCGGAGCAGAACACCGTGCTCAGCCTGTATCTCAACCTCGACCCGGAGCGCTTCGCGACACCGCGCGCGCGAAAGTCGGAGATCGACTCGGTGCTCGACGGAGCGCACCGCGAGATAGAGGCCGGTGAGCGCCCGCACTCCGAGCTCATGGCGCTGCGCGCCGCGCACGAGCGCGCCAGCGAGATTCTGAGCGCCGGAGACGAAGGATGGGCACAGGACGCCCACGCCGTCGCCCTGTTCATCTCACGGCCGCTCAAGCTCGATGACCTGCTGCGCCTTCCCCACCCCCTGGAGAGCACTTCGATGATCGCCGATGAGCCGTTCCTCGCTCCACTGACGGAGATCACGCCCGCCAGCTCCGTCTGCGTCGCCCTCGTCGACGAGCGGCACGCCAGGATCCTGCGGGGCTCGGCCGAGCGGCTCGAGCAGGCGAGCAGGGTCAGCGATCCCGTTCACGGCCGCCATGACCAGGGCGGCTGGTCGCAGGCGCGCTACCAACGCTCGCAGCACGAGGACGTCGAGGCGCACCTGCGCCATGTCGCCCAAGAGCTGCACCATCTGCTTGGGGAAGCGCCGTTCGAGCATCTGCTCATCGCGTGCACCGAGCCCCTTTGGCCACGGGTGCTCTCGCATCTGCACGCGGATGTCCGGGCACGCTTGCACGACCGGCGCCTCGTGCTCGACGTGCCGGACGCCGGTATCGAGGAGATCGTCGCCGCCTCGGATGCCGTCCTCGAGGACGAGCGTCGTGCCCACGAGGAGCAGCTGCTCGCCGAGCTTCGTGAACACCTTGCGCGCAACACGCGCGCCGCCGCCGGGCCCGAGGACGTCCTGCTCGCGCTCGTCGAGCGCCGGGTTCAGGCGCTTCTCTACGAGGCCGGCCTGCAGGCCGGCGGCGTGCGCTGCCCGCGCTGCGGCTGGATGGGTGTCGAGGGCGAGAGCTGTCCCAACGACGGGGGCGAGGTGGATCGGCGCGAGAGCATCCTCGAGGACGCTGTGCAGTCGGCCATCGGCCAGGACGCGGAGGTGGTCCCGCTGCGCGACCGGCCAGACCTGCGTGCCTTCGACGGGATCGCCGCGATCCTCCGCTTCTGAGCGAGCAGCCCGGCGACCCGGCGGTCATGCGGTCGCCTGTACCGCCGCGCCCGGCTGCTGGCGCCTTATACGGCCACGCCCGCAGCGTGGAGCCACTCGCGCACAGCCGGTGGCGGGGCGCCGTGGTACTCCGCCCTGGCGGCGAGGCGCAGGAGTTTGGTGGCCTCCGAGTCGATCTCGTCGCGCCTGAACGCGAGATACACGGCGACCGCGCGGGCCATCGCCAGCGAGGAGTCCGGGGGCAGGGAAAGGTTCTCCCAATCCGGGGCGATCGCTTCGAGCGCTTCGTCGAGGCGCAGTTCGACGTCGGCGATCGCGCGAATCGGTTCGTCGGCGTCCTCGAAGCGCGCCAGGAAGTCGCCCAGTCGATCGTCGACCTCGCCGATCTCGCACACCTCCACCGCGCGGTGCACGACCTCCGAGGTGGTGACCGGGTGCGGCTGGGTGGGCATGCTCCCGTTCTCTTCCCGAAGGATGGCAGTCGAAACGCCGGCGACCATACGATGGAGCCGTGAGGCTGCGTCTCTACCACCACCCCGACGGAGCCCGCGTGGCCTACCGCGAGCTGGGCACCGGGCCGCCGCTCGCGCTGCTGCACTCGGCGATGCTCTCGCACAAGGAGTGGGAGCCGGCGGCCCAGCAGCTCGCCGACCGCTTCCGCGTCGTGCTTCCGGACCTCCCGCTTCACGGGGACTCCGAGGACCGCACGGGCCACCCCTACACGCTCGACTGGTTCGCCGACGTCCTCGGCGGGTTCGCCGCCGAGGTTCTCGGACCGAGGCCGCTGCTCGCCGGTCACGACGCGGGCGCGGAGATCCTGCTGCACGCCGTCCTCGCCAACCGAGTACACCCGGGGCGGCTCGTGCTGATGCCGAACCGCATGCACTGCGCACCCGAGCGTCCGCTGCTGCGGGCAGCCTGGCGGGCGGCGGCCCTCGCCGGGGTCGTGCCGGGCGTCGACAGGCTGCTGAGCTACGGCACGCGGCTCGTCTTCACTCCCGAGCGCGCCCGGCACCTCTCCGCCCGCTCAAACCCGGCCGCCGACGATCTCGTGCGGCACGCCTTCGCGGACGTCCCCGGCAACTCCAGCCTCGCGCGGTCCTGGGCAAAGTGTGCGCGAGCTTGGCCCCGTGGGCCACAGCGCCAACTGCTCGATCTGTATCCCCGGCTCGATATGCCCGTGCTGCTGCTGTGGGCCGACCGCGATCCGCTGCATCCCCTCGCTGCCGCCGAAGAGGCGCTACGGCTGCTGCCACACGGACAGCTGCGGGTGCTCGAGAGCACGGGTTTCCTGATGGCCTACGACGACCCCGTCGGGCTCGCGCGCGAGCTCACGGCGTTCTGCGGATAGGGTTCACGCTCCCGGGCTCCCCGCCGGGCGCGGCGAGCGCAGGGCCGGCGCAGGGAAGCCTCCTTCCACAGGATCCGCGCCACCGTGCGATCCTGGCCATCAAGGAGACGAGATGCCAAGCAACCGACAACTGTGGGGCGCGGAGACAACCAAGGCCGTCGAGAACTTCCCGATCTCCGGCGAGACCGTGCCGGTTGCCGTGATCCACTGGCTCGCCCGCATCAAGGGCGCCTCGGCAGCGGTCAACGGAGAGCTCGGACTGCTCCCCAAGCGGAGCGCGTCGCGGATCGAGAAAGCCGCCGCCGAGATCGCCGAGGGCAGGCACGACAGCCAGTTCCCCATCGACGTCTTCCAGACGGGCTCTGGAACGTCCACGAACATGAACGCCAATGAGGTGATCGCACGACTCGCCGGCGAGAGCGTGCACGCCAATGACCACGTCAACATGGGCCAGTCCTCCAACGACGTCTTCCCCTCAGCCGTCCACCTGGCGGCGCTCGACGTGGCCCAGAACGAGCTGCTCCCGGCGCTTAAAGTGCTCGAGCGCTCGTTCGCCAGGAAGGCGCGGAGCTTTCAGAACGTGGTCAAGGCCGGGCGGACGCATCTGATGGACGCCGTCCCGGTGACGCTCGGCCAGGAGTTCGCCGGCTACGCCGCGCAGATCGCCCTCGGCCAGGAGCGCGTCGAAGCCGCCCTCGTGCACGTCGGCCAGATCCCGCTCGGCGGCACGGCGACCGGCACAGGGCTCAACACCCACCCGAGGTTCGCCGAGCGGGTTCGCGCGCGCCTGCGGAAAGGGTCCGGCCTCAAGCAGATCGCCGCGCCGCTCGATCCGTTCGAGGCGCAGGCCAATCGCGACGCGCTCGTCGAGCTCTCCGGGGCGCTGAAGGTGCTCGCGGTCTCGCTGACGAAGATCGCCAACGACCTCGCGCTGATGGGCTCGGGGCCCCGCGCAGGGATCGGCGAGATTCTCCTCCCTGAGCTTCAGAAGGGCTCGTCGATCATGCCGGGCAAGGTCAACCCGGTGATCCCTGAGGTCGTGCTCCAGGTCAGCGCCCAGGTGATCGGCAACGACGCGGCGATCACGATCGGCGGGCTGCAGGGTCAGTTCGAGCTCAACGTCCGCATCCCGCTGATCGCCCGCAACCTGCTCCAGTCCCTCGGCCTGCTGTCGGCCGTCGCGCGTGTGTTCGCCGAGAAGTGCGTCGACGGCATTCAGGCCAACAAGGCCGGCACGGAGTCCTCGGCCGGGGCGACCCTGGCGGTTGCCACGGCGCTGAACGGCGCGATCGGCTACGACAAGGCCACGGTGATCGTCAAGAAGGCGACCGAGTCCGGGCGCCCGCTGCGCGAGGTCGCGCTGGCGGAGGGCGTCGACCCGAAGGTGTACGACGAGACCATCGATCTGCGCCGGATCGCGCGCGGCAATCGGGGGTAATCACAGATAGATGGGCCGCCAGCCCGCGATTCCGGTCTCAGCGATCGCGCTTCTCGCCACGGCGCTCGCTGCGTGCGGAGCGTCGGCGCGAACGGCGAGCAGCGGAGCGGCCTCGGCACAGTCGCCCGGCCCGGCTGTGTCGTCCGCGCGTCCGGCCGCCGGCCCGGCCTGCGGCGCGCCGGGAGCCGAGGTCCTCGCGAGAAGCGCGGGAGTCGTTGCGACGCGGATATACACAGGGGAGCTGTCCGGCTCGGAGACGAAAGCCGACCAGCGCCAGGTCGAGAGCTTCGCCCCGCTGCTGAACGCCGTCGCGGCCGGGAAC
Source organism: Solirubrobacterales bacterium (assembly GCA_025963935.1). Lineage (GTDB taxonomy): Bacteria > Actinomycetota > Thermoleophilia > Solirubrobacterales > Solirubrobacteraceae > Palsa-744. Next base: position 51,626 of record JAOPZV010000299.1, read on the forward strand.
CGCTCCGCGGTGGCCGAAGCGGTGACGACCCTCGTGTTCTCGCACACTCATGTGGTTCGCCTGCGCGTCACCAAGGCCGGCAGCGTGCTCGCCGACGTCGGCGGCCCGGACATACTCGCGCCGGTCGCAGGGACGCTGCGCCTTCATGGCCGCTCGATCGGGCGCTACGTGCTGTCCGTTCAGGACGACCTCGGCTACGTGAAGCTGGCGACACGCTTCATCGGCGTTCCCCTCGTGATGCGCGCCGGCTCACGCGCGGTCCCCGTGGAAGGTCTGCTCAACCCGGGCCCGGCGAGCATCCCGCAGCATGGGCCGGTGGTCTACCGGCACACCGCCTACGAGGCCTTCTCATTCAACGCGAGCGCGTTTCCCAGTGGCCCGCTGCGGATATCGCTGCTGGTGCCGGTGTCAGCCTCGCTTCCCTCGATGACCTGCGCGGCGATCAGGAGCGCCGAGCTCGGTCACGTCGCACAGCGCATCTCGCGCCGCTTCGCGCTGTCGGCGTCGAACTTCGCGGCATACATCAAACTGACGCGGACCCTCACCGACGCGCTCCTCTACATCCGCTCGGGCTCGCGTCAGCTCGCAGGCAGCACCAGTCCCGGCCCAGCTCGGCTGCCGTCGTCGGGATCGCTGACGTATCGCGGCGCGCGTTACGAAGTCTCGTCCTTCGCCGCTCCGACGGCTCAGGGCCCGGTGCGGGTCTTCGCGCTCGTCCGCTAGGCCAGGTCCTCCCGCCGCATCCCGTCGTTTTCGAACTTCGACTCTCTGGGTAGACTCCGCCAGGACAGGCGCCTTCGTCGCGGAGGCGCGAGCGAGGAGGAGCGGAGCTTTCAGTTGAGAGCGGCGACCACCGCCACCC
>JAOPZV010000007.1 GCA_025963935.1 Solirubrobacterales bacterium
CGATCACCGACCGCAGCCATCCAGTCGCCACCGAGGGAGCGGAGGGCTGAGCCGATCATGGCGGGGGGCCTCGATGGCCCTGCTGCTCTGCCTGATGTCCCTCGGCGCAGTCACGCCGAGCGCTGCCGCGGCGTCAGGCGCAGCGAAGCCCGGCCGGGGGGTGACAGCCGCGGTCACCGCCGGTGCAGCCGGCGTGGGGCGGCCGCCGAGATCGGCGCTGATCGTGTTCCTGCCCGCGGGCGAGCCACAGCTCGCGAGCGTCAACGGGCTGGCGGTGGGGATCATGTCCGACACGCAGGGCAGCTACCGCACCGCTCAGCTCCTGCTCGACATCTCCCAGGGGGCGCGGGTAGCGTCCTCGGCATATCCCGGGCCGCCGCCGCGGCTGTGGTTGAGACAGGCTGGACCGGGCGGGCTCATAGAAGGTTGGGCGGTCGCGCGCAGACGGGCCGAGGACGTCCCGCAGCTGCTGCAGCCGGGCCTGCTCGCCGCAAACGTCCCTGGCGGAGCGGCGTATGTCGGCGTCACGGGTGCCGACAGCGCCGACGGCGCCCTCGCGGCCGACCGCTCCGGACGCGTCGCGTCGCTGTCGATCGGCTCCGCGGCATCGCTGCTCGCGCGCGTGAACGCCGCGCAGCGCAGGCGGCTCCTGGGCGTCGCCGACCTGCCGGCGGGAGGCGAGGGGCTTGCGGAGCTTCAGGCGCTGAGCCGCGAGCGCTCGCCCGGAGAGCTGCTGGTCGTCGTGCAGCGTGCCCTGGACCAGCGCGGTGGTGAGCTGCTGTGGAGCGCAGTCGCCGGGCTTGCGGGTGGCGGCGGGCGGGTCTTGAGCTCGCGAACGACCAAACAGCGGGGGCTGATATCCGCGACCGACCTCGCGCCGACGATCCTGCGAGCGCTCGGCCCGCGGGCGATCCCGACGGCGATGCGCGGGCAGGCGATAACGACCGACGGGGTGCTGCACTCCGCGAGCCTGCGTTCGCTCATGTCCCGCCTGCGGGTGATAGGCGGACGGCGGCTGAGGGCGCTCGCCTGGCTGCTGGCGGCCTGGGCGCTGCTGCTGCTGGCCGGCACTCGGTCCCCGCGCGCGCGGGCGCGCGCGACGCGTGTGGGCGCGATCGCCGTGCTGTGGGCCCCGGTCGCCGTGCTGATCCCGGCGGCGCTCGAGCCGAGCGCGCCCGTCGAGTACCTGATCGTTGTGCTGGCCTGTCTCGGACTGGGGGCCCTCACCGACGCGGCGCTGCCATGGCCGCGCGCGCCGGTCGCTCCGGCCCTGGCCGCCGTGGTCCTGCTCGTGGTCGACGCGCTCGCCGGCTCGCAGCTGCTGATGCGCTCGCTGCTCGGGCCGAACCCCATCCTCGGAGCCCGCTTCTACGGCATCGGCAACGAGCTGAAGTCTGGACTGGCTGTGCTCGTGCTTGCAGCGCTCGCCGCGGCGCTCTATCCCTCCACGCGAGGTCGCCGGGCCGCGTCGAGGATCATCGCCGCCGGGGTCGTGCTGGCCGTCGTCGAGGGATCGGCGCGGATCGGCGCCGGTGTCGGGGGGGTGATCCTGGTGAGCGCGGGGTTCGCGCTGGCCGCCGTCATGATGCTTCCCGGGGCGCTGACACGCAGGCGCCTGCTGATCGTGCTGATCACCCCCGTCGCGGGCCTTCTCGCGCTTGCGTTGCTCGACCTCGCCGTCGCTCACGGCAGTGGCCACTTCACGGGGAGCATCCTGCATGCCCGGTCCGCCGGCGACCTCCGCGACGTGATCGTCCGCCGCTATACCGCAGCGTGGGGCGAGCTCAAGAACCACGCGATGCCGGCCGCCACCGCTGCCGCGCTGGGAGCCGGCTGGCTGGGGCTGACCCGGCGAGGCCGCCTGCTGGCGCCGGTCGCGGCGGACCCAGCGTGGAGCGCGGCGCTCGCCGGCGGCCTGGCCGCGGGCGTGGTCGGCGCGCTCACCGAGGACTCCGGGCCGGTCCTGCTCGTCGTCGCGGTATTCGCGCTGGTGTGCGTCTCGAGCTATCTCTGGGGGAGGACGCCGCACGTGTCGCGGTCACGGATCTCGGCAATCCCGGCAGGCGCCGCGAAGGACGATCTCGTGCTCTGAGACGGCGATTGGAAGGCGCGCGCTGACGCTCGCTATCGCGCGCTCGAGCGCTGGGTCGGAGAACGGCAGCACCAGGCCGCACGCGTCGCACACGAGGTGATGGTGGTGGTCCTCGAGCTCGCAGGCACGCTCGTAGTGGACCATCGGCTGACCGACGTCGACCCGCTGGACCAGGCCGATACGCTCGAGCTCGTCGAGGATCCGGTAGACGCTCGCCCGGCTCACGCTGCGCGACGGCTCGACTCGCAGCGCGTTCTCGATCTCGACAGCGGTGAGCGCGCACCTCTCGCGGGCGAGCAACTCGAGCACCGCCCTGCGCGCGCCGCCGCGCTTGCGCCCAGCCGCGGCGAGCGCCGCCTCGGCCTGCTGGACCCACACGGTTGCGTTCATGCGAGCACCGTGGAGGCGTAGAAGATCACGACTGCAATTCCGACGATCGCGGAGCTGGGCGGCAGCGATGGCACGGCGTAGGCGAGCGCCAGACCACCCCACGTCGCAGCTACGGCCAGCAGCCCGGCGAGAGCGATGCCGCCGAACGGACTGCGTGCGATGCGGTGGGCGGCCGCCGCAGGCGCGGCAAGCAGGCCGAGGAGCAGGAGCGCGCCGACGGCCTGGGTGGCCTCGGCGGCGATCACCCCGAGCAGCGCGAGAAAGCCGATCCCGAGCAGCCGTGTCGGCACGCCACGTGCCGCGGCGACCTCGGGGGCGACCGACGCGAACAGCAGCGGGCGGCCGATCGCGAGCGCCCCCACCACGACGGCGAGGCCCACTGCCGCGGCGAGCCGTGCTTCCCCGCCGGCCAGTCCGAAGATCGAGCCGAACAGCGTGTGCGCCGCCTGGATCCCCGCTACCCCCCCGGAGCTCAGGCTGAAGCGCGTGAGAAAGAACACGCCGAGCCCGAGGATGAACATGAAGACGATGCCGATCGCGGTGTCATCGGCCTGCTCGGCCCCCGACGCGCGAGCACCGCGGCCGGCCAGGGCGCCGCGCCCCAGGACGCCGATCCCCGCGGCGAAGGCGATCGTCGCGGCGAACAGCCCGACCCGCTGGTCGATGCCGGCGGCTGCGGCGGCGAGCGCGCCCGGAAAGGCGGCGTGGCTCAACGCATCGCCGGCGAAGACCTGGCCCCGGAGCACCACGAACCATCCGATCACGCCGCACGCCAACGCGATGAACGTGCCGGCGAGCAGCGCGTTGCGCATGAATTCCTGGCCGAGCATCAGGCGGCGACTCCGCTTGGCGGCGGTCCCGCGCCTACTTCGTCGAATCCGCCTCGCCGCCGCCCGGCGCGGACGCCCGCGAGCACGCGGGTCAGGGCGTAGATCGAGAAGGATGCCGTGGCGATGAAGAAGCCTGCCGGGTAGACGGAGAAGTACGCGAGGCCCAGTCCGAGCCACGCGACGAGCAGGCCCAGAGCCACGGTGAGCGCGAGGCTTATAGCGGGGCGAGCCGTGATCAGCTGGGCGGTGGCGGCCGGTCCGACCAGCAGCGAGAAGACGAGCAGCACCCCGGTGATCTGGCTCGTCGCAGCGACCGCAGAGGCGAGCATCAGCAGGAACGCGATCGACAGGAGCGCAACCGGCACGCCGCGGGCGGCAGCCGTGTCCGGGTCGACCGACGCGAACAGCAGGGGGCGAGCGATGGCTGCGAGCACGGCGAGCGAGAGCGCCGCGACGACCGCCAGCAGCATCACTGCGCCGTCTGAGACGCCCAGGATGTTGCCGAACAGCAGGCTCTCCAGATCGCCGAGCACGCCGCCGTAGAGGCTTACGAACAGGAATCCGGCGGCGAGCGCCGTCGCCTGGACCGCTGCGATGCCGGCCGACTGTTCGCTGCGCGAGCGGCGCTGCCCGCCGGCGAGCCGGCCGATGGCGAGTGCGCCTGCGGCGCACATCGCGAAGTAGCCCCACGCCGCAGGCACCGCGATGAGCGTCGCGCCGCTGGCGCCTGGAAAGGCCATCATCGAGAGCGTGTGGCCGGCGAACGCCTCGCGGCGCAGGACCATGAACCAGCCGACCAGACCGGCCATGACGGCGACGATGCTCCCTGCGATCAGGGCGTTGAGCATGAAGTGGTATTCGAGGAGCTCGCTCACGTCGCGCGCGATGTTCCAGGTGAGCTGTGGGTTGGCAGCGTCAGACATACGCGTGGGAGTGACCGTCGCCCCCCGGGCCGGCATGGCGGTCGTGATGGTGGGCGGGCGGCTCGGGCTGGCCGACTACCACCAGACGGCCGTCGCTGGCACGCAGCACCTCGACCGGTACGCCGTGCAGGCGGGTCAGCACATCGCTCGTGATGACCTGCTCCACCGGGCCCTCGACGGCGTGACCGCCGGCGAGGTAGACGACCCTGTCGAGATAGGGCAGCAGCGGATTCACGTCGTGGGCAACGAGCAGCACGGCCATTGCGGACTCCCTGCGGATCTCGTCAACGAGCGCCGCCACGGACGCCTGTGTGGGCAGATCGAGGCTGTCGAGCGGCTCATCGAGCAGCAACAGCTCTGGCCTGCGCACGAGCGCCTGTGCGATCAGCAGCCGCTGCTGCTCGCCGCCGGAGCACTGCCCGATGGGCCGTTCGGCGTAGGCCGTGGCGCCGACCATCGCGACCGCCTCGGCGACACGCGCGCGCGTAGCTCGCCGCCGCTCACCACGCCGTCCCCCCGGCAGCCCGACGGGCACCCCCCAGCGATCGCCATCCAGCCCGAGACGCACGATGTCGAGACCTCGTATGCGCGTGCTCTGGTCGAACGATCGACGCTGCGGCAGGTAGCCGATCGCGCTGTTCGCCTCACCGGCCGGCCCTCCCAGCACCTGCGCTGTGCCGGCCGCGAGCGACAGGCTCCCGAGGACGACCTTCAGCAGAGTCGACTTGCCCGACCCGTTCGCGCCGAGCAGCGCGACGAATTCTCCGGGAGCCATCGCCATCGAGACATCGCTCCAGATCGGGCGGCCCGCGACGCGCACGCTCGCCCGCTCGAGCTCGATGGCCGGCGCGCTCGAGCTCGCTGACCCGCTGGTCCTCACAGCTTGAACGTATCATAAGACTGAGTCTCGTTCTCAGCAGAGCCATGCGCCAAACATCAACCAGCTGCCCACGCTGCGCGAGCGCGGATCGATGGTGCCCGCCTATACGCTCCCGGCGAATGCCGAGCGCGTAGCGCGCGTCATTCCATCGCGGTTTTGCGACGGCGATCGATCAGCAGCACGGCTCCCACGATGATGACCACGGCCAGCAGGATGCCGCCGGCGATATAGCGAAGTTTGTGATGGACCGGGACTTTTTTCGCTTCCTTGGCCGCTTCCGCGGGCTTCAGCACGGTCACCGGCACGCCCTTGGACGCGAGTTTCGCAGCCAGCGCGGGCTCCTGTTTGGGCGGATACCTGTAGAGGACGTGCTTGCCGTCCTTGAGGATCAGGCGCAGGGAGCGCACTCGCTTGTTGAACGTCGCCGACTGGATCTGGCCGCCGGCGAGCTGCTGTTCGAACGCCTTCACGCCCTCGTGGGTGTAGGCGGTGGTGCCTTCGGCTGCGCTCGCGGCGGGTGCGAGGATCGCGAGGGCTAGGCACAACGTCAGGGGCAGGAGGGCAAGTTTGCGTGCTCTGGGGGATCTGTGCATCCGCGGAACCCTACCGTCTCACTTGCGTGCCAGCCTCACCGCCTTCAGGCGTTGCACCTTGGGCAACACAACCTTGCGCATGCGCACGGAGACGGGGGTCACCTCGACCGCCTCGTCCTCGCGCACGAACTCGAACGCCTCGTCCAGCGTCGGCCTGTGATGGCTGTCGAGACGCACGAGCACGTCGGCGGTGGAGGAGCGCATGTTCGTGAGGTGCTTCTCCTTGGTGGGGTTTACGTCGAGGTCCTCCGAGCGGGCGTTCTCGCCGATGATCATCCCCTCATAGACCTCCTCGCCGGGACCCACGAACAGCGAGCCGCGCTCCTGCAGCGTGAACAGCGAGAAGCTCACCGTCTGCCCGCGGCGATCGGCGACGAGCACCCCGCTGGTGCGGGTGAGGAGCTCACCGGCCCAGGGCTCCCAGCGGTCGAAGACGTGATGCATGATCCCGGTCCCGCGCGTCTCGGTGAGGAACTCCGTGCGGAAGCCGATCAGCCCTCGCGCCGGGACGAGGTAGTCCATGCGCACCCAGCCGGTGCCGTGGTTCGTCATGTGCTCCATGCGCCCTTTGCGCGCGGCCAGGAGCTGCGTGACCGTGCCGACGTGCTCCTCCGGGACGTCGATCGAAAGACGCTCGACGGGCTCGTGGCGCTCGCCTTCGATCTCCCGCTCCACCACGTGTGGCTGGCCCACCGTCATCTCGAATCCCTCCCTGCGCATCATCTCGACAAGGACCGCGAGCTGAAGCTCGCCCCGGCCCTGGACCTCATATGTGTCCGTCCGCTCGGTCTCGCGCACGCGCAACGAGACGTTGCCGACCAGCTCCTGGTCCAGGCGCGCCTTGATCTGCCGCGCGGTGATCTTGTCGCCGTCCTTTCCCGCCAGCGGCGACGTGTTCACGCCGATCGTGATCGACATCGCCGGCTCATCGACGGCGATCACGGGCAACGGTCGCGGGTCCCCGGGGTCGGCGAGCGTCTCCCCGATCGTCACCTCGGCGATTCCGGCGACGGCGATGATCTCGCCGGGTCCCGCTTCCGCCGCATCCACCCGATCAAGGGCGTCGGTGACATAGAGCTCGGCGACCTGGACGCGCTTGATCGACCCGTCGGCCCGGCACCATGCGATCTGCTGGCCCTTGCGGATGCTGCCGTGCCGCACGCGGCAGATCGCCAGGCGCCCGACGTACGGCGAGGCGTCCAGGTTGGTCACGAGCGCCTGGAGCGGATGGTCCGTGTCGTATTTCGGAGCCGGGATGCGCTCGAGCAGCAGGTCGAGCAGCGGCGCGAGGGTCGTGCCCTCGAGCGGCTGTCCCGGCTCGTAATGCAGCGAGGCCACGCCGGCCTTCGCGTTGCAGTAGACGATCGGGAAGTCGATCTGCTGCTCGTCGGCGTCGAGGTCGAGGAACAGCTCGTAGACCTCGTCCACGACCTCGGCTACCCGGGCGTCCGGCCGGTCCACCTTGTTGACGACGAGGATGACGGGAAGCTTCGCCTCCAATGCCTTGCGCAGCACGAAGCGTGTCTGTGGGAGTGGTCCCTCGGATGCGTCGACCAGCAGCAGCACGCCATCGACCATCGTCAGGCCCCGCTCAACCTCCCCGCCGAAGTCGGCGTGTCCCGGCGTGTCGATGATGTTCAGCTTGACGTCCCGGTAGCGCAGGGAGGTGTTCTTGGCGAGGATCGTGATGCCCTTCTCGCGCTCGAGGTCCATCGAGTCGAGCACCCGCGTGGCGACGTCCTGACCCACCCGGAAGGCACCGGACTGCCACAGCATCGCGTCCACGAGCGTGGTCTTGCCATGATCGACGTGGGCGACGATCGCGACGTTGCGGATGTCATCTCTTGCTACGAGCACGGCCGACTAGGCTAGCGGCGGATGCGCGCGGCCCTGAGACCGGTGCGCAGGCCGAACCGCGCGAGCGCGACCGGATAGCGCTCGGCGGCGGCGATCGTCTGCGTCAGCGCATCCGCGAAGCGCCTGACCTCGTCCTCTTCGATCGTGAGCGCGGGGAGCGCCTTGATCACGTTCATGCGGTGGCCGGCCACCTGGCAGAGGATGCGGTGCTCGTGGAACAGCGGCACGGTGACCAGCTGCGAGAAGAGCCCAGGCTGGCGCGCCTCCACTCGCTCCCACAGCCTGCGCGCGCTCGCACCCGCGGGCGGGCCGAACTCGATCGCCCACATCAGGCCGATGCCACGCACCTCCTTGACCACCTCGAAGCGCTCCACGAGCGGCTCGGTCAGCTCGAGCAGCAGCGCGCCCATGCGCTCGGCGCGCTCCACGAGACCCTCCCGGTCGAGCACCCGCAGCGTGGCCAGCGCGGCCGCCGCGGCGAGATCGTTGCCGCCGAAGGTCGAGCCGTGGCGCACGGCGCGCTCCATGCCGTCGAAGACCCTCTCGAACGCCGCTCGAGACACGAGCACGGCCCCGATCGGCACGAGGCCCCCGGAGAGCGCCTTGGCGACACAGACGAGGTCGGGCTGCAGGTCCCAGTGCTCGAGCGCGAGGAAGCGGCCCGTGCGCCCGATGCCCGTTTGGACCTCGTCGCAGGCGAACAGCGCCCCGGCGTCACGGCACAGCCGCTGCGCGCCCAGGAGATAGTCCGCCGCGGGCAGGTTGACGCCCTTTCCCTGGACAGGCTCCACGACGAACGCCGCGACGTCTCCCCGCGCCAGCTCGCGCTCGAGCGCCTCGAGATCCCCGAAGCCGACGGGCTCGCAGCCCGGCAGCAGCGGGCCGAACCCGTCGCGGAACTCCGCGTTGCCGTTGAGCGACAGCGACCCGAGCGTCAGACCGTGGAAGGCATGCTCGGCATAGAGCACCCGCGGGCGCCCGGTCGCCGCGCGCGAGATCTTGATCGCCGCCTCGACCGCCTCGGTGCCGCTGTTCGCGGGCACCATCGCGCCGACGCTGTCAGGCGCGCGCGCGAGCAGCTGCTCGGCGAGCACCCCTGCTAGAAGCGTGACCCCGAGCTGCGGCATGTTGCCCGTGCGCGCCGCCATCACCTCCTCGACGGCGGCGATCGCCTCGGGGTGGTTGCGGCCGATCGCGAACACCCCGTAGCCGCCGAACAGGTCCAGGTAGCGCTCGCCGTCGGCGTCGATCAGATGCGCTCCCTCGCCCCCCGTCCACGTCTTGTCGAAGCCGAGCGTGCGCAGGATCCGGCCCATCTGGGGGTTGAGGTAGCGGTCGTTGAGCGCCATCTCCTCGCCGACTCGGCTATCGAGGATCTCCCGGATGGTGGGCGGAGCGTCGTGGAACACCGGTTGAGCGTAGCTCGCGGCCCGCAGCCGGCGTGAGATTTGATGTCTACCATGGCCCAAATGGGGGTACAATCTGCGCAGCCCGCTGCACCATGGGCTGATCGTTGACCCTGAAGAGCAATCCACAGACGCCAACGGAAGGGGAGTAGAGATGCCTGTAACGGCCGCCACACCAGCATCGACACAGCCCGTCCCCGGTACCGCCGATGACCCGCGCCAGCTGTTCATCCGCTGGCAGCGCCACGGCGATGCCGCAGCGCGCGAGGCGCTGCTCGCCCGGTTCATGCCGCTGGCACGCAGCCTCGCCCGACGCTATGGACGTTCGTCCGAGCCATTCGAGGATCTTCTGCAGGTCGCGTCTCTGGGACTTCTGAAGGCGCTTGACCGTTACGACGCGGATCGCGGCCACCCGTTCCCGTCCTTCGCAGTTCCCACGATCCTTGGCGAGATGCGTCGCTACTTCCGTGATTCCGGATGGGCCGTGCACGTCCCCCGCGGTGCCCAGGAGCGTGCCCTGAAGGTCCGCGACGCGCAAGAGCGCCTCGCCAACGAGTGCGGTCGCGCGCCGTCGGTCAACCAGCTGGCCGAGTACCTGGAGTTCGACGCCGAGGACGTGATCGACGCGCTGCAGGCCATCCAGGCCTACGAGACGCTCTCACTGGACGCGCCCCGTCCCGGCGCCGACGGCGACGTCGTCGCCTACGGCGACTCGGTCGGGAAGGAGGACGACCGCTACGAGCTCGTCGAGCTCGACGCGACCGTCACTGCCGTCCTCGGGCACATACCTCCGCGCGAGCGGCTGATCCTGCGCATGCGCTTCGTCGACGATCTCACCCAGACGGAGATCGCGGAGCGAGTGGGGATATCCCAGATGCAGGTGTCGCGCCTGTTGCGTCGCTCGCTGGATCAGCTGCGGACGCTGACCCATGCGTCCTGAGCCCCGCGTCAGGGAGATCAACAACAGCACCGTCGCTTCCGATGGCCATTCGAGACGGAACTGTCGGATCCGGTCGATCGCCACTCGATGGCCGACATCCCAAACGTCTGCCTGAACCTCGCGAACAGGCCTGAGAACGTCCTGGTCGTTCGCCAGGCGCTGACAGGCGTTGCCGAAACGCTAGGTCTCGATCCGGTTGAGATGAACGACCTCAACACGGCGGTAACCGAGGCGAGCAACAACGTCGTGCAGCACGCCTATGAGGGCGAGGAAGGGCCACTGGAGGTGGAGGTCTATGCGCAGGCGGGGGCGGTGATGGTCGTGGTGCGCGACCACGGCATCGGAATCCGCCCACATGCGGATGGATCGGAGGACGGGCATGCGGGCATCGGTCTGCCGGTCATCCACGCGCTCACCCAGAGCGTCGAGTTCAGGAACCTGCCGGAGAGCGGCACGGAGGTCCGCATGCAGTTCGCAGCCAATAACGCCGGGCCGCTCGAGCCGCTGTCAGAGCAGCAGTCCGCAACGTCCTGGGACAGCAGTGGGTCGAATGGCACGAGCACCCTCGAGATGACCCTCGCACCGAACACGGTGGCGCAGGCTGTCCTACCACGAGTGCTGAGCGCATTGGCCGCCCGCGCCTACTTCTCGACCGACCGCATCTCCGACATCCAGCTGGTCGTCGACGCGCTCGTCGCCAACGCCGGGGACTCGATCAGCGGCAGCCACCTGAGGGTCGCGGTCGACCTCGCCCCCCGCGACCTCGAGCTGCACATCGGCCCGCTGGTGACCGGCGCTGCCCGGCGACTCGTCGAGTCGGCTGTCGTCGACGGGGTCGGGCCCGTGATCGAGCGGCTGATCGACGATCACAGCGTCTCGACATCGAACTCGTCCGAGACGCTCGCGCTACGCCTCATCGAACACCGCTAGCGCCGACGCCGCGAGAGTGCGCCGGATCGCACGGCGCCGCTCGGTAGTGCGTCGGGGTGGGGTGCCGCTCAGTAGTGCGTCGGGGTGGCGCGGCGCGTGCGCTCGAAGCGCAGCCCGCCGCGACCGATGCGCGCGATGAAGCCGGCGATCAGGCCTCCCACGATCAGATAGACGAGGATCGCAATGCCCCAGTCGATCGTTATCGCCCGCTTCGGATGGCCGTTGAAGGCGATCAGCCCGGTGAACGCACCGGCAAAGAAGTTGGCACCTTCGTGGATGCCTTTGACGATCGTGTTCTGGCCGTTTGCATCCACGTCGCGCAGGATGATCGCCAGGGCGATCAGCAGGGCGATCAGCCCGGCGATCGCCATGACGAGACGCGCCAGCATGAGCACGCCCGCCCCTGCCGCGCCGACCGCCGCAGCGCCCGCGTCGCGGGTCCGCCATGCGAGTCCGCGCCGCCGAGCCGGCATTGGCCCAGGCGCCTGTGCGACGGCTCCTTCGCGCTCTGCTGGGCGATCCGCAGCCTGTGCGACGGCGCCTTCGCGCTCGGGCGCACGCACCGCAGTCCGTGCGGCTGGCCCTTCGCCACCCGCCGCAACCCCCGTCTGCGCATCCACTGGTGCGCGTTGCGCGCCTTCGACGGGTTCTCTGCTGCGTCGTCGCAATCTCATCTCAATGTCTCCTGTTCTGCGGCATGCGGTTGCACGCGCGCTCGACAGCCACCTGATCCTTTGCTACCCCCCATCGAGCCCCCCTAAGCGAGGGTCCCCAGAGGGCTGGCCACGGCGCTTGGGGTTCAGATCGTCGGCGGGTTCGGGTCAGGCGGGACCGGCGAGGGATCTGGCGAGGGAGTGGGCGGCACCGGATCGGGCTGGGGCGGGAGCGGCGGGCCAGGCGGGCCGCCAGGTCCCGGGACGTGGCCCGGCCGGGTCCTTCGCCTGGACGTCCTCACGCCCGGCCCCTGACCCAGCGGTGAAGATGCTGCAGGTAATCGGACCCCGTGACGGCGGCGAACATTCCGGCCGTCGCGCGCGTGGGGCGCGGCGCGAGCACCAGACCCCCGATGAACGCACCGGCGATCCATTGATCGAGGCAATAGGGGCAACTCAACAGCTCGCCGATCGCCCTGCGCAGCCCTTGGCCGATGGGGCGCTCCTTCAGCTCGAGCGGCGGGTCCTCGGACTGGACCTCGGTAAACGGTGCGCGCAACGGGCGGGTGACCCGGTCGCGCGCGATCGTGCGGCTGAGCTTGTGCGTGCTCAGTGCTACGAGCGCGAGGTCGCCGCCGGAGAAGCGCTCGGGCAGCCGCCTGCGCGAGACGATCAGCATCCCGCCGAACGCGGCGACGAAGGTGGCGCTGAGCGCGGCGTAGGAGCCGAGTGAGCGATCTGCCTGGGCTGCCGCGCCGCTCTGCGAGCCTCCCCTGTGGTCGGGGCGCCCGTCGTGCCAGTGCGTCTCCGTTGACTGCTGCCGGTCGGCGGTCCCTGCATCGACCATCTCAAATCCTCCAGTTTCGAGCGCTGCCAAGGCCGCACACACACGCCACGCCTGACGCAGCTGGCAACGGCGCATCGCCGTGAAGCGGTACCCCCACATCGCGGGTGTCGCCCCCCCTGATATCGGTGAAAGCCGCCGGGGGACGCGACTGACACCCGTCGGGG
>JAOPZV010000010.1 GCA_025963935.1 Solirubrobacterales bacterium
TCTTCACCTGAAGCGACAGGGCAGCAGGAGCTTTCCCCGACAGAGCGCCTGTCCGCCGGCGCCTGAGCAGCAGGACCACCAGCGCGGTGGCGACCGGGACCGTCGCGGGGAGCTCGCTTACGATCAGGAAGAGCAGGTCGAAGCCGAGTGCCAGGACAGCGGTCAGGATCGCGCCCCGCACCTGCCTCGGGCGGCCCATCGTGACGGCCAGCAGCCCGCCGAGCACGCCGGCGATGAACAGGTCGCCGTAACCCATGACCGCCGAGCCGAGCACCGCCGTCTGAAGCCTCGGCAGGCCGGCGGCGGGATGAGCGGCGTTGAGCGCGTTGTTGGGCTTCTGAAGCAGGTCGGAGACGACCAGCGCGGTGTCCGCGGCGGCCATCGCGAAGATGCCGGCGGCCAGCCACCGCGGCGGCGTGATGGCGGCGAGCAGTGCGCCGAGCGAGACGCAGCTGAGCGCCGAGAGCAGGAGCGCCGCCGCCTGCCCGGCCAGGCCGCTGCCGTCCGCCCACGCGAGGGCGAACAGCGGAGCGACGAGCAGGGCGCGGCGGGGGCGCGCTGCGGGTGTCAGCCAGCCAAGGGCCAGAGCGGCGAGCAGCGGCACGGCGACGAGAGCGAGATATGTCAGCCCGTCTGCCCCCGTGCTTTCGGCGCCGCGCAGGGCGAACACGACGACAACGACCGACAGCGGCGGAACCAGCGCCCAGCGGCGGCTGCGCAGGCGCGCCAGCACCGGCACGCGCGGGGGCAGTGGAAGTGCGACCACGGCGCCCTGCACGATGGAGAGCAGGGCGATCGATATCGAGAAGGGCAGCACCGTCAGTCAACATAGATACCCGCCTCGGCCACCGTGCCGCTCCTCCTCGGTACGCCGGTGTGCGTACGATGGGCGGGGTGAACGCGGCGGCCTCCCAGGCACCTCCGATCCTTCACCTGTCCTCGGTGGTCGGCAGCCCCCTTCGCGACTCGGACGGTGAGCAGCTGGGCAAGGTCGAGGACGTGATCGTGCGGCTCGGCGGCTCGGGATACCCGCCGATCACCGGTTTCCTCGTGAAAGTCGCCGGGCGAACGTCCTTCCTCGGAGTGGAGCGTGTGTCGGATATCGGGCCGGACGGCGTGGTGCTGCGCAAGGCCCAGCTCGACCTGCGCCGCTTCGAGCGCCGCCCCGAGGAGGTTCTGCTGAAGCGAGACCTGCTCGATCGGCAGCTGATCAACGTCGAGGGCGCGCGGCTGGTGCGCGCCAACGAGATCGAGCTGGCGCTCGTGGCCGGGTCGTGGCGAGTGGTCGGCGTCGACACGGGGCCCCGCGGCGGCCTTCGTCGTCTGCTTCCCAAGCCGCTTGGCGCCCACATCGGGACGGGCGAGTTCCTCGACTGGGCGTGCGTGGAGCCGTTCGTGGGTCATGTGCCGACGGTCCGCTTGCGAATTCCGCACCCGAAGCTGGCCAAGCTCCACCCGGCGCAGATCGCGGACCTCGTCGAGGCAGCTTCGCGGCGCGAGGGCGAGGAGATCATCCAGGCTGTTGGCGAGGACGACCGCGAGCTCGAGGCCGACGTCTTCGAGGAGCTCGACGACCAGCATCAACGTGAGTTCCTCGAGGACCGGCCGGACGAGGAGGTCGCCGAGATCCTCTCGCGCATGGCTCCCGACGACGCTGCCGACGTGATCGGCGAGCTCGACGAGGACCGCCGCGAGTCGGTCCTCGGGCTGCTGCCGGTCAGCCACCGCGTCAAGGTTCGCGCACTGCTGGGCTACGACCCGGCTGAGGCCGGCGGCCTGATGAGCCCGGAGTTCCTCCTGCTGCCCGCTTCGACGCCGGTCGGCGATGCGATCGACGCGGTGAGACGGAGCAACATCGAGCCCGAGCTGCTCACCGCGGTCTTCGTGGCCTCGGCCGAGGGCGCCCCGGAGGGCAGCGTGCCGGTGACGGCACTGCTTCGTGCCGAGAGCGGGTCCCGACTGGAGCGGCTGGTCAAACATGAGATCCCCTCCCTCTCGCCCGATACGTCCTTCGAGGAGGTCGCGCGCCTGATGGCCGACTACAACCTGACCGCCATCCCCGTCGTGGACGAGCGGCAGCGCATGGTCGGGGTGGTCACCGTCGACGACGTGCTCGAGGCGATGCTCCCGCGCGGATGGCGCCGGCGCTTCGGCCTCCTTGGCGAGGACTGAATAGACTGCCCGGCGTGAGCGCCTCCAGCGGACAGTTCGATGGCGGTCCGAGTACCGTCCGTCATGCGTCGCGTCCGGTCGGCCACCTTTGGCCGACCGCGTCTGCCTGTCCGGCTTAGCTCGCGCCGCACTCGTCTCGTCGCGTTCGTCGGGGTGCTCGGCCCCGGACTGATCGCCGCCAACGCCGGCAACGACGCGGGCGGGATCGCCACCTACTCAGCGGCCGGCGCGAAGTACGGCTACCAGCTGCTGTGGACGCTCGTCCTGATCACCTTCTCGCTGGCCGTCGTTCAGATGCTGGCCGCGCGGATGGGCGTCGTCACGGGGAAGGGACTGGCCGAGCTGATCCGCGAGGAGTACGGGATCCGCTGGTCGGTGCTCGCCACCTCGGCCGTGCTGGTCGCGAACCTCGGGATCTGCATCTCGGACTTCGTCGGGATCGGCGCCGCGTTCTCGATCGCCGGAGTACCACCCCAGGTGTCGGTCCCCATCGCAGCGCTCGGGATCTGGCTGATCATCGTCCGCGGCTCCTACCGCTCGGCGGAGCGGATATTCATCTGGTTCACGATCCCCTTCTTCGCATATCCGGTCGCGGCGATCCTCGCGCACCCGCACTGGGGAGCCGTCGGCAAGTCGCTGGTCGTTCCCCATGTTCATCTCAGCTCCGCTTTCCTGCTCATCCTGATCGCGACCGCCGGCACGACGATCACCCCCTACATGCAGCTCTACCTCCAGTCCGCCGTCGTCGAGCGCGGGGTGCGCCAAGAGGACCTGCGACGCGAGGAACGCCAGGCCGTATCGGGAGCGATGTTCGCGAACATCATCGCCGGGTTCATCATCATCGCCACCGGCGCCACGCTCTACGCGCACGGCATCCACGACATCTCCTCGGCTGCCCAGGCGGCAAAGGCGTTGAACCCGTTCGCGGGGCGCTACGCCGAGGCGCTGTTCGCGATCGGGCTGCTCGGCGCAAGTCTCTTGGCGGCGGCGATCCTTCCGATCGCCACCTCGTATGTGGTCTCGGAGTCGCTCGGCTACGAGAAGGGCATCGGCCGGCGGCGCCAGGAGGCGCCGGTGTTCGTGAACGTGATCACCGGCATGATCCTGATCAGCGCGATCGTCGCGATGATTCCCGGCGTCCCGGTGATCACGCTGCTCGTCGCGGTCCAGGTGGTCAACGGTCTGCTGCTGCCGATCAACCTGTTCTTCATCTGGCGCCTTTCGCGCTCGCCTAGCGTGATGGGCGCGCACCGCATCGGGGGGGTCCTCGACGTCGCGATGGCGCTCACCGTCGCGCTGCTCTCGAGCCTGTCCTTCGGGCTGGTCGTGGTCACGGTCGGGGGGGTGTAGGAGAGCCGGCTTCGCCCTGGATCGCCGCCCGCCTCCCCGGCCTACCGATGCACGAGGAGCGTCGCGCCGATCGCACCGCCGAGGTCACCGAGCGCGGCGACGTGCACGTGCGGCGGTCGCGAGTCGATGAACAGATGTGGTTGCATGGCCTCGGCGATCCGCTTGACGTAGGGGTGGCCGAGGCGGACACCGAGCCCGCCGCCGATGATCACGCCCTCGACGTCGAGCAGGTTGACCGCCGATGCGACCCCGGCCCCGAGTGCCTCCACGGCCCGGTCGATGATCTGTTGGGCGAGCTTGTCGCCGTGATCGAGCGCGCGTGCCCACACGCCGCTGGTGACGCGGGTGCGTTCGCGTTCCTTCATCAGCTTGAACAGGTCTGTCTTGCGGCCCTTCTCGACGAGCTTGCGGGCGTGCTCTTCCATCGACGCGCGCCCCGCGTAGGCCTCCATGCAGCCGCGCCTGCCGCACGTGCAGCGCGCGCCGTTCAGCTCCACGACCATGTGACCGATCTCCCCCGCCCCCCCGCGCCCTCGCCAGGGCTTGCCGTCGAGGATCAGGCCGCCACCGACACCGGTGCCCCAGAAGACGCCGAGCAGCGAGCTGTAGAGGCGACCCGCTCCCAGCTGGAACTCGGCGAGCGTCGCCACCTGGACATCGTTGCCGAGCAGCACCTGCGTGCCGAGCGCGGCCTGCAACGTCTCCGCCAGCGGGAACGACCCCTCCCAGCCGGGCAGGTTCCGGGCATTGCTCACGTTCGGCCCGTCGATCGTCCCGGGCGAGCCGACACCGACGCCGGCCAGCGCGTTGGGCTCGAGCTCCGCCGCATGGGCGGCGTCACGCAGCGCCTCGGCCATCTCGGCCGCAACGTCGGCTGGGCCGCCGCTCGTCGGGGTTGCGCGGCGAGCGGAGCCGAGGACGCTGAAGTCCTCGTCAACGACCACGGCCTGGATCTTCGTCCCGCCGAGGTCGATCCCGCCGTAGCTGGCCATCGACGCGGATCATCGCAGACACCCGCCGGTGCCCCGAGGTGCCTGCTCGCGGGCGGCTAGCGGTGTTTCGGCGCGGGAATCGCGGTGGAGCTGGGCTTCGTCCTGACCACCGGCGCCGGCAGGGCGGCGATCCTCGTCATCAGCTGTTCCCACTGCGTGGAGCTCACGTAGGTCGGCGTCAGGAGCGGCGACGGTGCAGGGCGCCCGGACCGTGCCGAGCGCGCCGCTGCGGCCGGTGTCAGCGGCGCTGGCGGGCTGGCGGGCTGGAAGGCGAGACGCACGCGGTTCCAGTAGGCGGGCACGGCATGGGTGTTGGCCGCGCCGGGGTAGCGCATCAGGCTGGTGATCGCGTGCGGCACGAATTCCGCCGGAAGCGTGAGCAGCGTACGGATCGTGAGGTCCGTGATCGTCCCGGCGCCCTGGTGCCCGGCGATCGCAACGCCGTTGATCGCCGAGATATCGACCGCATTGGCGGCGCTCGCGCCGAACAGGCTTTCCCGGCGCTGACCGCAGTGCATCGCGCTGACCTTCGGCTTCAGGCCGCTGCGCGAGAGGAATGCCAGCATGGCGAGGACGCGCCTGTCGATCTTGCCCGAAGCGATTTCGTGACGCGAGCACCCATCCATCGCGATCCCCGGGTCCGACAGGACCGTCCGCTCGAGCTGTGCCTTGGACATCAGCAGCACGTCGCTCGCGGTCGCGCCGAGCAGCGCGTTCGCCGCCTTGGCGCCCTGGGGGTGCAGAGCGCTCTCCAGCTGAGCCCAGTTGGCGAGGATCGGGCGGGGATCGATCGTGCCGGCGTCACCGGCGGGACGGATGGCGAACCGCAGATGGCCGGCTTTGGCACGCGCCGGCACGCGCACGTGACCGATCACCGTGCCCGTCGCGACGACGGACCCACGTCGCAGGGGCACCCGATTGCCCGAGCTTGCAGGGCGTGCTTTGCGCGCGGCGTTCGACGCGGCCGCTACGGCGTCCGGGTTGCCCGGCCGCGCGAACAGGCGCACCTTCCCGATCCCCGTCGGCGCAGCTTCGCCCGAGCCGACCTGTGCGCGAGTGACCACCGCCCCGGCGTGCGCCTTGCGGACGGGTGTCTTGACCTTGAGGGTCACGGGCGGCTGGCTGCCGGCGCTCGCCGGGTGAGCGGGGGTTGGATCGTGGGTGCTCGCGGCTTCCACGACGGGCGACTTCACCGCGGAACGCTGCGGCTTGGCGATCGTGTAGCTGGGTGCGATGCTGCCCAGCCCTGCGTAGGTGAACACGTCGCCATAGACGTCGCGCAGCACGAGGTACTTGCCGAGCTGGCGCGAATGCCCGAGCCCGACGACGCGGCCGTCCTGAACCGCCACCACGGCGGCGTCCGGGGCGCTGGTCAGTTCGGCCAGCTGCAGCGTCTGCGCTGCAGCTGCCGCCTTGGCGGCGGCGGCCGCCGCGGCGGCCGCTGGAGCGGTTGGCGGCGGTGAGGCGGCGCTTCGTGCCCGTGTGGACGACGATGCGGTGGGCGCTGAGTGCGTTGCCGCGCCCGTGCTCGCCGCCCGGCCCGTCGCGGGGACGGGAGTGGCTTTCGCCGTGGCAGTCGAAACCGTGGACAGGGACGCCGCCCACGCGAGCTGCTTGCCGCTCACCGGCAGGCGACCGTCGGTCAGGCCGGTCAGCGTCGCGATGACGTTCTTTGGATAGCTGGAGATCAGCTTGGCGCGCAGCAGGACCGACGCGACGTATTCCTCGGAGTGGTTGTAGGCCAGGATCGCGGCGTGCAGGTTGGTCGCCGCTCCGGCGGCCCGGAGGTAGCGGGCCGCGGCGAAGATCGCGTCCACGGGGTTGTAGGGGTCCGCGTAGCCGGCGTCGAGGGCATCGACGCCGTACTGCAGCCAGGTTTCCGGCATGAACTGCATCCAGCCGACCGCGCCCGCCGTCGAGACCGACTGGTCGGTGCCGTAGTTGGTCTCGATTTCATTGATCGCAGCGAGGATCTGCCACGGCACGCCGTACTGAACGGCGGCGGCCTTGTAGATCGGCAGCAGGAACAGCGGGATTCGGTAGAAACCAAGCGCCTGGACGGACGCCGCCGAGGACGCCAGCGCCGCGGCGAGAGCGCTGGCTTGCCCCGCGACGAGCTGCGGCGAGAGCGCCACGTTGTTGGGACCCGTCAGCTTGCTTTTCGTGCCGGCTGCCGGAAGCGGGCTCGCTCCCGTGCTCGTGGTGGTCTGCCCGGGGCTCGCAGGCTTGCTCACCGTGTTTCGCTGGCGCCGCTGCAGGATGACGGTCGGCGCCGGGGGTGCGCCGCTGCCTGCCGCCGGCGGGGCCGGGGCTTCCGATTTCGGGGTGGTGCTCGAAGGGGGCGGCGGGGCGACTATCACCGTCGAGGTCGTATTCGGCGGCTGGGTCGCCGTCGCTTCAGGCGCGGGCGTGCTGGTGGTCGGGATCGTCGGCGTGGTCGAGCCTTCCACCGTGCTTCTCGCCCCACTTGCGGCGAGTGCAGCAGCCGGAGGACCGGCCAGCCCGGCGGTCGTGAGCCCACCGCCTGCGAGAGCCGAGAGCATTGCGAACCACGCCCTCTGACGAGCGACGTTCAAACGCTGCATACGTTGTGTTCGCTCATCTCGGGGGTCGTCCCATCATCGTGGTCGGCGCAGCTGGCCCACTAACGCGGGTACGCCCACCGGGAATTCATATCGGCAGGCAACCATGAATCCGTAAAGGATTCGTAATCGAACGAGCAAAACGTTTGTTGAGCGATAAGCATGGCCGGTGAGGCGACCCGACGGTATCCGATGCCCCCGGCGGAACGCATGCAGGCGGGTGAACGACGTCCCGTTCGCAAGGCTGCTGCTCATCCCACGTATCGAACCGCTCTATTGTGCACGCCGAGGGTTTATATGACAACGGCCGGCCACGTTGCGCCGGTCCGCGGCAGAGGGAGAGCGATGACAGCAGGTGCTCGTTGGGTTGTGGCGGTGTTGTGCGCCGCCTTCTTGCTGTGGGCCGCCCCGGCGGGAGCCGAAGAGACCGTAAGCATCACCGAAGCGGGGTTCTCGCCGGACAAGCTGGGCGTCCCGACGAACGCCTTCGGGAGAGCGACGATCACATCGACCGCCGGCCCGGTGCCCTCGCCGATCAGGCACGTCAACGTCTACGGGCCGGCGGGCGTCACGCTCGACCTGCGCGGCAGCGGCGTGTGCAACAAGGAAAGCCTCGAACGCCTCGGCACGCAGGCCTGCCCGGCCAACTCGAGGGCCGGCTTCGGCGGCGGCCAGGGGATCTACATGATTGGCAAAGAGCTGGTCGAAGAGGAATACACGATCGACTTCTTCCTCGCTGACAACCGTCCGGGCCACGTGTCACTGCTCGTCTACCTCACAGGGTCCAAGCCGGTGTCGATCGAAATGGTCTTCCCTCCGGCCCCGGTGATCCAGGGCCCGAAGCCCTACGGCCTCGGCTTCAGCGTCGAAGTCCCCGAGATCAAAGTCCTCCCCGAAGCCTCCAATGCCTCCGCGAAGAGCGCGTTCCTGACGCTCGGCGCGCATAACGTCGCCTACTACCGGATGGTCCACGGCAAGCGCAAGCTGTTCCACGTGAAGGGCATCATCCTGCCGAAGAGCTGCCCGCGCGGAGGCTGGCCGGTCGCCTCTCAGTTCAGCTTCGAAGATGGCTCGACGGTGATGGCCAAGCGCACGGTTCCCTGTCCGAGGAGGTGAGCCGTGGCGCCCGAAGCCGCTCGCTCAGCGCGGCTGAACGCGCGCCCGGCCGCCCGAGGGAGGCTTGTGCCCCAGGCAGCCAGACTCGCGGCCCCCTTCCTTGGCGCGCTCGCGATCTGCAGCGCGGCGCCGGCGCACGCCGCCGGCGGTGACCTCGCCGCGAGCGTCCATCCCTCGTTCCTCCCCGACGCGCTCGGCGCGCGGACGGCGTTCACGTTCGCGTTCCGGTTGCAGGTCGCCGAAGAAGGCGTACCTCCGCCGCTCAGGCGCATGGTCGTGCATCTGCCGGCCGGACTCGGGGTCAACCTGGACGGCGTCCCGGCCTGCGGTGTAGGGCGCCTGCGGCGCAGCGGTCCGCGAGGCTGCCCGCCGCGATCGCTGATCGGCCGCGGCCACGCGACGCTCGAGGTGCATGCGGGATCACAGGCGATCCCCGAGCAGGCACTCGCGTGGGCCTTGCGCATCCCCGACCGGGGCGGCAGGCCGGCGCTCGCGCTGTTCACGCGCGGCACGACGCCGCTGCAGCAGCAGGCGATCAGCACGGCGACCCTCTCGCCGGATGGCCCGCCCTACGGCCTCAAGATCACCGTGGCGATCCCGGCGATACGGACCGTCGTCTACGAGCCCGACGCCTCGATCACCTCCTTCTCGCTGACGCTCGGCGCCGTCGGCACGACCCCACGGGCGCACGCTGCCGCTGGTGCGGTCACGGTGCCCCGCCGCTGCCCGGCGGGCGGCTTCCCGTTCGCGGCTGACTTCTCCTTCGCCGACTACACCACGTCCAGGGCGACGGCCCGCGTGCCCTGCCCGTGAGCGCCGTGACGCGGTAACCTGCGGCTCGTGGAAACCGTCCTCTCAGTCCTCGAGGTGCTGATCGCGGTGATCGTCATCTTCCTGGTACTCATGCACTCTGGCAAGGACTCCGGCCTCTCGGGCGCCTTCGGCGTGGGCAGCGGCACCGGTCCGCTGGGCGGCGGATCGATGGTGGAGCGCAACCTGAACCGCTGGACGATCTTCTTCGCGGTGCTGTTCTTCATCAACGCGATAGTGCTGCTCAAGCGTCCCTGGGGCTGAGCTCGGGCTCTGAGCCCTCCAGGCGATTGAGTATCTCGATCGCCTCAGCGCGCAGGGCACCGTCGATCGCCTGGTAGTCCTCGCGCGATAGCTTGCCGGTGCGGTAGTCGAGCTCGGCATCGCGGATCTCCCGGTACTTCGCCTCGCGCGCCGCCTCGAGGTCGTCTCGCTCGAGGTCCGCCGGTCCTCCGGGCTCCGGCTCGGCGGCCGGCCCGGCGCCCTCGTGCCCTCGGCGCCCGGCGCGAGCACGCAGCGGAGCGCTGACCACCACGAATACGACCGCGACGAGGGCGAGCGTGAGGATCGCTACCAAAAGGCTCACACGGTCACCCTCGCAGAGGCGCGCGCCTCAGACGCGTGCGAGCCCGCGCACCGCTCGCGCGCGCGAGCGCGCGGCTACGCGGCGGCGCACGGCGCTCGGAGCGGGCCAGATCGCGATCAGGCCGCCTCCAAACACGATCAGGCCGCCGATCCAGATCCACATCACGAGCGGCGAGACGATCAGGTGGAACTGCGCCTGCGGCGGGTGCTTCAGGTATGCCTGCGCCACGGCGAGAATCCCGACGAGCGCCTGGTCGGCGGGCAGCGTCCGGTTGCCGAGCTTCAGGATGCGCTGCAGCGCGGGCGCTTCGAGGTTCGGCTGGATCGCGCTCCAGACGTCGCGTGTGACGCCGGCGTCCATGCTGATGTGGCTGACCGGCTGACCGGCGATCAGGCTGGTGACCGAGCCGCCACCGGCCTGGGCGGCGTAGAAGCCCTCGCTCGGGTTCAGCGTCGCGACGTGATGGCCGCCCTTGCTCACGTCCAGCACCGCCCCGAGGCTGAGCGTCGAGCCGGTGTGGGCCGCGTCGTACTTCGGCGTCACCGTCGCGCTCGGCCGTACGTAACGGACCGTGTAGGCGCCGAGGTGCGTCGACTGCCCTGGCGAGAGGCCGAGCTCGGAGGCATGCTGGAACGACGAGGAGGCCGCTACGCCGATGAACAGGACGGCGATGCCAAGGTGGACGACGTAGCCGCCGTAGCGCCTGCGGTTGCGCCGCACGAGCGACAGCAGGGCGACGCCCGCGCCCTCGCCGGACATCGCTCGCCGGGCGCGCGTCCCCCTGAAGAACTCCTGCCCGATGCTCCCGAACACGAACGCCGCGCAGCAGAACATCGCGATCGCCCCGGGCCTGTTGGCGATGCCCGCGCCGAGCAGCACGGCGAGCGTCAGTAGCGCCACAGCGACGGGCACGACGAAGTTGCGCCTGGCGTTTGACAACGTCGCACGCCGCCAGGCGATCACCGGGCCGATGCCGCTGAGGAGCACGAGTATCAGCGCCAGGGGAACCGTGTAGCGGTCGAACCATGGCGGCCCGACCGATGCTTCCTGCCCGGTGAGCGCCTCGGAGATCAAGGGGAAGTACGTTCCCCAGAAGATCACGAAGCAGAGCCCGACGAGCACCACGTTGTTTGCCAGGAACATCGCCTCGCGCGAGAGCAGCGAGTCGAGCCGGTGACGCGAGCGCAGCATGTCGCGGCGGGAGACGACGAGGTAGATCGACCCCGCGACCAGCACGGCTATCAGCGCGACGAACGGCACGCCGAGGGTGGCACCGCCGAATGCGTGGATCGAGCTGAGGATGCCGCTGCGGACGAGGAAGGTGCCCATGATCGCCAGCGTGCCGGTCGCTAGCACCAGCGAGACGTTCCACACGCGGAGCATGCCTCGCTTCTCCTGGATCATCAGCGAATGCAGGAACGCGGTGCCGGTCAGCCACGGCATGAGCGACGCGTTCTCGACCGCATCCCAGCCCCAGTAGCCGCCCCAGCCGAGCTCTGCATAGGACCAGCGTGCGCCCAGCAGGATCCCCACGCCGAGGAACAGCCACGCGGCGAACGCGAAGCGACGGATCGCTTTGATCCAGTCGGCGTCGATCCTGCGCGCCAGGAGGGCGCCGATCCCGAACGCCAGGGGGATCGTGCACAGGGTGTAGCCGGAGTAGAGCATGGGCGGGTGGATCATCATCGTCGGGAAGCGCAGCAGCGGATCGAGGCCGACCCCTTCCGCCGGCGCCGGACTCGTTGTTGCGAAGGGGTTGGCGTAGAAAACCATCAGCGCGACGAAGAAACCGCCAAGACCGAGCAGGACGGCGGTGGCGTAGGAGGCGATGTCGCGCATCCGCCTGCGGGTGAGGAACAGCGCGAGACTGGACCAAAGCGACAGGAGCCACGCCCACAGCAGCAGCGAGCCTTCCTGGGATGCCCAGACCGCCGAGGCCCGGTAGGCCGCCGGCGTCGTGCGGCTGGACGTGTCGGCGACCGTGTTGAACGTGAAGTCGCTGCGCAGGAAGGCGGCCTCGAGGACCGCGAAGGCGACCGTCATGATCAGCGCGAACGCATATACCGCCCTGCGCCCTGAGGCGGAGAACTCGGTGCGTCCGCTGCGCACGCCGTATAGAGAGGCGCAGATCCCGTAGGCGCACACGGCGAGTGCCAGCAACAGGCACGCCCGCCCGAGACCGGCCATCAGCGCCTAGCCCGGGAGCGCGCGGTTTGTGGCGGACGGCAGGGCACTCAGTAGTTCTGCTTCTCGCCGGCCGGGGCGGTCTTGTACTTGGACGGGCACTTCGTTATCAGCGAGTTGCGTTCGCCGACGTACTGGCCCCCCTGCTTCTGCACGGTGACGATCACCTCGCGTCCCTCACGAAAGGGGTCGGGCACGGTGCCGGTGTAGGCCAACGGGATCGTTGTTCCGCCGGCGCGATCCTCGACGCTGAAGTCCAGCACCCCGCCGCTGCGATGCACCGACCCCTGAACGACCATGCCAGTGACCTGATAGCTGCGTCCGCCCTGGGCCTGGCGAACGAGCTGTGTCGGGGTGAGGGCCGGGCTCGCGGCGCTGAAGCTCGTATAGATGAGCGCGCTAGCCAGCACGACAGCCGCACTCAACGCCACAACCAGGCGCAACATTCGCTTGCGCGCAGGGTTCATCACCACCAAGTATCTCAAACGCCCTTTGCAGCCGTGGCGGCCGCCACCACCCCGGGAGACGCCACTGGGCTGCCCTCGGCGCGAGGAAATCAACCGTCCACCACGAAACCTTTGGCATAGAGATGAAACCTTTTGGCGCCGACGCTGTCTTTATTGGTAGCGACCTATGAGACATAGCCTCCTTCATCCCCTCAGCGAGCCGCGACAGTCACGTCGCCAGGCCCGTACGGCCCGCGTCGGGCGCCCCCGGGTGGCCCACCGCGCGAGCGAGCCGGTTCCCGGCGACCCCGCCGTGGTTCGCGTGCGCGACGCCGGAGGACCGATCGACCGAGCCTGTTACACCTGCGAGTGCGGCTATCTGTTCGTCGCGGCCGTCTCCACCACCGTCCAGTGCCCGCACTGCGGCGCGGGACAGGCCTGGTAATAGCCCACGGCGAGCTGGCGCGCTACGCGCCTGACTCGCTCAGCAGGACAAACCCGGGTCAAGGTGCCGGCGCCATCTCTTCGGGGATGGCATCCCGGAACGGCAGGCTGTCGAGCACGCCGGCGCGCTCGAACGCGCGGCGAATGAACGACGGCCCTTGTATGAGCTCGAAGTCGTAGCCGCGTCGCTGGCACAACCTGCTTCGAAAGGTGACCACGGCCACCCCCGTCGCGTCGATGCGGGAGAGCCTGCGGAGGTCGAGCGTGATGCCACGCGTGCCGGCCGCGCAGAGGTGCTCGATCGCGGCCTCGAGCGTATGCGCGGAGGACCCGTCCAGTTCGCCGGTCAGAACCAGCGTGTGCATCCCCGCGCCACGACCTGTCTGACGCTGCAGGCTGACGGGGCGCTCAGGAGTGCCACGGGCGCGGCCCGGGGGCTGTCGCCCGGCCCGCTGGGCCGTCTGCCCGACGGCGCCGCCGGGGCGCCCTCGCTCGCCGCCTGCGCGAAACCTCAGGGCATGCACGGCGTCATCGTGCTTGGTCATGTCGAGCTCCTTTCACGAACTTCGCAGCTGATTCGGAGCCTGGATCGAGCGATCCAAGCGCCAACAAACGGTCCGGGAGGAGCTAGCCCGGACGCGTCGGGATCAGAACGAACGGCGCAGCGAGCCGCAGCTCACCCGCCTGTCTCAGTCGCCGCATAGCGCGGCCCAGCGCGAGGCCTACGAGGCCTGTGAGACCAAGGAACAGGGAGAAGGCGCTCCCGAGGGCCCCCACGCCCGACGCCGGCACGCCGCCCGGCGCCTCGCCGGGCGGTCGATCCGGCACGACGGTCCCAGACCGGGCATGCCGGTCGGCGCCGGCGTGCGGTGGCGGGATGCTCGGCGAAGCGGCGGACGACCGCCGGTCCGGGACCCGGCCGGACGCCGCCGGCCTCGAAACGGGGATGGACAAGGAGGGCCGGCCTGCACGCGCGACGGACATGTCGCATCCGGTGTGGAGCAGGGAGAGCGCGCAACTGGAGCTAGGGCTGCCCGCAGCGGCGAGAGCGGCTGTCCCTGGCGCCCAAGCCGCCGGACCGGCGTCGCCTGACGATGCGCCGCTCACGCCCCGAGGGGGCGGGGTCGGCGAGGAGGGCCTCGGCGCCTGGGAGGTCGACGGGGGGACGCCGTTGCGCGCCGGCCGGCCGGAGTTCCCAACAGCGCTGAGGGGCAGCGACGGCACGACTGGGCGCCCGGTGGCGACCTGCGTAGCGGCCGCGCCAGCGGCGACCGCGGTGGAGGTTGTGCGCTGGATAACTCCCCCGGCCGAAGCCACGACGTGTCCGGTGGCCTGCGCGGCAGCCTCGCCGGCGCCGGCGGGTAGAGCGCGTGTGGTTTCGGCTGCGGCGGAGACCTGGCGGAGGGCCGTCGCGCCGGCGTCCGCGACGACCGCGACTACGGGGCGGGCGCC
>JAOPZV010000036.1 GCA_025963935.1 Solirubrobacterales bacterium
GCGGCCTGCTCTTCACGACAGTGCGGATGCGAGGCGGAGACGGCGGAGAAGGATCTCCGTGGGGGCCGCGCCGCGGGCCATGCGGCAGTGGGCTGCGCGGGTGCGGGTCCAAGGGGCCGCCCGGGAGGGCCTTGGAGCCGCCGTCTTCTTCGGATGAGTCCTGCGGCTCGGTGGACTGCATCGAGTCGTCGTAGCGGAACGGCACCCACAGCAGCAGTCCGGCGATCGGGAGCTTGATCAGCGCGGCCAGCAACACCATCCACACCCACAGTGGCATCTCACACGCGATGCTACTACTGCGCTGTGGATTCGCAAGGTCCAACCGAGCTCGCACTTCTGGCCGAGGAGATCGGCGGCTGCCGGCGCTGCCCGCGGCTCGTCGGATGGCGCGAGCAGGTCGCGCGGGAGCGCCGCGCGTCGTTCGCCGAGGAGGAGTATTGGGGACGACCGCTGGCCGGCTTCGGCGACCCGTCGGCGCAGCTGGTTCTGCTGGGGCTCGCTCCGGCCGCCCACGGCGCCAACCGCACCGGGCGGATGTTCACCGGAGACCGCTCGGGTGATTTCCTGTTCGCCGCGCTCGCGCGGAACGGGCTCGCCAACCAGCCCGAATCGAGGGCGCGCGATGACGGCCTTCAACTGAACGGCGTGTGGATCAGCGCAGCGGTCCGCTGCGCGCCGCCGGGCAACCGTCCCACTCCTGCCGAGCGCGACGCGTGTCTGCCGTGGAGCGTGCGCGAGCTGCGGCTGCTGGAGAACGCGCGCGTGATCATGTGTCTCGGCGCGTTTGCCTGGGACGCAGGGCTGCGTCTGAAGGCGCGGCTCGCCGGACCCGCCGTCTCCCCGCCCAGGCCGCGGCCGCGGTTCGGTCACGGAGCAGAGCTGCCGGGGGAGCCCTGCTCGCTGATCGGCTGCTACCACCCGAGCCAGCAGAACACGTTCACCGGAAGGCTCACCGAGCCGATGATCGACGCCGTGCTCGCGCGCGCCAGGACGATGGCGCAGGCGCGCTGAGGTGGAGCGCCGCGCCGGCCGTTCGTCCATGCGCGCCTGCAACAGCGGTACGATCTGAGGCGATGGGTCCAACTCGCCGGATGGCCCGCAACCGGGAGGCGATATGAGGAGCGTCGTTGCAGCGATAGCCGGAGCGCTTGCCGCTCTGCTCGTCGCCAGCATGCTCGGTGTGGCATCCGCGGAAGCGCCCACCGGCACTCCGGTGCGGACCGTCAGCGTCGCCGGCGTGGCGTCCGTGCCAATTGCCCAGGGCGCGAACGCGGCGAGCGCCACCGACGCCTACCGTCAGGGCATGGCGGCGGCCGTCGCCGACGGCCAGAGCAAGGCCGCTTTTCTCGCGAGCAAGGCCGGCGTGGCGGTCGGCGGCGTGCAGAACATCGCCGAGGGCGGCGGCTACATCGTCTGCACCACGGGCGAAGAACCCGGCTACGCCGAATATCAAGGCGAGCAGCCCGACTTCGGCTTCTCGCCCGGCGGGGTGAGAGCGCTCAACAACGCCGCGGCGGCGCCGAAGTCGTCCTCGCCACCGGTCCGCAAGCCGAGCGCCAAGCACCGCAAGCACAAGACCCCGGCGGCCAAAAAGGCCGCCGCCGCCACGTGCACGTTGAAGGCAGAAGTGTCGCTCGCCTACAGCATCGGCTGAGCGGTCACTGCGGGGCTCCAGCGGACGATCGCGGCTGGATCGGGGCGGCGCGTTGCAACCGGCGTGAGCTTGCCTGCGGCGAACTAACCTCATCCCGGTGCCATACACGACCGCCGACGCCAGGCAGCAGCTGCTCGACACGCTCGCCCAGGCAGCCGACCAGCTGGGCACGGCGGTGGCGTCGCTGAGCGAGGCGTACGAAACGCTCGACGAGAGCACCGCCGAGCGCCTCGAGCAGGGGCTGTTCCGCCCCGTCCAGGCCGCCTACGGCCGCGCAAAGCGCACACATGCGGAGTTCGCCGAGCGCCACGAGCTCCCGGCTCGCCCGTTCACGCCGGCGGTCCCCGGCGCTCCGTCGCGCGGCGCACGCGGCTTCATTGACGACGCGGTGCAGGCCGTCACTGCGGCCGACGCGACGCTCGCGACGCTGCAGGACTCGATGCTGCCGGTCGAGGTGGGGGACCCCGAGCTCCGCTCCGGGCTCGAGGAGGTTCGCATGCGGCTTGGCAGCGTCAGCGGCAACGCGCGCGAGCTCGTGCGCACGCTCGGCCGCTGAGACCGCGCAGGCTGGGCGACTCCGCGGGGCTAGGCCACCGGCGTCCCGTTGGCCGTCAGCGCGACGTCGATGTTCCCACGAGTGGCGTTGGAGTATGGGCAGACGGTGTGCGCGGTGCGCACCAGCTCAACGGCCGTCTCGGCGTCTGAAACGCTCGGGAGTGTGACGTCGAGCTCGACGCCCAGCACGAAACCCCCTTTGCCGTCCGGCGACAGCGAGACCTTCGAGTCGATCGCCGCGTTGGAGGTATCCGCCTTCGCGCGGCGTCCGACCACGCCGAGGGCGCTCTCGAAGCAGGCCGCGTAGCCGACCGCGAACAGCTCCTCGGGATTCGTTCCGCCGCCCGGGCCGCCCATCTCCGCGGGTATGCGCAGGTCCACCTCGAGCGCACCGTCGCTCGTGCCTCCGTGTCCCTCGGCGCGCCCGCCGGTCACGTGGGCTTCTGCCGTGTAAAGGGTGTTCGCCATCGCCTGCCTCCGTTCACGTGTCGAGTTTCAGCATGATGCCAGGAGGACGATCGCGCCAGGGCGTCGAATCACTCGGGCGTGGCTGAGCCTCCCGAAGGCATCTCGCTCGAGCGCAGCCGTGACCTCGCCGGGGTGAGGAGCCCGTGGGTTAGGCGAGCGCTCCTGTGCTGTGTCGGCGTGCTGCCGGTGCTCGCCCTGCTCAACGTCTTCGGTCAGCATCCGACGACCAGCTCCGCGAGCTCGCCCGCCGCGAGCATGAACGTCACGGCACCCGCCCGACTGCGCAGCGGCCTGATCTTCCAGGTGCGCGTCCAGGTGTCCGCCAGACGCGACATCAAGGAACTTCAGCTCGTCTTCGACAAGGGCTGGTGGGAGTCGATGAGCGTCAACTCGCTGGTGCCGGAACCGAGCCAGGAGTCCTCCGAAGAAGGCAAAGTCGTGCTCACCTACGGCAAGCTGCCCGCCGGCCAGCAGCACGTCAACTGGATCTACTTCCAGGTCAACCCGACGAACGTCGCAAAGCGGAATGAGAACGTCGAACTGCGGGACGGCTCGACGCCGCTCCTGCGTATCCATCGAGCGATCACGATCTTTCCCTGAGCTGCCATGGACCTCGTGATCCGCGCCACCGTCGTCTTCTTCTTCATCCTGCTGGTCACGCGCATCGCCGGCCGTCGCGAGCTCTCCGAGCTCGAGCCGTTTGACCTCATCCTGCTGGTAGTTCTCGGCGACCTCGTGCAGCAGGGAATCACCCAGAGCGACGACTCGATCACAGGGACCTTGACCGTCATCTCGACGATCACGCTGCTCTCGGTCGCGGTGAGCTGGGCGTCGTTCCGCTCGCGGCGGGTGAGACAGGTCACGGCCGGAGTGCCGATAGTGCTTCTTCAGGACGGGCGCCCGATCGAGCGCAACCTACGCCACGAGCGGATCACCGTCGACGAGCTGCGGGAGGAAGCCCGCCGGGCGCAGATCGCCTCGCTGGATCAGCTGCAGTGGGCGATCCTCGAGGACGACGGCCACATCAGCTGCATCCCGCGGCAGGGCTAGACGCGCCATTTTCTCCAGCTTGTTGACATAACATGCATTATCGAGCGTTGTAGGTAGCGTTTCAGGGTCCTCCATTCAGGCCGCGCCAACTGCGGCCGCGGCCCAGTCGAGCGCAACCAGCGATAGCGCGAGCAACACCGTCCACGTGAGGGCCGTTGTGAACCGACCGGTTCGCCCTTCCAGCGCCCGCCATTCGGCCGCGCGGCGGCGATCGCGCTCCCACGGCTCATCCTGATAGGTCGGCACGTCCCAGCTATCGCACTGCACCACCCGGACCTTTAGCCCGACAACGGCCCGGCGGACGGCTGGGCGGCCGCGCTCTCAGCCGCGGCGCATGAGCCGGCCGACGGCCGCCATCAGCTCGGCGGTGCGCTCGTCCTGGAGCTCGCCGTCGGCTTCGATCACGCACGTGCGGGCGTGGCCGTCGAGCAGCCCGAGCGCGACCTTGTCGAGGGCGGCCTCGATCGCGGAGATCTGCGTTAGGACGTCGATGCAGTAGCGATCCTCCTCGACCATCTTCTGCACGCCGCGCACCTGGCCCTCGATTCGGCGGAGCCGCGCCTGCAGCTGTTTCTTGCTCGAGGAGTAGCCGCGTTGCGGTGTTGCAGCTGCCTGATCCGTGCTCATTCCAACGAGCCTAGCATAAACCCCCCGGGGGTATGCTAGCTTTGCGCAGATGCCACTGATGGAACCCACGTGACCGACGTGCTCGACGTTCTCTGGCACGGGCTGAGGGACTCGTTCCTGATGGCCTGGGAGGTTTGGTGGGCGCTGGTCTTCGGCTTCGCCATCTCGGCTGTCGTGCAGGCGTGGGTGCCGCGTGAGCGGATCCTCTCCACCCTGTCCGGCTCGGGCCCGAAGCCGGTGGCCCTCGCCACCGGCCTGGGCGCCGCCTCGAGCTCCTGCTCCTACGCGGCGATCGCGATCGCGAAGTCGCTCTTCGCCAAGGGCGCCTCGTCGGCGACCTCGCTCGCCTTCCAGTTCGCCTCCACGAACCTGGTGTGGGAGCTCGGTCTGGTGCTGTGGCTCCTGCTCGGCTGGCAGTTCACGCTGGCCGAGTACGTCGGCGGGATCGTGATGATCGCGCTGATGACGATCTTCCTGCGGGCGTTCGTCTCTCCGCGCCTGGAGGTCGAGGCGCGCGAGCACGCGCAGCAGGCGGACGCGGGTCATCAGCACCACGCGGCCGGCGAACAGCTCAGCTGGCGCGAGCGGCTGACGTCCGTGTCGGCCTGGTCGGATGTGGCCCACAACTTCCGTGCGGACTGGCAGATGCTCTACAGGGAGATCACCGTCGGGTTCCTGCTCGCCGGGTTCATCGCGCAGCTCGGTAACGGCTTCTTCAATGGCCTGTTCCTGCGGCACACCGGAGGAGTGCTCGGGGCGATCGAGAACGTGATCGTCGGACCGCTGATCGCCGTGCTGTCGTTCGTCTGCTCGATCGGCAACGTCCCGCTGGCGGCGGTGCTGTGGTCCGGGGGAATCAGCTTCGCCGGCGTGCTCGCGTTCCTGTTCGCCGACCTGATCGTGCTGCCGATCATCCTGATCTACCGCAAGTACTACGGCACGCGCTACACCATGCGGATCGTCGCGCTGATGTTCGTGACGATCGTCGTGGCGGCGCTGATCGTCGACGGGCTGTTCAGCGCAACAGGGCTGATCCCCTCCGGGCCGCGACCGTCGCGCGCCGATGTGTTCGGCAAGATCGCCGTGGACTACAAGCTCGTCCTGAACATCCTCGGCCTCGTCGTGTTCGCCGCGCTGCTCTGGCTGACACAGCGGCGCGGCGAGAGCGACCCGGTGTGCGGGATGAAGGTCGACCGTGCGAAGGCCGTGCGCCTGGACTTCGCCGGCGAGACCTTCTACTTCTGCTCCGAGCACTGCCTGCACGCCTTCCAGGCCGATGCCCGAGGCGCGGACATGCCGGCCTCTGGAAGGACCCCCGCCCCCCACGCCCCACGCGGGCTAGCGCATTAGGCGCCGGCCCGTGCTGAGCGCACGGCGAGGCGGGGCCCCCGGAGCTCAGTCGAGCAGCAGCCGGAGGATCGCGAAGACACCCACCGCCACGATCGTGGCCCGCAGCGCGGCGGGGGGCAGCCTGCGGCCGTAACGGGCGCCGAGCTGGGCCCCGACGATCGAGGTCGCCGCGATGATCCCGGCGGGCGCCCACTCGATGTGCGCGGCGAGGATGAAGTACAGGCCGGCCACGCCGTTGATCAGCCCGGCGAGCACGTTCTTCAGAGCGTTCGTGCGCTGCAGGTCCTGGTTGAGCGCGACGCCGAGGATCGCCAGCAGCAGGATCCCCTGAGCGGCTCCGAAGTAGCCGCCGTAGACGCCGGTCACGTAGACGGCGCCAGTTGTGGCGAGGCTGCGGGGATGGGCGAGGTCGATCTGGCGCTTCACCAGCCAGCGCTGCAGCCTTGGCTGGGCGAGCGTCAGAACGACGGCAACTGCGATGAACGCTGGGACGATCGCCTTGAACGCCGCGGCCGGCAGGACGAGCAGAAGGATCGCTCCGGTCACGCCTCCGAGCACCGCTATCGCTCCGAGGCGCACGGCGCGTCTCCCCTGCCCCGCCAGCTCCCGGCGGTATCCGATCGCGCCCGAGACCGAGCCGGGGACCAGTCCCACCGTGTTGGAGACGTTGGCCGTCACCGGCGCGTAGCCGAAGGCGAGCAGCACGGGGAAGGTGATCAGCGTGCCGCTTCCCACGAGGGTGTTGATCGCCCCGGCGCCCAGCCCTGCGGCGGCGATCGCGACGATCTCGCCGGCGCCCATGCTCAGGCGCAGATGGCGAGCAAGCTCGTCGTCACTGGTCGTTCTCGTCGTGCGGCCGGCATCCGGCGCACGATCTTGCCCTAAACGGCTCGCGGGCGCGCCTCGCTCGGCACTTGAGCCAGGCGCGCCGCGGGCGCGGCTAGTGGACGGTCAGCGTCCCTTCCATCCCGGCCGCCCGGTGCCCGGGCACGGAGCAGTAGAACTTGTAGGTCCCAGCCGCGAGTTTCACCGTGAGTGTCTTCGCGCCCCCCTGGAAGGTCGGCGTTTCACCCACGACGGAGCCCGAGGGCGAGGCGATCGTCACGTTGTGGCCGAG
>JAOPZV010000114.1 GCA_025963935.1 Solirubrobacterales bacterium
CGTTTCGGCCGATACGAACCTGTGCGTCGCAGAGAGGAGCCACATGTGATGGACGTGTCGGCGCTGCGAAGGCGCGAAGCGACGATCGCGGCGGGTATCTGGCTGACGTTCGGCGTCGGTGGCCTGGGGATGGCCTACGTCCTCCTCACGTGGCAGCGCCCCCACCGAACCGAGCTAGCGGTTCTGTTCGCGCTTGCCTGCGCCATCGGGGTGGTCGTCTCGCTGCTCCCGCGCGAGCGCATCGTGCGAAGCAGCCTGCGAGAGCCGTTCTTCCTGACCTGGACGCTGTTGGCCTTCCTGATGCTGCTGCTCGCGACGCTCGCCGACGGTGGCACCTCGAGTCCGGTCGTGCTCATCTTCTTCCTGCCGATCGTCTTCTCAGCGATGTCCTACCCGCTCGGCTCCGTCGTCGCGGTCGGCCTCCTCAGCGTCCTCAGCTACCTGACGCTGGCCTTCACGGCGGGAGGCTACAGCCCCGCCTATCAGGCGGCCTTCGCTGCCGCCCTTGCATGCACCGCGGCCATCAGCGCATGGCAGACGCAGAACAACAATCGCCAGCACCGCGCCCTCGCCACGGCGTCGCCCAGTGACCCGCTGACCGGCGGCCTGAACCGGCGCGGCTTCGAAGAGCGCGCGGCGGCGGCGATCGGTGCGATGACTCACAGCGATCCGGCGAACCTGCAGGCCGCACTGCTCGATCAGATAGACGCGTCGGTGATCGTCAGCGATGTCTCCGGCACGGTGATCAGCTGGAACAGTGGCGCGGAGGCTCTCTACGGCTGGACTCGCGAGGAGGCCTTGGGGCGCAGCGCACGGGACCTGGTCGTACCCGAGGACACGCAGGCCGCCGAGCGGCTTGTCGGCGAGCTGCGCCGCGACGGTCGCTGGGACGGCGAGCTGCTCGTGCGGCGCAAGGATCGCTCCACGTTCACCGCATACGTCCGCAATCGCCTGATCCTCGATGAGAACTCCGAGCCGTCGGCGATCGTCGGCGTCGCAGTCGACATCTCTCCCCGCGTGGCCGCCGAGACGGAGCTGCTGCAGTCCCGCGACTACGCCCAGGCCGTCACGGAGTGCATGGGCGAGGGCCTCTTCACGCTCGACGTCGACGGCCGTGTCACCTACATCAATCGGACGGCCGAGACCCTGCTCGGCTGGCCCGAGGGACAGCTCAATGGACAGCCGATCGGCGAGGTGATCGCGCGCTCCGGCGAGCTCACGCGGCCCTTCGAGGAGAGCGCGATGGCCCGGGCTCTGAGCCAGGAGGAGCCCGTACGCGTAGAGGATGACCTGTTCATGGCGCGTAACGGCCGCACCCTCCCGGTGGCCTACACCGCAGCGCCGTTCCGCACGGACGACGGCCTGCAGGGCTGCGTCGTCATATTTCAAGACGTCTCCGAGCGAAAGCGCCGCGAGGAGGAGCAACGGCGCGACGTGGCGACGCTTGCCTGTATCAACCGCGTGGAGGCCGCGATCGTGGAGGAGCGCTTCGTGCTCTACGCGCAGCCGATCATCGATCTGCGGACGGGGGAGACCGTCCAGCACGAGCTTCTGCTGCGGATGCGCGAACCGGACGGCGGGATCGTTTCGCCCGCGGAGTTCCTGCACGTCGCCGAGCAATATGCCCTGATCGGCGAGATCGACTGGTGGGTGATCAAGCAGGCCACCCAGCTCGCCGGCCTCGGTTGCCGCGTGCAGCTGAACATCTCCGCTCGCTCGATCGGGGACCCCGACGTCCTGGAGCACATCGAACGGTGCATCGAGCAGTGCGCGGTGCCGCCCGGGGTGCTCGTCTTCGAGATCACCGAGACCGCGATCGTCGAGGATCAGGAGGCAGCGCGGGCGTTCGCCCAGCGCCTGCACGCTCTCGGCTGCAAGATCGCGCTGGATGATTTCGGGACCGGCTACGGGGGCCTTACGTATCTCAAGCAGATTCCCGTCGACTACCTGAAGCTGGACGCCGAGTTCGTCCACGATCTCGCCAGCAGCAGTGCCAGCCGCCACGTCGTCCAGGCGGTGGTCGCCCTGGCTCGGGACTTCCGCGTGCAGACGATCGCCGAGGGCGTCGAAAGCGCCGAGGCTCTCGACATCCTCTCTCGCTTCGGCGTCGACTTCATCCAGGGCTTCCACCTCGCGCACCCCGAGCCCTTCACCGAGCGCCCCGGTGACCGGAGCCCGCCGGTGAGGATCCGCCCGCGCGAAGTCAGGCGCCTCGAGCCGCGGCGCTCGGTGGCCCGGCGCCCGACCCCGATGGCGCGTCGCAGTGTCTGAGCGATAGCTCAGCGGGACAGCGCGCCGAGCCCCGTCTCCAGCGCCTCGCGCGCGGCGGCGCGACCGGCCTCGCGCGCCGCGTCGAGCTGATGGAACTCGAGTAGGCCGACACCCTCAGCCCGCGGTTTGATGACGACGTCCGCGTGACGGCGGGCTGCGTCGGAGGTGTTCGCGCTACCGAGCAGGAGAACCCGCGTGAGCGTCTCGCCGAGGCTCGGCGCCCTCGGTACCAGCGTCCGCCGGTCGCCCGGCCGGCGACCGTCAGCCGAGGAGTCGAACGTCGCCTTCACGTCGACCGCGATTATCGGCCCCTCCCCCAGATCGGCCATCGTCTCCACCGGCAGGTTGTCGACGAGCGAACCGTCGATGAACAGCTCCCGGCCGCGCACCTGGGGCGGCGCGAGCACCGGCACGCAGATGCTGAAGCCGATCGCCTCCCACAGCGGCCCGGACCGCACCACGACGAGCCGCCCGCTGCGCAGCTCCGCGCATCCGCACGTGAAGCTGCATGCCAGCTCCTCGATCGCCACCTCGCCGAAGGTCCGGCGCAGCATCGCCTCGGCACGCTGGCCCCTGATTAGGCTGCGGCGCGGGAGCGTGTAGTCCTTCAGGGGACGTCGCTGGATCCACTCCTCGAAGCAGCGGGAGTCCATCTCATCCGCGTCGAGGCCCATCGCGAACAGCGCGCCCACGAACGCGCCCATGCTCACGCCCGCCACACGGTCGATCGTCAGGCCGGCGGCCGTCAGCTCCTCGAGCACGCCGATGTGGGCGAACGCGCGCGCGCCGCCACCGGACAGGACAACGCCGACCGAGCGGCCGCTGAGGCGCCGGGCGGCGCGGTCGAGGTCGGCTTCGAGCTGCTGCTCGCGCACCACGTGAGCCTCGATCGGCTCGAGCAGCGTCGCCCAACCCTCGAGCTCCCCGGACCCGGGTGAGACGTCGTAGACGACGAGGTCGCAACCCCGCAGCTCCGGCCGTCTGTGCAGCTCCTCAGGGACAGGACCGCCGGCCGTGACGGCGAGAACGCGGTCCGCCTGCTGCAGGCAGAACTCCGTCCAGCGCTCGCCCCACAGGACCGACCCGCCGGCGAGGATCACGATGTCGTGCCCTGCCTCCGCGCGATCGAGCCATGGCCCGTAGACGC
The DNA here is from genome assembly GCA_025963935.1 of Solirubrobacterales bacterium. Taxonomy (GTDB): domain Bacteria; phylum Actinomycetota; class Thermoleophilia; order Solirubrobacterales; family Solirubrobacteraceae; genus Palsa-744. The sequence goes on from JAOPZV010000114.1 coordinate 3,419, forward strand.
TCGTCGGCTCGGCGTCGGCGCCCGGCGCCTCGGTCTCGCTGCCGTCGAGCAGGGCCGGAGAGAGATGGCGTTCCAGCGACAGCTTCAGCTGTCGGGCGATCCTCGCGAGCGGCAGGTGATCGCCCAGCCCGACGAGCGCCACCGTCGTTGGCCGCGGGCGTGCGGTGGACGCCGGCGCGCGGTTGGCGCGCAGCTGGTCGGCGAGCAGGCGGTTGAGCGCCAGCGAGAGCGCCGGCGAGTGGTGAAGGTGCTCCTCGAAGTCACGCCGGTCGAGCGCCAGCACGTCGCTCGCGCGCGCCGCTCGCACCGACGCCGAGCGGGTCGAGGCGCTGAGCAACGCCAGCTCGCCGAGGGCGTCGCCGCGACCGAGCTCGCGGATCACCGTGCCCGCCGCCTCGTCCACGACCTCCAGGCGCCCGGCGCGCACCACGTACATGGAGTCACCCGGCGCGCCCTCGCGGAACAGCCATTCGCCGGCGTCCACCCGTACGGCGCGCGCCTGGGAGGCGATCGCCTCGCGCAGCGCGGGCTCGAGGCCCGCGAAGAGCGGGACGTGCGCGAGGAAATCGGCCGCGGACTCCGCGCGCGAGGGAGCCGGCCCGACGTCATCGACGGTGATCGCGCGCCGGACACGCGGTCGCGGCACCGCCGGGGGCGTCTCCCCGGGCACCTCTCCGAACACCATCCGCGCGGCGTCGCCCAGCGTGGGCGGGGTGTCGGTCCGCAGGCGTCCAACCAGGAGGCACCCGAGGCCCGCGAGGAACAGGCAGGCCGCGCCGAACGTCCATGCGTTGTCGAACGCGGCGAGTGCATCCTGCGGCGATGGCGTGCCGATGATCGCCACCGCAAGCGCCACGCCCAGCGCCGCGCCGACCTGGCGTGCAACCGAGTTCAGGCCGGTCGCCGTGGCGAAGCTGTCGCCCGGTGCCGAGGCGACCGCCGCCCCGCTCAGGTTGGGGAACAGCGTTCCCGCCCCCACGCCGAGCAGCACGATCCCCGGCAGCCACTCGCTGAGGAACGCGGGCGTCGGGCCCACCCGCTCGACGAACCACAGGACTGCTCCCCCCCAGATCAGCCCACCGGCTACCAGCACGGGTCTGTGGCCCACGCGCTGGACGAGCCGGCTGGTCGGCCCCGCCACGGCGGCCGCGACGAACGGCCCCGGCGTCAGAGCGAGGCCCGCGTCGAGCACCGAGTATCGCCATACGCCTGTGAGGAACAGAACGTTCGTCAGCGTGTAGCCGTAGAACCCGGCCGCGGCCACCACCGTCATCCCGTTGGCCGCGCTGAACGTGCGGATGCGCAGCAGCGAGAGGTCGATGATCGGCGAGCGGTGCCATTTGCAGCGCCACACGAAGAGCGCGCCGACCGCGATCGTGGCGAGGAAGGACCCGACGACGCGCGGGCTGCCCCAGCCCCATTCCTGTCCCTTGACCACGCCGAGCACCAGCGCCGAGATCGCCAGCGCGAACAGCAGTGCCCCCGTCAGGTCCGGCATGCGCCGGCGGCCGGGCGCACGGCTCTCGACGAGGTAGCGTCGCGCGAGCACGACCGCCGCGATGCCGATCGGCAGGTTGACGAGGAAGACCAGCCGCCAGTCGGCGACGGCGACGAGCACACCGCCGATCGAGGGCCCGAGGCCGGCGGCGCCCGCCGCGACGGCCGACAGCAGCGCGACGCCGTGCGAGCGCCGCTCGGGAGGGAACGCGTTGAGCACGAGCGCCAGCGAGGACGGCACGAGGAAGGCGGCACCTAGCGCCTGGAGTACCCGAAATGCGACGAGCGCGCTGACCGACGGGGCCAGCGCGCACAGGATCGAGGCGGCCGTGAACAGCTCGAGGCCGAAGATGAAGATGCGCCGGCGGCCGAGCAGGTCGGCGATCCGTCCGGCGGCCACCAGGAACGCCGCAAAGACGATGTTGTAGGCGTTGAGCACCCACGACAGCGACGAGATCGGCGTTCCATGGAACGAGCGCCCGATGTTCGGGAACGCGATGTTGACGATCGTCGCGTCAACGAACGCAACGCTCGCGCCGAGCGAGGCGATTGCCAGCACGGTGCGCGGCGATGGCCCGCGGCGAGGAGCCGGCGCGACCTCACCGGGGGTGGCCGGGGCCTCGGACGGGACTGTCGTGGTCGCCACGAGTCCCGCGCCGCTCTAGATCGCCAGTCGACTCGCCAGGTCTGGATGCGCGGCGAGCGCCTCGCGCGCTGCGCTGCGTCCGAGCTCGGCCACGCGGGGGAGCGCTCCCCAGTCCATCAGCCCTATGCCTTCGACCTGGGGAGTGATCACCAGGTCGGCGTGCAGGCGGGCCGCCGCCACGGTGTCGGTGCTGCCCACCATCACGGTGCGGACGATGGTCTCGCCGAGGTGCGGGATCTCCGCGTCGTTTCCCGTCAGCGCGCGGCGAATGGGGCGCCCGAGTCGTGCCAGGCCCGGCCGTTCCGTCGCCTTGAACTGCCCCATGCGCCCGGTGACGTCGACGGCGATGACCGGTCCCTCGCCTTTGCGGGCCATCGTCGCGACGGGCAGGTTGTCGAGCACCCCGCCGTCGACCAGCAACCGGCCGTCGGCCGTGGCCACCGGGGGGAAGACGCCGGGGATGGCGAGGCTCGGGTAGACGGCGTCGATCACCGGCCCGACCCGGTGGAGCACCGCCTCGCGGCTCACGAGATCACAGCTGATGCAGAAGAAGCGCAGCGGCAGCTCCTCGATGCGGCGATCCCCGAAGGCCTCGAGGAGCAGCCGTCGAGCCTTTGCCCCGCGGATCAGCGAGTAGGCGGGAGGCACGAAGTCCCTGCTCGGACTGCTTTCGACGAAGCCGCGTCGGAAGGAGTCGTACATGTACTCCGTCGTGAACTCCGCGGCGGTCGCCGCGGCGACGAGCGAGCCAAGGCTCACGCCGCCGACGCGGTCGAACCGCAGGCCGGCCGCGCGGAGCTCCTCGAGAACCCCCAGATGCGCGAGCGCCCGGGCGCCCCCGCCCGACAGCACGATTCCAACCGAACGCCCAGCCAGGCGACGCGCCATCGACTCGATCGCGCGGCCGCGATCGACGCGGTCGGCCACCACCTGAACCTCCCGCGGCTGCAGCGACTCGAGCACCGTGTCAGCCACCGACGGTCCGAGAATCAGCAGCTCACACCCCTGCAGCGCCGTGGCGCGCTCCAGCCACGCCGGAGCGGGAGCGCCGGTGCTGACGGCGACGACGAGGTGGGCCTCGCGGACGCACAGCTCGGTCCACTCGCCGTCGGGCGCGGCTTCGCAGCGCAGCACCACGCGGTTCGCGTCGCGTTCGGCTTGGTCGATGGTGGCCAGCTCGCCGGCGCTCAGACTGGCGACCGAACCGTGAGCGCTCAGCGCGTTGGCGAGCAGCTCGGCCACCTCCGCCGCCGGGGCGCCGTCGTCGAGGCCGACGACCGCGATCGTGCGCGGCGGCGTCGCAGCGACGACGGGCGTGCGGCTGGCCGCGAGCTGTGCGCCCATCGCCCGCGTCAGCCCGAGGGCGAAGCTGGGCGCTTCCTGAATGAGCGCCTCGAACGCGGCGCGCCCCAGCTGCAGGAGCTCGGCATCACGCCGCGCGCGCACGGAAGCCGAGCGAGTGCCTTCACGCAGCAACGCCAGCTCGCCGATCACGTCGCCGCGTCGCAGGATGCGGATGATCGTCTCCGGTGGACCCTCGTCGATGACCTCCACCCGGCCGCTACGCACCATGAACAGGCTGTCCGCCGTTTCTCCCTCGCGCATGATCCACTCACCGGCGCGCACGTGGACTTCCTCGACCTGGTCTGCGAGGTTCAGCAAGAGCTCGTCCGACAGGCCGGTCAGGACGGGCACGTTGCGCAGGAACGCGGCGCTGTGCGAGGCGCCGCGGCGACCATTGCGACTCGCTTCCGGGTCGATCACCGCCGAGCGGTCAGCCACTGCTCCCGTGCGCTAGCGACGGCCACCGGGTCAGGGCGTGGGGCGCTCTGCCCGTTGCCCCCCGACGCGGCTCATGGTGGTCATCACTCGACTTCGGACGCTGCGTGTACAGCGGCAAAGCGCACCCCCCTATGTAATAGGGACTTTACCGCTGAAAGCGGGAAAGTGTTGTGAGGTGTTTCACACGGAGCCCAAGCAACGTCCGGCCCGCCCAGCCGGGCATATCCCACTCGCGCGGCACGTCCAACGCGGGTGGCGCCATTTTGGACGTGCGTCGAACGACCGGAGCCTGGTCGGGGTGGAGACTTGGGAGGTGTCCTCGACAGATCCACTCGCCCCCACGCGGCCCAGGACCCGCGCCTTCGACGAGGGCGCGATCAGGGGTCCGCACGCCACCACGCACGATCGCCGCGTGAGGAAGCAGATGGAGGCGATGGACCTCGAGGAGCTGACCGGCGCCGTGGCGCGCGACGCGACGCGGCGGGGCGTCTCCTTCGGCTCTGCCGGGGGCCAGCGCGCGTTTCGCATCGACCCCGTTCCGCGGGTGATCGACGCCGTGCAATGGCGGGAGCTGCGCCTCGGGGTGACGCAGCGCGTCCTGGCGCTGGAGCTGTTCGTCAGGGACGTCTACGGCGAGCGGAGGATCGTCGAGGCCGGCGTGGTGCCTGGCCGCACGATCGACGGCGCGCTGCACCACGAGCCTCGACTGAGCGGGATGGGTCAGAACGTCGCCTCGTGGATCACGGTCGCCGGACTGGACCTCGTGCGCGACAGCGACGGCTCCTTCAAGGTGCTCGAGGACAACCTCAGGACGCCGTCCGGGATCGCCTACGCAGTGGCGACGCGCGAGGTCCTGCAGGCGCACGTGTCTCCCCCCAAGGGTCTGCGCGTCCGTTCGCTGGACGCGGCCTTCAAGACCCTCGGCGAGGCGCTTCGCGCCGCTGCTCCCGCGGCCGCCGGCGGGGATCCGCGCGTCGTGCTGCTGACCGACGGCAAGCAGAACTCTGCCTTCTACGAGCACGCCACGATCGCGAGTCATCTCGGCCTGCCGATGGTTCGCCTCCAGCAGCTGTCGGTTCGCGATGGGCGCCTCTTCGCGTGGCTCGGGGGCCGCGATCAGGCGGTCGACGTCGTCTACCGGCGCACCGACGAGGATCGGCTGGCAGACGACGAGGGGCGTCTGACCGACGTCGGTTGTGTCCTGCTCGAGCCCCTGATCGAGGGGACGCTGGCCGTCGCGAATGCGTTCGGCACGGGCATCGCCGACGACAAGCTGCTGCACGCCTACGTCGAGGACATGGTGCGCTTCTACCTCGGCGAGGAGCCGCTGCTGCGCTCGGTTCAGACCTACGATCCCGGTCAGTCGGGCGTGCTCGAGATGATTCTCGAGCGCATGAGCGAGCTGGTCATCAAGCCGCGCAGCGGACACGGCGGCTACGGCGTGGTGATCGGACCCCACGCCCGCCGGGAGGATCTCCTCGCGACGGCTGCCGCGCTGCGCAGCTCGCCCGAGTCGTTCGTCGCCCAGGAGACGGTGATGCTCTCGCGTCACCCGACCGTGACGAATGGCCGCCTCGAGCTACGGCACATCGATCTGCGCCCGTTCGCGATCTCCACCGGCGAGACGATCGAGGTGCTGCCCGGCGGTCTCACCCGCGTGGCCTTCAAGCGGGGAGCGCTCGTCGTCAACTCCTCGCAGAGCGGCGGCAGCAAGGACACGTGGGTGCTGGCATGAGCAGGCCACTGATCGGCGTCACCGTCTCGGAGATCCGCCGCAAGCAGGACGCCCAGCTCGTTCCGCAGGGCGAGCCTGCCCAGACCGAGATGACCCTCGGGCTCTCCTACATGCGGGCCGTGGAGCGCGCCGGCGGATTGCCGGTCGCGCTGTCGCCGCTCGCGACGATGAACGTCGATCCCCTGCTCGATCGTCTGGCGGGGCTGCTGCTCACGGGAGGGCCGGACCTCGATCCGTCTTGCTACGGAGCCCAGCGCCACCCGCAGCTCGGCCCCACAGACCGGGACGTCGACATGTTCGAGCTCGAGCTGTGCCGCAAGGCGTATCTGCGCGGAATGCCGCTCCTCGCCATCTGCCGGGGCGCGCAGGTGCTGAACGTGGCGCGACACGGCACCCTGCACCAGCATCTCCCCGACGTGAATCACGGAGCCGTCGAGCATCGCCAGACCGAGCCGGGGGATTCGGTGACCCACCTGGTGCGGGTCGCCCCTGACAGCACCCTCGCGCAGACGACGGGCGGGGGGCAGGTGCAGGTCAACTCCTTTCACCATCAGACCATCGACCGGCTGGGCGCCGGCCTGCGGCCGGTCGCGTGGGCGGCCGACGGCCTGATCGAGGCCGTGGAGGCGCTCGACGAACGCTTCCTGATCGGCGTCCAATGGCACGCCGAGACGCTCGTCGACCAAGCTGAGCACCTCGCCCTGTTCGAACAGCTGGTCGAGGCGGCGCGGACCGCCGAACGGGACAGCGGAGAACAGGAGGACTCCGATGCCCGCGCAATCTGAGGCGCTTACGCCGCCGGCCGAGGCTTCACTTCACGGCTCGTGGTCGGACTGGGCGACCCCCGTCGGAGCGACCTGGACGGTCGGCGTGGAGGAGGAGGTGATGCTCCTCGATCCCTCCGACTGGTCGCTGGCCTCGCAGGCCGACGCCGTGATGGAGCGATTGGACGGAGAGCTCGCCTCGCACACGAGCACCGAGACACACGACTCGGCACTCGAGCTGCAGACGGACCCTCACAGGACCGTGGCGGAGGGGCTGGCGCAGCTGGAGTACCTGCGTGGAGAGCTGGCGCGCGAGCTCGCCGACATGGAGCTCAGAGCGGCGGTCGCCGGGATGCACCCGTTCACGTCCTGGCAGGACACGAACATCTCTGCCGGAGACCGCTACCGCTTCCTCTACGGCTCGATGCGCGAGTTGGCCAGACGCGAGCCGACGTTCGCATTGCACGTGCACGTGGCGGTCCCGGACCCCGAGCGCGCTCTGCTGGCCGTCAACCGGATGCGCTCTCACATCCCGTTGCTGCTCGCTCTGTCGGCCAACTCACCGTTCTGGCAGGGACGTGAGACGGGGCTCGCGTCGGCCCGCACGCCGCTCTTTCAGGCCTTTCCCCGCGTCGGCATTCCACGCGCCTTCCTCGACTACGAAGACTATGTGAGCACCGTCGACCTGCTGCTGCGCTGCGAAGCGTTTCCCGAGCCCACCTTCCTGTGGTGGGACGTTCGGCTGCAGCCGCGGTTCGGCACGATCGAGGTCCGGATCATGGACGCCCAGACGACGGTCGCGGACTCCGCCGCGCTCGCGGCGCTCGTCCAGTCGCTGGTGCGCCTGGAGGCGACCGAGGGGTCGGGCGCCGACCCCTTGATCGACCTGCCGGAGGTGATCGCCGAGAACCGCTTTCTTGCCGCCCGCGACGGAGCCGAGGCGAGCCTAATCGACGCCCGCTTGGGTCGCCGCTCACCGGTCTCCGACGTGCTCGAGTCGATCCTGCTGATGTGCATGCCCCATGCCGAAGACCTCGGCTGCGTGGAGGAGCTCGGGTGGGTCAGGGACCAGGCGTCGAGCCCGAGGCCCGCCCGCCAGGTGCACCTCGCTCACGGGCCGGGCAAGCTTCCCGGGCTGGTCGAGGGCCTCGCCGAGCTCTTCTGAGAGCGCGCGCCTCGCTCACAGCCCGCATTCGTAGACGTGCGTCGCTCACAGCCCGCGTTCGTAGACGTAGTTCAGGGGCCCGTCGGGGCCGCCTTCTCGGTTGCTGAATCCGAGGCTCTCATAGAGCGCGCGGGCCGCGACGTCCGTCTCGCTCGTGCCGAGCTCGACGCGGTCGGCCCCCCGCTCGCGCGCAAGTGTCAGCGTGGCCTGCATCAGCGCACGCCCGAGCCCGCGGCCACGCCGGTCGGGGACGACGTAGAGCTCCGCCAGGTAGCACTCGAGCGCCTCCGTCCAGATCGCCGAGCGGAAGCGCAGCACCGCGAGGCCGTCGGGTCGCGACCCGACGAGGAGCACGGTGATCTGTCCTGCGGCCAGCAGATGCCGGACCCGTGCGGCCAGCCTGCCCGGACCAGGCGTGTAGTCGTCGAACTCGCGGTTGAAGTCGTCGAGCAGGCGCCCGATGCTCTCCGCGTCCACGAGCGCCGCGAAGCGCACCACCTCAGCGGCACCGGGCACGATGTCAGTCCGAGCCGACGCGGAGCACGAGCTTGCCGATGTTCTCGCCGGCGAACAGCTTCAGCAGCACATCGTGGAAAGCCTCCACGCCGCCGTCCACGACGTCCTCGCGCGAGACCAGCCGCCCCTCGGCCAGCCAGGCTGCGAGCTCGGCAGCCGCCTGACGGTAGCGCGGCGCGTAGTCGAAGACGACCATGCCGGTCATCGAAGCGCGGGCGACGAGCAGCGCGAGATAGTTGCTCGGCCCCTTCACGCCGTCAGTCGCGTTGTACTGCGACACCGCTCCGCAGATGACGATGCGCGCTCCGCGCGCGAGGCGGGTGAGCACCGCGTCGAGGATGTCCCCGCCGACGTTGTCGAAGTACACGTCGACCCCGTCGGGCGCGGCGTCGCGCAGCGCACGCCGTACGTCCTGCGCCTTGTAGTCGATCGCCGCGTCGAATCCCAGCTCGTCCACGAGCCATTGGCACTTGGTCGCCCCTCCGGCGATCCCGACTGCGCGAGCGCCCTTGATCTTCGCGATCTGGCCGGCCACGCTGCCCACGGCGCCGGCCGCCCCGGAGATGACCACCGTGTCTCCCTCCTTCACCTTCGCGACGTCGAGCACCCCGAAGTACGCCGTCAGCCCGGTCATCCCGAGCGTTCCGAGGTAGGTGGGGGCGGGGGCCAGCGAAGGGTCGATCTTCAGCACCCCGTGGCCGTCGGAGACCGCGTACTCCTGGACGCCGAAGTTGCCGTACACCTGGTCGCCGGGCGCGAACTTCGGATGCTCGGAGGCGATGACACTGCCGATCGTCGCGGCGCGCATGACGGTCCCGATCTCCACCGGGTCGATGTAGGACGCGCCGGGGTTCATCCAGCCGCGCATCGCGGGGTCCAGGGAGATGTGGGAGATCTCGGCCAGGAGCTGCCCTGCCTCGGGGGTCGGAATCGGCTCCTCTGTCAGCTCCCAATCGGAGCGCTTCGGCAGTCCCGAGGGATGTGCGGCCAGCCGCACCTGACGGTTCATCGAGTTCATCTGTCTTCGCTCCAGTCGGTAGGGGTTCTTCTCATGCGCTCGTGCCGCCGTCGATCACCAGCTCGGAGCCGGTCACGTCCGCCTTTGTCCGGGGCGCGGGCTCTGTCAGGAACCCGGGCCCGCGTTCCGGCGTGACGTTCCTCGTGTCTATCTCCTCGCCGCACACATCGCAGGTGAGGTGCGGATGCGTGGCGTGCCCACAGGTCTCGTGACGCAGGACGATCGGAGGGCCGTCGGGTCCCGCGAGGTAGGCGTCGCCCCAGCGCATCAGGGCGATCACCGCCGGGAACAGGTCGCGCCCCGCCTGGGTCAGGCGGTACTCGTGGCGCTCCGGCTCGCTCGAATACCGGACGCGCTCGAGCAGGCCGGCGTCGACGAGCTTGCGCAGCCGAAGCGACAGCGTGGGCCGCGGGATGCTCAGGTTGCGTGCGAGCTGCCCATAGCGCCGCACGCCGAAGAACGCTTCGCGCAGGATCATCATCGTCCAACGCTCGCCGACGAGGCTCAGAGCGCGGCCCACCGAGTCGCCGTTCAGCCGGTGGCTGAGGTCGAGCGCGTGCTCGACGGGCTGCGACGCATCGCTCATGCGGCCCGCACCTCCGAGGCGCCGGAGCCGAGAGCGCTGAGGACGCGCCGTCCGGCCCGGTCTTCGGCCGTGGAGGGGACGATGCCGATCCGCGTCGCCCCGGCCGCCCGGTAGCTCGCCAGGCGCGCGAGGACCTGATCCACGGAGCCGACCGCGCATACCTGACGAAGCAGCTCGATCGTGACCTCCCCGGCGAGCTCGGCGCGCCGCGCGCCCGCGCGAGCTCGCTCGACGAGTGAGCCGAAGCCGAGCTCCGTGAACATCTCGCCGTAGCCTGGCGGGCGCAGGTAGACAGCGGTCTGAGCAGCCATCTGCGCGAGCGCTGCGGCGCCCGGGTCCAGCGCGACCGCAACCCACACCGCGATCTCCGGCGGCGGGCGGTCCGTCGAGCGCGGCGCCGCATCGACGAGGTCCTTCACCTGCTCGACACGCTCGGGCGTCACCAGGTTGAGCACGATCTCATCGGCACAGGCCACCGCCACGCGCGTCATGCTCGGCCCGAACGCGGCCAGCGAGATCCGGGCATCGCGCTGCGGCTGGCGCAGGCGGAACCCATGGCTACGGACATGCCGGCCGGCGTACGCGGAGCGCTCTCCCGCGAGAATCGAGCGGACGGCCTCGACGGTCTCCCGCGCGCGAGGAGCGATCGACTCCCACGGCCGGTCGTGCCAGCCGGCGACGATGTCGGGGCTGGAGGCGCCGAGGGCGAGCTCGGCGCGGGCGCCCGTCAGGGCCGTGACCGAGGTCAGACCCAGTGCCAGGGCGACGGGGCTGCGAACGCCGACCGCCAGGGGTCCCAGCTTCAACGCGAGCCCCGGCGTGCTCAGCCCGACGGCGGTCGCCAGGGCGAAGGCGTCGAACGTCCCCATCTCGCCGAGCCACATCGTGTCGAACCCGTTGCGCGCGGCCTCGCCGGCGATCTCGAGGGCCTCCTCGTCGGGCCGGTCCAGCCAGAACGGCGCAACGACCTGGAGTGTCCCCGGCACCAGCTTGGCCGGACTGCTCACAGCTGGGCCGTCCTGGTCGGCAGGCCGAGCAGCAGCCGCCCGGCGAGCTCCCAGGTCGCCGGGTTGACCTGGAAGTGAGCGGTCGCGGCGTGCGCGTCGCGGAAGCGTCGCTGGAGCGGCGAGTCATCGTAGATCGCCGTGCCGCCCCCGAGGTCGTACATCGAGCGGGCCACGTCGGCGGAGGTCCTCACCGCATGGGTCGCGGCGAGTCGCAGCCCGAGCCGCAGCGGCTCCGCGACGGGGCCCTCGTGTTGCGCCGCTGCCCACGCCTCTTCGATCGTCCCGTAGTAGAGGGCTCGCGCGGCGCGCAGGGCGGCCTCGGCCTCGCCGACGGCCGCCTGCGTGACCGGGCGCTCGGCGAGGACGCGGCTCGATCCCTGCGCGGTCTTCGCGGTGGCCAGCTCGGCTAGATCGTCGATCGCCCCGCGAGCGTTGCCCAGGGCGGCCGCTGCGATCGACAGCGCGAAGAAGCCGAAGATCGGGAACCGGTAGAGGGGCTCATCGATTCGCGGCCCCGTGTCGAGGAGCGACAGGACGTGGTGATCGGGTACGAGCACCTCGTCGGCCACCGCATCGTGACTGCCGGTCCCGCGCAGCCCGCTGGTGTGCCAGGTGTCGAGGATCTCGAGCTCGGCCTTCGGCAGCGCGGCGACCCGCAGTGTGGGGCCGCTCGCACCCGCCGTTCCGTCGTCGAGCACGCATCCGGCGAACAGCCACTCGGAGTGCGAGATCCCGCTGCAGAACGACCAGCGGCCGGAGACGCGCAGTCCGCCATCGACGACCGACGCTCTGCCGCGGGGAGCCCACACGCCGGCGGCCATCGCGTGCGGGCTCGCGAAGATCTCCGAGGCGCCCTGCTCGGGGAGATAGGCCGACAGCAGGCTGCTGGTCGCCGCGATCGACACGCACCAGCCGGCCGAGGCGTCCCCCCGCGCGATCCTCTCGGCGCTGCTGAGGGTCACCGCGGGCGGCGCTTGGAGCGCGCCCAGCGCCGACGGTGCGCCTGCTCGCATCAGCCCCGTGGCGCGCAGCTCGTCGAGCAGGGCCTCCGGCATTGCGCGTTCGCGCTCGGTGGTGGGGGCGAGCTCTCGCGCGAGCGCCGCCGCGCGGTCTGTCAGAGCGTCGAGTTCCGCATCGGTCGGTCCGGGCAGTGGCGGAGCGGCGGGAGTCGGCAAGAGCGCCTCCAGATCGGGGTTTTTCCCGGCTCGGTTCAAGATATTTACCGGTAAGGAACTATTACCAGGGCTGGCCGACCCGGTCAACCTTCTTCACCCAGGCTCCTGGGCAGACGCGGCGAGGTGCCCCTCGGCTCCCAGGGCCCGTGCGATACTCGCGACGTGGCCTTCGTTCCGCCCGCGCGCCACCTGCTGCGCGCCAAGGATGCGGCAGACAGCCGCTACTTCGAGCCGATCGGCGTGCAGGACATGGCCCGGGCGGCCGGCCTCTCACGCGCCCATTTCAGCCGCGAGTTCCGGCGCGCCTTCGGCGAGTCGCCGCACGCCTATCTCCTCACGAGGCGCCTCGAGCGCGCCGCCGCGCTGCTGAGGACCACCGATCGCTCGGTCGCCGACGTCTGCCTGTCGGTCGGGCTGCAGAGCATCGGCTCGTTCACCACCAGCTTCACGCGAACCTTCGGTGCCTCGCCGACGGCCTACCGCGCCGCCTACCCGCCCGCGGCCCAGCATGCGCTCGTGCCGACGTGCGTCCTGCGTGCGCACGGCCGCCCCCAACACCGCACGTTTCGAGAAGACACGGAGCGCGCGCTGAACTAGCTTGAGGCGACCGTTCAATCGACCGCCAAGGAGACGAACATGATGAGGATCGCCAACGCGCAGCTGTGGGTTCACGACCAGGACGAGGCGCTCGCGTTCTACACCGAGAAGCTGGGCATGGAGGTGCGCTCCGACGTGACGCTCGCGGAGCTCGGCAACTTCCGCTGGCTGACCGTCGGCCCGGCCGGCCAGCCCGACTTCGCGATCGTCCTGATGGCCATCCCCGGGTCGCCGGTGATGGACAGCGAGACGGCCGAGCAGGTCCGGACCCTGATGGCGAAGGGCTTTGCCGGAACGGTGTTCCTCACGACCGACGACTGCCAGGCCTCCTACGAGGAGCTGAAGGGCCGCGGCGTCGAGTTCACCGAGCCGCCCGAAGAGCGCCCCTACGGCATCGACTCCGGGTTCCGCGACCCGTCGGGCAACAGCCTGCGCCTGACGCAGGTTCAGCTCCCGGCATCGGTGTTTGGAGGCTGACCCTTCCGGGATGGCGGCCGGAGCCCGCCGGCCGCCATCTGCTCAGGCGTCGCTCGAGGTCGCCCAGAGGTTGATGCCGCCCTCCTGGGCATGCTTGTCGATCTCCCGCAGCTCGTCCTCGTCGAACTGCTGGTTCTCGAGCGCGGCGACGTTCTGCTCGAGTTGCGTCACGCTGCTGGCGCCAAGCAGCGCCGAGGTGACACGCTCGTCGCGCAGCGCCCAGGAGATGGCGAGCTGGGCGAGCGTCTGGCCGCGCAGCTTGGCGATGTCGTTGAGAGCCCTGACGCGTGCGAGGTTCGCCTCCGTCAGCAGCTCGTCCGAGAAATAGTTGCCGCTGCGCACGCGCGAGTCCTCGTCGATGCCCTGGAGGTACTTGTCCGTGAGCAGTCCCTGGGCCAGCGGCGAGAAGACGATCGCCCCGATTCCCTCCCGTCCGAGCACGTCGAGCAACCCGTCCTCGATCCACCTGTTCAGCATCGAGTAGGAGGGCTGGTGGATCAACAGCGGAGTGCCGAGGTCCCGCAGGATCTGCGCGGCCTGCTCGGTCCGCTCGGGTCCGTATGAGGAGATGCCGACATACCGCGCCAGACCGCGGCGCACGGCGGTGTCGAGCGCGCCCATCGTCTCCTCCAGCGGTGTCTCCGGGTCGAAGCGATGTGAGTAGAAGATGTCCACGTGATCGAGTCCCATGCGCTCGAGGCTCTGTTCGAGGCTGCCCAGCAGGTACTTGCGCGAGCCCCACTCACCGTACGGTCCGGGCCACATGTCGTAGCCGGCCTTCGTCGAGATCACGAGCTCGTCGCGGTACGGCTTGAAGTCCTCGGCGAACAGCCGCCCGAAGTTGATCTCGGCGCTGCCGTACGGCGGCCCGTAGTTGTTGGCAAGGTCGAAATGCGTGATCCCCAGGTCGAAGGCGCGCCGCAGGATCGCTCGGCTGTTCGCGAGCGGGCGGTCATCGCCGAAGTTCTGCCACAGCCCCAGGGAGATGGCCGGGAGCTGCAGCCCGCTGCGCCCCGATCTGCGGTAGGTCATCGTCTCGTACCGGTCGCTTGCCGGCACATAGCGCGACGGACCGAGATTGGCGTTGTAGGTCATTGTGTGAGTATCTCACCGCCGCTGTCATGTTCAGCGCGCGCTCGGCCGTCATGATCACGGGTGTGACCGGCCCTCCGAGCAAGGCGACCAGCCGACGTGCTTGAGTCACCCCTCGCCGCGGCCGTCCCGCAACACCTTCCCGGTGTCCTTCATTCGCTGGAGCCGGCGCTCGACAACTACGGCTATCTCGCCGTCGCGGCGTTCGTGACACTCG
>JAOPZV010000061.1 GCA_025963935.1 Solirubrobacterales bacterium
GCCGAGACGCGGGTGCAGGTAGTTGCCGCCCGCCACCGCGAGGCGGAACGCCTGCAAGAGCTCCGCCGGCTCGGCCTCCTTGAGCACGTAGCTGCGCGCCCCCGCGCGCAGCGCCTGGCGGGCGTACTCGGGGTCCTCACGCATCGTCAGGATCGCCACCGCCAGCGTGGGATGGGCGATGAAGCACTGCGGCAGCGCCGCCAGGCTCGAGCCGCCGGGCATCGTCAGATCGAGCGTCAGCAGGTCCGGCTTGTGCTCGCGCACTTCGCGGATCAGCGTCGGGATGTCGGCCGCTTCGGCCACCACCTGGAACTCGCCGGCCTCCCGCTGGAGAACCGCGCGGATGCCGTCGCGCACGACGGAATGGTCGTCGGCGATGATCACCGAGATCGGTCGTGTCACGCCCGGCGTGCCGGCATCCATGTGGCACACCGTAGCCGCTGGCCCCGACCGACCGGCAACGTTCGTCGAGTTGGACGGCTGCTCTATCCCGTCGCGCCCACCCGGTAGCTTGGCGGCGTGACGACACCGCTCGGGTCCTCGCGGCTTCGCCGCATCATCGTCGCCTACACAGTCAACCGCCTGGGCACCTGGTTCGGGCTGCTGGCGCTGGCGGTCGCCGTCTACGACCACACGCACAGCGCGCTCGCGGTCGCGGCGCTGCTGTTCGCGGGTGAGGCGCTCCCGGCGCTCGTCGTCCCGGCGGTCGTCGCCCGGGTGGAGGCCACTCGCAGGCGCAGCGAGCTCAGCACCCTGTACTTCTTCGAGGCGCTCGTCACCGGCGCTCTGGCGATCCTCCTGTGGCACTTCTGGCTGCCCGCGGTGCTCGTGCTGGTGGCGCTCGACGGCACTGCCGCGCTGACCGCCAGCGCGCTTCTGCGGGCGGAGGTGGCGCGCGTCGCGCGCGATCAGGTCGAGACGGAGCCCGTGCCGGCGACGCCCGAAGCGTGGACCGGCGGCGGACCGTCGGGGCAGCCTGCGGAGGCGCGCGCACACGAGGCCGAACGCCAGGCAAACGCGGCGCTGAACGTGGCGTTCTCGATGAGCTTCGTGCTCGGCCCGGTGCTCGGCGGGGTCCTCGTGGCCGGCGCCGGAGCGCCGGCCGCGCTGCTCGTCGACGTCGGCTCGTTCCTGCTCGGCGGCGTGCTGTTGCTGGACGTTAACGCGCACGTCGAGGAGGCCGGGGGCGACTCGGTTCGCGCGCGCCTGAGCGCTGCATGGCGGCACATCAACGAGTCCGCGTCCCTGCGCCGGGTGCTGATCGCCGAGGCCGTCGCCCTGCTGTTCATCCAGTCGGGAGGACCGATCGAGGTGACCTTCGTGAAGGGCACGCTGCACGCGGGGGACCGCGGCCTCGGCCTGCTGCTGACCGCCTGGGGAGCGGGCTCGGTGATCGGCGCGATCGTCTTCGCACGCCTCGTCGGGCGACCGCTCGGCGCGCTGCTCAGCGCCGGGACGCTGGCGATCGCCGCCGCCTACTTCGGCCTGGCGGCCGCGCCGTCGCTCCTGCTGGCCTGCGTGGCGGGGCTGGTGGGCGGCGTCGGCAACGGGATGCAGTGGCCGTCGCTGATCAGCGCGGTCCAGCGGCTCACGCCGGGCGCGCTCCACGGCCGGCTGATGGGCGCCGTGGAATCCCTGGGCGCCCTGTGCCTGGCGGTGGGGCTGCCGCTGGGCGGGCTGCTCGTCGCGCTGAGCTCCCCGCGGGCGGCCTTCGTGATCGTCGGCGTGGGCGCGGCCCTCGCCGCGGCCGGGTTCGTGCGCCTGGCGCCGGTACCGCTCAGCGCTCCGGGCAGGGGCGAGACGGCGCCCGGCTACGAAGGTGGCACCGGCGTGGTCGATCCCACAGCAGACCCCTCTGCCCCTGTCGGGCAGGGCTCGCTGCGCTGATCGCCCTCTGAGCCGCACGCTCCGCCGGCAGGCGGCGCCCGGAATCCCCCATGTCTCATGGCTCGTTCCGCCGTGTCGGCCCATGCGAACAACTGCACCTTAAGGACGACGCCATTTCGGTCGTTAAGCACCACGAGGCCGATAGATGCTCTCCCCCACCCTCATGCGACGCCTGTTCATGACGAGCGAGGTCGTCCTGCTCGCAGCGGTCGCCGGCGCCGCGGTGATGGTGTCGCAGACAGACGAATGGGAGCCAACGACGCTCGTCGGGCTGCTGCTGGCGATCACGCTCGCCGGGCAGTGGATCAGCGTTCCCGCGCGCGGCATGCAGCTGAGCGCCTCGGCAGTCGCGCTCGCGCTCGCGGTGAGCCTCCTCGGACCGGTTCCCGCGGCGGCGTTCGGCGTCGCCGAGATGATCATCACCTCGGCGCTCAGGCGCCTCCCGCCCGACCAGTGGCTCACGAACCTCTCGACGTTCGCGATCGTGCCGTTCGCCGGAGGATGGCTGGTGCGAGCGATCGTCGGCAACGTCCACGACCCGCGCAACGCCCACCTGACAGAAGGCGTGACCTTCGGGCTGATCGTCTTCGCGGTGTTCACCGTGATGACCACGCTCACCTACCTGATGTTCACCCTGCAGGTCCGCATGAACGACGGGGAGTCGCCGGCGCGCCACACCCGCGAACTGCTGTGGTCGCTGCTGCCCGGCGAGATCGCCACCGGCGCCCTGGCCGCGATCCTCGCGGTCGCCTACACGAAGGCCGGCCTGCCCGTGCTGCTCAGCGCGGTCGTCGTGCTGCTCATCTTCCAGCGCCTGACCGTCGCGCTGCTGCGCTCCGAGGACCGCGCCGACCAGCTCGAAGCGCGCTCCATCCAGCTCGCATCGATGCAGTTCGGCGTGCTCGCCACGCTGATGGACGCGCTGGCGCTCCGCGACCGCACGGCCGCTCGCCACGCCACCGCGGTGGCCCGCTACGCGAAGGCCCTGGCCGTGGACGCCGGCTGCAGCGAGGAGGAACAGGAGGTGATCCACACCGCCGGGCTGTTGCACGACATCGGCAAGTTCACCTGGCCCGACCGTGTGCTGAGCCCCGAGCGGCTGACCGACGAGGACATGGCGATCATCCATCGCCACCCGCAGGACGGCGCCACGCTCGTTGGCAAGCTCGACGGCTACGGCCCGGTGGCCGACGCGATCCTCTACCACCACGAGCGCATCGACGGCGGCGGCTACCCGGCCGGCCTGATCGGCAACGAGATCCCGATGGCCTCGCGGATCGTCGCGATCTGCTCGACCTACGACGCGATGACAGCCCCCCGCGCCACGCGCACTCCGATGGAGCCCAGCGAAGCGATGGACGAGCTGCGCGGCGTCGCCGGCCGGCAGTTCGACGCCGAGCTCGTGGACAAGTTCATCGAGATGCTCGAACGCGAGGGCCCGATGTTCGGCCGTCGCGAGGACGCCGAGTTCGAGACGGAGCTGGCCTTCGAGCGTCGCGTTCGGACGATGGCCCTGCCGCGGCGCTGAGCGAGAACGCCGCCCCGCCGCCCGTCTGGAAGAGAACGCAAAAGGGCGCCACGTAAGCCACGCGACGCCCTAGTGCTTTCTAAGTTGCAACGTTGTGACTAGTAGTGCGGCCACTTGGCCATATGGTCTCCTTCTCTCGTTCGAGAGACGGCGGGGCCGTTGTCTCCATCCGCAGGACATCCGCCACCATTTGAGTAGGTTTGGAAAGGATAGCCCACGAATGGACGAAAAGTCCAGTTTACGTAGCTATCTGCAGGACTGGTTGCAAATGAGCGAACGGGCGCGGGGCGGCTGAACGGTGGCTTTTTGGCTTTGCAATGCGGAATCACAGCGCCGCGCCAAGCAATCGGCGCGCCCGCGGCAGATGTTTCCGACTCCTCTCCAGAGGGATCCCGCAGCCCGGCGCGACGCCCCCCGCCGGCCCCGCGGCTACGGCGGATTCCGGCGCTCCCCGCGCAAACGTCCACAAAGCTGCGCTCCACTCAAGTTCCCCGACCTTTTGGACGAAGCAGCCATATGCCACTTCCCGTCTCCCCCACGCAACACCGCAGCGACCGCCAGCTGGTGTTCACCAGCTCGCAGGCCGCCCGCTACCTGGGCGTGTCGCTGGCGACGATCCGCCGCTGGACCGACGCCGGCCACGTGAGCTGCTACCGCACCCCGGGCGGGCAGCGGCGCTTCTCACGCGACCAGCTCGACGACTTCATCGCCTCGATGCACCGCAGCGGCCACGGTCGGGCCTCCGGCGGCGAGCAGCGCGCCGCGAGCATCGCCTGAGCGACGGCGCCCCGACTCAGCTGGCGAGGCGCCCGAACTTCTCGCGCAGCCTGCGGTAGAACGTCGTGCCGGGCACCTGCGCGATCGTGCCCACGTCGTTGACGAACCGCGCCTCGATCGTCTCGCCCGCCGGTATCTCGCCGATCGGGCGGCCGTCCAGTGCCACGTCGAGCGGCTCGTGGGAGCGGTTGTGGATCGTCAGCTTGTCGTCCGGCGCGACGACCAGCGCGCGCGCCGTCAACGAATGGGGCGCGATGAACGACACGACGAAACCCGCCACGCCCCAAGCCATCACCGGCCCCCCGTTGGCCAGGTTGTAGCCGGTGGAGCCCGCCGGCGTGGAGACCACGAGCCCGTCGCAGCGCACGCTGCCGACCTCCTCGCCCTCGAGCGTGTAGGCGATGTCGGCGACGCGCTCGCCGACCTTGCGGTGGATCGCCACGTCGTTGATCGCCGCTCGGATACCCGCGGGCGCCTCGCCGCCGGAGCCGGCCGCGGGCCGAATCCCGGCAGGTGGCTCCCCGTTCGCGCCGTTGCGCTCATCGCCCAGCACGATCGCCGGCAGGCGCAGCAGCTCGAAGTCGCCGCTCAGCGCGCGGCGGATCCCGTCGTCGATGTCGCTCCGCTCGACGGTAGCCAGAAAGCCGATCTCGCCGAAGTTGATCGCGAACACCGCGACCCCCGTGCCCGCATAGATCTGCAGGGCGCGGAGGATCGTCCCGTCGCCTCCGAGCACGATGCACAGGTCGACGTCGCGCTTCAGCGGCGCGTTCAGCTCCATTGCTGGCCCCGGCTCGAGCGTGGCGTGCTTCTGCGTCTCTTCGGGGTCGAGCCGGAGCGTCGCACCCGCCTGTGCGGCCGCCTCGGCCAGGCGCCTCAGCGTATCCGCCGTCTCCTCGGGGCGACGGTGGGTGATCACGGTGATCTCCCTCACGCCGGCTCCACGGTGCGCGCCAGCGACTCGAGCTCATCCGCCGTGCGCGCGCCCGGCCGGGCGCCGTCCGCGGCGGCGAGGTGCACGAAGGTCTCCAGGTTGCCCTTCGGCCCGGGCAGGCCCGAGGAGTAGTAGCCGAGGACGGCCGCGCCGAGCGACACGGCCGCCTCTCCCACGGCGACCAGGGCGGAGCGCCGCTCGTGTGGGTCGCGCACCACGCCACCTTTGCCGACGCGGCCCCTGCCGAGCTCGAACTGCGGCTTGACGAGCGCGAGGACGTCGTGGCGGGGGGCCAGGCAGCCGAGCACAGGCCCGAGGACCTTGGCGAGCGAGATGAACGAGACATCGATCGTCGCCAGGTCGGGCAGCTGCTCGGCAGCAGCAGCCTCGGCGACGGCTGCGGGTGCCGCGGGAGGAGCTGCGTCGCCGCCCTGCTCGGCCCCGTCGAGCGGCGACGGCATCATCGCGGGCGTC
>JAOPZV010000072.1 GCA_025963935.1 Solirubrobacterales bacterium
AGGCGTCCCCGAGGGCCCTGCCGATGCGCCCCAACGTCTCCTCGCGGCCGAGGAGGGCGACGCTCTCGAAGATCCCCGGCGAGATCGTGCCGCCGGAGATGGCCACGCGCAGCGGCTGGTAGACCTCTCGCGGCTTGACGCCGCGGCGTTCCACGATCCCGCTGAGCGCCTCCCCCACGCCGCCCTCGTCGAAGGTGGGGACCTCCACCAGGGCCGCACGCACGTCCGCAAGTGCTGCCCGGCCGTCGTCCGTGAGCCACCGCGCGCGGGCGGCGGGGTCGTCGATCGGCCCGTCGATCAGCGATCCCGCCAGCGGCCAGAAGTCGGCGAGCGTGTGGATCTTCTCCTGGCTGATGCGGACAGCGTCCTGGAGCCCCTCGCGGCCCGTGAACTCTTCCAGGCGCCGGGTCAGCTCCGCAAGGGGCATCCTGCGGATGTACAGGCCGTTCAGCCACTTCAGCTTGGTCTCGTCGAACTGGGCGGGGTTGCGGCTGACGCGCTCGAGCTCGAAGCGCGCGATCAGCTCCTCCGTGGACAGGAGCGTCTCGTCGTCGCCCGTCCCCCAGCCGAGCAGCGCGAGGTAGTTGCGCACCGCCTCTGGCAGGTACCCCGCGTCGCGCAGCTCCTGGACGGACGCCGCGCCGTGGCGCTTTGACAGCTTCTTGCCGTCGGGTCCGTGCAGCAGCGGCAGGTGCGCGTAGAGCGGCGGCGGCGTGTCGGGACCGAACCCGGCATCGCGCGCCGCTTCGAGGACGAGCAGCTGCTTGGGCGTGTTGGAGAGATGGTCCTCGCCTCGCACCACGTGCGTGATGCCGGCATCGAGGTCGTCGATCGCGACGGCGAAGTTGTAGAGGACCGAGCCGTCCGCGCGGGCGATCACGG
Source organism: Solirubrobacterales bacterium (assembly GCA_025963935.1). GTDB lineage: Bacteria > Actinomycetota > Thermoleophilia > Solirubrobacterales > Solirubrobacteraceae > Palsa-744. The sequence goes on from JAOPZV010000072.1 coordinate 883, forward strand.
GGTCGTCGAGATGCACGTGCTCGAAGCGCGTCTCCCCGCGAATCACGTCGTGTACGACGGTCGCGCCGTCGTCGGGGACGTGCAGGCGCACCGCGCCGTCGCGCTCGGCCTCGCCGCGGAACCCGCGGTCGGCTCCGTGCAGGCGCTTGTAGTCCTTGACGTCCTCGGCGGTCGCGCCCGAGTGATAGGCGTGGCCGGCCGCGAGCAGCGCCTCGAGCGCCTCGCGGTGGCGCTCGGAGCGGTCGGTCTGGAGGATCGGGCCCTCGTCCCAGTCGAGCTCCAGCCAGCGCAGCGCGTCGAGGATCTGCTCGATGTTCTCGGGCGTCGAGCGCTCCCGGTCGGTGTCCTCGATGCGCAGCACCAGCTGCCCCCCGGAATGGCGCGCGAGGAGCCAGTTGAACAGCGCGGTGCGCGCGCCGCCGATGTGCAGAGCCCCCGTGGGCGATGGTGCGAAGCGAACCCTCATAATCGGCCCCGCATGCTAATCGGAGCGCACGTGTCTCCCGCGGGCGGGCTGCCGAAGGCGATCGCCCGCGGCGTGGAGCGCGGCTGCCGGGCGATCCAGATCTTCAACCAGTCGCCGCGGATGTGGAAGTCCTCGCCGTACCGCGAGGAGGACGTCGCGGCGTTCATTGAGGCGATGGCCGCCAGCCCGATCGACGCCGTGCTGATCCACACGGTCTACCTGGTGAACTGCGCCAGCGAGGACCCGGAGATCCGCGCGAAATCGCTGAGCTCCCTGGTCAGCTCGCTGCGGGCGGGGGCGCAGATCGGCGCCTGCGGCGTCGTGCTGCACCCGGGCTCGGCGAAGGCGGGCGACGTGCCCGAGGCGATCGCGCGGGCCGGGGAGACCATCCGCGAGGCCCTCGCGGAAAGCGAGGAGTGCCCGCTGCACCTGGAGAACACCGCCGGCACGGGCGGCACGCTGGGCCGCTCGGTCGAGGAGCTCGCGATCCTTCTCGAGGCGTGCGGCGGGGACGAGCGGCTGGGGCTGTGCCTGGACTCCTGCCACCTGTTCGCCACCGGCTATGACATCCGCACGGTCGCGTGTATGGACGCGGCGATGCGGGAGGTCGCCGCACGTGTCGGGCTGCACCGCGTCGGGTCGCTGCACCTGAATGACTCGCAGACCCCGCTGGGATCCAACCGCGACCGGCACGCCAACGTCGGTGCGGGAGAGCTCGGCGAGAAGGGCTGCGCGGCGTTCCTCTCGGCGCCCGAGCTCGAGACGCTGCCGTGCATCCTGGAGACCCCAGGTGAGAAGCGCAGCGGCCCCTCGGCGGAGGAAGTCGCGCTCGCAGTACAGCTGCGTGAGCGAGGGATCGCATCGCGCGCCAAGCAGGCGCGGCGCGCGCGAACGAACGCGGGCGGGGGCGGCGGGCGGGCGCGAGGAGCCGGCTAGGCCGTCGCTGCGGAGGCGATCGGCGCGAGCGCGTGCTCGAGCTCGGCGCGGAGCGTCGGCGTGTGCTGCACGCGGTACTCCACGCCGAGACGCACCCTGCGCGTGCCGGCGCTCGTGTCGATGTCGACGAGCACCTCGGCAGGCCCGGGAAAGTCCTCGATCGCCTGCTTGAGGTCGTCGAGCGCGCCACGCGAGAGGTCCGCGGCGGCGACGCGCAGATGCACCGGCTGGGCCAGCGCGGTGGCAGCACGGGCGGCCGCGTCGGCCTTCGTGCGCGCCCGCTCGATCTCCTCCTCGGACGGCGAGAACGCCTCGACGCTCTGCACGACGAGGCAGGTCTTGCCGGCTTCCTTGTGGTCCACGCGGCCCTTGACGATCACGACCTCATCGACGGACAGCGCCGCCTCGTGCTCGGTGAGGGCCTTGCCGAAGACCAGCATCTCGACGGCGCCGACGAGGTCGTCGAGCGTGGCGAACATCATCGGGTCCCCGTTGCGCGTGCGGATGCGCTTGGTCTCGGTGATGATGCCGCCGACCGTGACGAGGTCCTTGTCGCGGCGGTCTCCGAGCGCCGACAGCGGGCAGTCCACGCGCACCCGAAGGGCGTCGCGCAGCGGCTTCAGCGGGTGCGCCGAGACGAACAGGCCGATCGCTTCCTCCTCCGCCGCGAGCAGCTCCGGCTGCTCGAACTCCCCGGAGGGGATCGGCGGGTGGATGGGACGCGCGAGCCCGCCGGGGGCCGCGAGGCTCCCGGGCGGCGGTTCGAGCCCGGCGGCGCCCTGCCCGCCGGGCGCACCACCCAGCTCCGCACCGGGGCTCGCCTCGTCGTGCAGGTCGAAGATCGATCCCTGCCCGATGAGCGCGTCCTGCTGGATCTTCTGCCCCGCGCCCTGCGCCTGCTCGAGGACCGCGAGCATCCCCTTCCGCGTAGCGCCGGTGGAGCCTAACGCGCCGCACTTGATCAGCGACTCGATCGCCTTCTTGTTGACGGTGCGGTTGTCGACGCGCTCGCAGAAGTCCCACAGCGAGGTGAACACGCCGCCGGTCTCCCGCCCACGCTTGATTGCCTCGACGGCCTGGTAGCCGA
>JAOPZV010000080.1 GCA_025963935.1 Solirubrobacterales bacterium
CAACATCCGCCAGCCGCTCGAGACGGTCGGCTACCAGGAGCGCATGGACGTTGTCGCGCGCCTGCATGGTGGCGGCATCTCCGCCCAGGCCGGGGCGCTGCGCCACGGCGTCTCGCGCGCGCTGCTGGAGGCGGACCCGAATCTGCGCGGCGAGCTCAAGCGCCGCGGCTTCCTGACGCGCGACTCGCGCGCGAAGGAGCGCAAGAAGGCCGGTCTGAAGAAGGCGCGCAAGCGTCCGCAGTTCTCCAAGCGCTGAGACCTGGACCCCGGGGAGGAGCATGGCCCGCAAGCTGTTCGGGACCGACGGCGTTCGCGGCGTCGCCGGCGAGTTCCTGACCGCCGAGCTCGCCCTCGCCCTCGGCGCCTCGGCAACACGCCGCACCGGAGCGGCGCGCCCACAGGTGCTGATCATTCGCGACACTCGCGAGTCCGGCGAGATGCTGCAGGCAGCCGTTGCAGCGGGCGTGAGCGCCGCCGGTGGCGACGCGCTGCTCGGGGGCGTGCTTCCCACGCCTGCCGCGCCTCTGTTGATCGGCCGCTACGGCTTCGATCTCGCCGTCGTGCTGTCGGCCTCGCACAACCCATATCGCGACAACGGCATCAAGTTCTTCGCCGGCGACGGCTACAAGCTCTCGGACGACACCGAGCGCGAGATCGAGCGCGAGCTCGAAGCCGGGCACGCGGCCGCCGGGCCCGCCAACGCCGGCGAGTCCCGGATCGGGCGCATACGTGACCTGCGGGGCGCTCCCGAGGACTACCTGCGTGAGCTCCAGACACGCTTCCGCGAGCTGGATCTCAGTGGCCTCGACGTGCTGCTCGACTGCGCCAACGGCGCCAGCTATCACGTCGCGCCGGAGGTCTTCAGGCGGCTCGGAGCGAACGTGACGGTGATCGCAGACGCCCCGGACGGTCGCAACATCAACGCCGACTGCGGGTCCACTCACCTTGGGCTGCTCGCCGAGCGCGTGGTCGCCGGCGGCCACGCGGTGGGCTTCGCATTCGACGGGGACGGCGACCGTGTGCTGGCCGTCGACCGGCGCGGCGAGATCGTCGACGGCGACGAGCTGCTGGCACTGGCGACCCTTCACCTGCGCGACCGGGGGCGACTCGCCGGCGACGGCGTGGCGGTGACGGTCATGACCAACTACGGGTTCCACGCCGCGATGGAGCAGGCCGGAGTCAACGTGGCCACCGCGAACGTGGGGGACCGCTACGTGCTCGCCGAGCTGCGGCAGCGGGGGTGGACGCTGGGGGGAGAGCAGTCGGGGCACATCATCGAGATGAGCTTCAACCGGACAGGCGACGGCATCGCCAGCGCCCTGCTCACGCTCGAGGCGCTCGACGGCGGCGACCTGAGCGAGCGCGACGCGATGGCCAAGCTCCCACAGCGGCTCGTGAATGTCCGAGTCCGAGACCGCGACGGTCTGGCGGCGGCGCGTGGGCTGGAGAGCGCCGTGCGCGAGGCCGAGCGGTCACTGGCCGGGCGCGGACGAGTGCTGGTGCGAGCGAGCGGCACCGAGCCGCTGGTGAGGGTGATGGTCGAGGCCCCCACAGACGAGGAGGCGGAGGAGCTCTGTGGCCGCCTGGTGGACCTCGTGCAGAAGGAGCTTGGCTAGGGCGTCAGCTCGGCCGGCGGCCGAGCCGCTGGTATCTTCGACCGATGTGCGGCATCGTTGGCTACGTCGGCGGCCGGCCGGTTCACGAGCTGCTGCTCGCCGGTCTCAGCAAGCTCGAGTATCGCGGCTACGACTCCGCCGGGATCTCCGTGATCGCCGAGGACCGGATCGAGGCGGTCCGTGCCGTCGGCAACCTCAGCGCGCTACAAGCGAAGCTCGACGGCGCCTCAGCGGCAGCCGACGGTGGCTCTGTGGCGGTCGCCGCTCGGCCGGCCACGACCGGCATCGGGCACACTCGCTGGGCAACCCACGGCCGCGTGAGCGAGGCCAACGCGCATCCGCACAGCGACAGCGCCGGGCGGATCCACGTGGTGGTCAACGGCATCGTCGAGAACTACATGGCGCTCAAGGAGCGCCTCGTGGCTGGCGGCAGCGTGTTCACGTCGGAGACGGACGCCGAGGTGATCGCCCACCTCATAGCCGAGCACTACGCCGGTGAGCTGGCTGACGCCGTTAGAGCGGCCTACGCGGAGCTGGAGGGCCATTACGCGTTCGTCGCGATGAGCCTCGATGAGCCGGAGGTGCTCGTGGGGGCGCGCAAGGAGTGCCCGCTGATCGTCGGCCGGGGGGAGGGGGAGCAGTTCGTGGCATCGGCCGTTCCCGCCTTCCTCGCCGAGACCCGGCGAGTGCAATACGTGGAAAACGGCGAGATCGTCGTGCTCAAACCGGAGGGGGTCACGATCACGACGGCCACCGGCGAGCCGGTGGAGCGCGCGGAGCAGACGGTCGACTGGGACGAGGAGACGGCCGAGAAGGGCGGCTTTGAGACGTTCATGCTCAAGGAGATCCATGAACAGGCTGACTCCGTCGCCGAGGCGATCTCCGACAGGACGGCGCGTGGCGACGGTGTCGATCTCGACGAGGAGGGAGCGCTCGACGAGGCGATACTCGCCGACGTCAAGCGCATCGTGATCGTCGCCTGCGGCACCTCCTACCACGCCGGCCTGATCGGCCGCTACGCCATCGAGGAGTGGGCGCGGCTGCCCGTCGAGACGGACATCGCCTCGGAGTACCGATACCGCAACCCCGTGGTCGGACCCGGTGATCTGGTGATCGGCATCTCCCAGTCGGGAGAGACCGCGGACACGCTCGCCGCGATGCGCCTCGCACGCGAGCGCGGCGCGACAGTGCTCGCGGTGACGAACGTGATGGGCTCGCAGGCCACGCGCGACGCGGACGGGGTGCTCTACACGCGCGCGGGCCTGGAGATCGGCGTTGCGGCAACCAAGACGTTCCTCTGTCAGGTCGCGGTCATCTATCTGCTCGGCCTGCGCCTGGCCGAGCTGCGCGGAACGCTCGAGGCGCCGCGGCTGAAAGAGCTCGTCAGCGAGATCAAGCGCCTGCCGCACTGCATCGACGAAGTCCTCGCCAGAGCGGACGAGCAGGTCGTGCCGGTGGCCGAGAGCTGCTGGGAGAGCGAGTTCTTCCTCTACATCGGCCGCCACGTCGGCCTGCCGGTCGCCTTGGAGGGCGCGCTGAAGCTGAAGGAGATCTCCTACATCGCCACCGACGCTTACGCCGCTGGCGAGATGAAGCATGGTCCCATCGCGCTGCTCGATGACTCGACGCCGGTCGTCGCCGTCGCGACGGACTCGCCGGTGCTCGAGAAGGTCATCTCGAACATGCAGGAGGTGCGCGCGCGCGGAGCGCGCGTGATCGCGCTTGTGACAGACGGCAACGACCGGATGGGGCAGGTAGCCGACGCGGTGATCAGTCTCCCGACGGTCGATTGGATGCTGCAGCCCGTACTCGCGGTTGTCCCGTTGCAGCTGCTCGCCTATGACATCGCGCGCAGGCGTGGCCTCAACGTCGATCAGCCCCGCAACCTCGCGAAGACGGTCACCGTCGAGTAGCCACGCTTTCGCGTCGGCGCCGCGGCCCGCCGACCGTCTGCCGGGGGATCGACCATCTAGCATCGCTGATCGTGGTCACCCTTCCGGACTGGCTCACTCCCCTGCCGGATGCCGAGCAGATGCGCGCGATCGACCGCTGGGCGATCGAGGAGCGCGGCGTCTCGGGACTCGATCTGATGGAGCGGGCCGGCGCCGGAGTGGCGCGCGCCGTCGAGCGCCTGG
>JAOPZV010000100.1 GCA_025963935.1 Solirubrobacterales bacterium
CGCCGATCAGCTTGGCGGCGCTGCTCAGGGCCGAGGCGCTCACGTCATCGCCGAAGATCGGTACCAGCGCGGTCTTGTACTGGAGCTCCTCGAAGTCCGGTGGACGCTCGTGGCGCGGTGCCCGCGAGGTGGTGCGCAGGTCGAGCCCGTGTCGCCTGCGGTAGAGCACATAGACGGCCATCCCGAGAGCGAGCCAGGCCACGCCCGCGACCGCCACGACCAGATGCAGGATCGTCACGACGATGAACGCGAGGCCGGTGCCCACGATTCCCAGCAGCGCGAACAGCGGCAGCTCGCGGCCCGCCACCCGCAACGTTCCCGGGCCGCGGTAGGGTCGCGGGCGGTCGGGCTCCTTGATGCGAAGCCGGATGACCGACAGGTGCGCCATCGTGAATGAGAGCATCGCCCCGAACGCGTACATGTTCCCGAGGAATTCGGCCTTGCCGGGGATGATCGTCAGGCAGGCGACGCCGCCGAACAGGAGGATCCCGATCCACGGGGTGCTGAAGCGCGGGTGAAGTCGGCTGAGGCGATCGGGAACCTGGCGGTGCAGGCCCATCGAGTAGACCAGGCGGGAGGCGCCGATGATCCCGGCATTCGTGGCGATGAACAGGATCGTCGCGGCGAGCAGGCCGACGTAGATCTCGCCGGCGGACTGCAGCGCGCCGAGGTGCAGGTGCTTGACGATGCCGAGCACCGGGTCGCCGGCGAAGCCGCCGTGCGCCTCGCTCGTGCCGAGCAGCGTGCTGTAGTGGCCGTCGGGCGTCCGATGGACGGGCAGGGCCGAGAGGGCGACCATCGGCAGGGCGGCGTAGATGGCGAACACGGCGATCACCACAGCTTTGATCGCCTGCGGCACGGTTCGAGTCTCGTCCCGGGCCTCCTCGGCCATGTTGGAGATCGTCTCGATCCCGGTGTAGGCGATCATCCCTATGGGGATCGCCACGAGGAAGTTCTTCCAGGTGGGAGCGATCCCGAGGTGCACGTTGTGGATCAGCACGTGCGGGGAGAGCACGAGCACGATGCCGACGATCACCAGCAGCAGCTGCGTCGCGAGGTCGGTGATCGCCAGCACGATGTTGAGGCCCGCCGCCTCGCGCACGCCGACGACGTTGACGACCGACAGCACCATCACGACCGCGATGCCGAACAGGACGTCGCCGGGGCCGCGCTGCAGCGCCGGCCAGAACAGCCCACCGAGATAGTGCGGCACGAAGAAGGCCGATATCGCGATGGTGATCGTGTAGTTGAGCATCTGCGCCCACGCGGCGAAGAACGACCACAGCTCGTTGAAGGCGTGGCGGGCGAAGCTCGAGGAGCCCCCCGCCTCCGGATACATGGCGGTCGCCTCGGCGTAGGTCGCGGCCGTCAGGTAGAAGATGAAGCCCGTGATGATGAAGACGATCGGCGTCAGGCCGAGCGCGTAGGAGGCAACCAGGCCGAGCGCGTAGTAGATCGAGGACCCGACGTTCCCATAGGCGGTCGAGAAGAGCGCGCTCGTGCCGAGCACCCGCCGCAGTCCATGCTCGGTCAGCCGTGCCATTCGGCGGAGGGTATATAGGGCCGCGCGGAAGGCGCGCGCCAGTCACCGCCGCAGGGCCGTGCCGCGTGCAAAATCCCATGCACCGGGGCCGCGCAAGCAGGAACGCGACGTATGATCCCGACGAGCCGGTCCCGAGCGATTCCGGCATTGCCCAATGGAAACAGCGCGACGCGGAAACTACGACTCGGGTGAGGACTTCGTCCTCGAATACGGCGACCTCCGCTTCACCTTCAACGAGGACGATTTCGCCGAGCGATGCGAGCAGGCGGCCCTGAAGCTCGGCTTCGTCGGCGGCCGTCTGGGCGAGGACGAGCTCGAAGACCTCGTGAATCTCGCGGTGAACGGCGAGATCCTCGACCCTGCCTCGGCTCTCGGGGAACACGTCAACGACTGCTGGCCCGAGCTGGTGGGCCCGGCGGAGCGCTCGCTGGTCCACTGGCTACGACGCCTCGTGTTCCGCGGCGCGTGGCTCGATCAGCGCGTCAACGAGGGTGAGCTTGGCGTGGCGTTCGACGAGCGTACCGGCGGCTTCGCCTATGTGCAGCCGGCCGATCCGCGCTCGCCGACCAGCGGCGAGCCGATCGAGCTGGCCCCCGAGCCCTCCCGGGGCCGGGTCGCCTACCGCCGCTAGCCGGCGGCCTCGAGCGCCTCGGCGCGTGCCTTGCGAATCGCCGCGGCTCCGTCCTCGCCAACCAGCAGCTCGGGCCTGAGCGTCCCGCTGTTCACCAGGTCGAGGATCGGCTGGCGCCCGGTCGAGGTGAGAGCGGCGTCGAGCGCGATCACGGTCGTCTCGCCGCCGAGCGGTGCGGACGCCGTGGCGATGACCGTGAGCGAGCCCCCCTCACGCAGGTTACGCGCGGCCGCGAGCGCCTTCCGCGCGGCGTGCGGGTGCAGCCCGTCGAGGCTGTCGATCAGGACGAGCGCGTGGCTGCCGCGTGCCGCCAGGCGCCTGGCGGCGTCCAGCGCACGCTCGACCGCCTGATCCTGGGAATCGGCCGATGCGGCGAAGCTCAACGCGGCCGCGGGCGCGACGGGGCCCTCCTGCCACTGAGCGATCTCCTCGGGCCGCGCTCCGCTGAGCACGACGCTGACCTCGAGATCCTCGCGGCCGTGGAGCGCCTCCAGCAGCCGGCGGAGCGTCTCCGTCTTGCCCGCATGCCGCCCACCGACGATCACTGCGCGCGAGCCGCGGCCGAGCGGCGTCAGCCACTCGATTGCCTCGAGTGTCGGGTCCTTCGAGCCCAGCGCGAGCCGCTCGTTCGGGTAGTCGACGGCGAGATCGTCGTAGCGGGCGCCGTCGGAGACGGTGTCGGCGGGCGCCCCGTTGATCGTGTCTATCCGAACCAGCGAGGGATAGCGCTCGGAGCGCCGTGGGGTACGGACGGGCCCGCTGACCTGGTCGCCGGAGACGAGCTCGCAGCGGCGAACCTGCGCGGCCGAGATGTAGACGTCCTGGTCGGAGGGCTCGGGCGGCTCCACGCGCAGGAAGGCCGAGCCGTTGCCCAGCACCTCGACGACGCCCGAGGCGACACGTCCAGGCTCGCTCGAGTCTGCGCCGGCGCGGCTGCGCGGCTCGCGTGAGGGCCGTTCCGGCGCCGTGCGCTCACTCGTCCGGCCATCGTCGTCGTCGCTATCCGCCGAGGTGGCCGGCCGGCGCGTGCGGGTGGGCCGGCGCCGCCGTGGGCGCGCAGCGCCCCGCGACCCGTCGGACTCCTCCTCGTCCTCAGCGGCGTCCGAGACGTCCGCGGGCGGCCGTACGTCGCCCGGCTCGCCGAGGATCGCGTCGATCAGATCCCCCTTTCGCAGGCGCCGGAAGCCGTCGAGGCCAAGCTGGTCGGCGATCGCATGGAGGTCGGCCAGCGGGCTCGCCTCCAGGTCGGAGCGGTCGAGAACTGCCATGGGTTGTCCTTCTTTCTTAGTGGTTGGGGCGGTTGGCGTCCCACCGCGTTGGACAGCGGTTGGCACCCGTTATCGCCGTTCAGCCTAGCGTCTCGCCCGGCCGGTACCGCGGCGCGGGGCACGCTCCGGGTGGGGCAGCTTTCACTCCGCCGCGAGGCGGTCGTAGCGGATTTCCTCGGCGAGCGCGAGATCCCTGTCCGGCTCGCTCTCCCCCGCCAGCGCCGCGCGCACGGCGAGGTACTCGGTGGCTGCAGCGATGTCGTGCAGGCGGAAGATGTGAGCTCCCTGCTCCACGCCATGGGCGAGCGCCGCGAGCGTGCCGGGCAGTCGCTCGCGTGGTCCGCGTCCCGTCAGCGCGCCGATGAAGTCCTTGCGCGAGATCGCCATCAGCAGCGGGAGGCCGAGCTCGTGCATGCGCGCCACCTGGGCGAGCAGCCGGATCGTCTGGGCCGGGGTCTTGGCGA
>JAOPZV010000117.1 GCA_025963935.1 Solirubrobacterales bacterium
GCGCTCGTCACATACCTGCAGGCCCACCAGGGCAGCGCCCGCTACCTGGTTGCGGCCGTCAGCGCGGGCACCGCCGCGAACCTCGCCTTGTCCAGCGGCAGGAACGTGATCGACATGGGCGGCTTCAGCGGCTCGGACCCGAGCCCGAGCCTCTCCCAGCTGAGGAGCCTGATCTCGAGCGGCCAGCTGCACTACGTCCTGCTCGGCAGCGAACGCTACGGCGGCGTGGGCGCCCCGAACGCGGCGACACGAGCCCGCAACAGCTGGATCAAGGCCCACGGCACGGTGGTCAAGGTCGGCGTGGCGACGGGCAGCACCACGCTGTACCACCTCGCGAGCGCCGCCTAGCTCTCCTCTCAGGACCGCGGCACGACGGCGCGCGCACCCCTGGCGCGCCCCGCCTCGGCGGCACTCAGCCCGAAGCTCGCGGTCAGCTTGGAGGTGAGCTCCTCTGCCGGCAGCGGACGCGAGAGGAAGTAGCCCTGGCCCGTCGCACACCCGAGCGAGCTGAGATGCTCGAGGACCGCCTCTGTCTCGATGCCCTCTGCGACGACGCCCAGCCCGAGGTTGCGCGCGAGGTCGATCGTGGAGCGCACGATCGCCTCGGCGCGGGCATCCCCGAGTATCTCGGTGATGAACGACTTGTCGATCTTGATCTCGCTGGCCGGCAGCGCGGCGAGGTAGTCGATCGACGCATTGCCCGTTCCGAAGTCGTCGACCGACACGCCGACACCGCTGGCGCGAAGCGCGCGCAGGACTGCGACGGCACGCTCGGGGTTGACCATCGAGGCGCTCTCGGTGATCTCCACGGTCAGTCGCCGCGCCGCAACCCCGTGGCGTGCCAGCAGGTCGGCGATCAGACCGGGCAGGGCCGGATCGAGCAGGTTGCGCGCAGACAGGTTGACCGCCATGTCGAGATCGATCCCCCGCCTGCGCCAGACGGTCATCTGCCGCAGCGCTTCGTCGATGACGTAGTTGGTCAGCGGCCCGATCAGCGCGGTCTGCTCGACCAGCGGGATGAAGCTCGCGGGACTCAACAGCCCGTGCCGCGGGTGGCGCCAGCGCACGAGCGCCTCGACACCGGTCAGGCGCCTGCTCTGCAGATCCATCTTAGGCTGGTAGAAGAGGGTGAACTCGCCGCGTTCCAGCGCGCCGCGAACCTCGCCGAGCAGTACCAGCCGCGTCGCGTCGAACCGGTTGCAGTCCTCGGAGTACACCTCCACCCTGCTGCTCTGCGACCTGGCGTGGCCGAGGGCCGCGTCGGCATGCTGCAGCAGGAGGTCCGGGTCCTCGGTGTCGGGCCCCATCACGGCGATCCCGATGCTCGCCTCCACGTTGAGCGCCACGCCGTCGAGCGCGATCGGCGTCTCGAGGCTCGCCTGAATTGCCGCGGCGGTGCGCTGAGCCCCCGCCACGCCGTCGGTGTGCGGACAGACGACGGCGTACTCGTCGCCGCCGAGACGCGCCGCGAGCGCACCGCCGGCGAGATCGCTGCTGAGCCGCCGGGCCACCTCACGCAGCACCGCGTCGCCGTTGGCGTTGCCGAGCGTGTTGTTGATCTCCGTGAAGCGGTCGAGGTCGAGTAGCAGCACGGCAACCGCGCCACGCCCGCCTGCTTCACGCCGCACGGCGTCGCCGACGCGTTCGATGAACAGCGTGCGGTTGGGAAGGCCGGTCAGCTGGTCGTAGTAGGCAAGGCGGTAGTTGTCTCGCGCCTGGCGCCGCAGCCTGCGCGACGCCCTCGCGACGATGCGATAGAGGACCGCCCACAGCAACCCGAGGCCGATGGCGACCAGCAGCATGATCGTGCGCTTGTCGCGCGCGACCGCCGCGGCGATCGGGCGATAGCTGAGATAGATCTCGAACGCCCCGGCCGGCGGCCCGGTGGCGGCGAAGCGCAGCGGCACGTACACCTCGACGAGCTGGCCGAGGCCGACCTCGCTGGCCGTCTCGCTGTGTGCGCTCGGGGTCACGAGCTGGGCGTCTTTCGGCTTTCCGGCGAGCGCCTTCTCGAGATCGTCGCTCGGGGCCAGCGTTCGCCCGATCAGGCTGTGGATGTCCGAGTAGATGACCTTGTGCTGTGCGCTCCAGATCTTGATCCGGGCGAGGTCTTTCGACACCTTGCGCTGGCTGAGCTGCCTGTCGAGGGATCGGATGCCGGCCGGCGTCAGGCCTTCGCGCAGCGCTCGTGGCGAGAGCTCGGGCTGGATGCCGAGGCGGGCGACCAGCTGTGCCGACTGGTCGGCGTCCGCGACTGTGCGCGTGACGATCTGCGTCTCGAGCACGCGTGCGAGGATGAACCCGAGCGCGACGACCGGCACGAGGCTGAGTAGGGCAACCTGCTGGGTCAGGCTTAGACGGCCGGTCCAGCGTGGACGGCGCAGGCGCATGGCTTTGTGTCGTCCATGGCGTCACAAAGCTGGAGCGGACGCGGCGAACGCGGACGACAAGCTCCGGGCGCGCAGGGACGGCTCCCGGCTGCGGCACGGCGCGCAGCCGGCCTCGCGGGTCATACTCGGCAGCGATGCGGGCGCTCATACAGCGGGTCAGCCGCGCCTCGGTGAGCGTCGATGGAAACCTTCTCGCGACGATCGGCCCCGGGCTGCTCGTGCTGCTGGGCGTCGCCGGCGAGGATGACGCGGCGGCCGCCGAGCGCCTCGCGCGGAAGGTTCGCGCGCTGCGCGTGTTCGCCGATGAGCAGGGCCAGATGAACGAGCCGCTCGGCGAGCGCGAGATCCTCTGCATCAGCCAGTTCACCCTCTACGGCGATGCCAGGCGAGGCAACCGGCCGAGCTTCACCGCGGCGGCGCCGGCGGCGGTCGCTGAGCCGCTGTACGAGCGATTCTGCGAGGAGGCGCAGGCCAAGCGCGGCCTGTTCGGCGCGCACATGTCGGTCGAGCTCGTAAACGACGGGCCGGTCACCCTGCTGCTCGAGGCGTGACTCGCCCCGCGGGTGATCGGCGCGGGAGGCCCGAGGAGCCGGCGAGTGTCAACCCGCCCGCGCGGGGGGGGTGGGCCAGCACGTGGGGACCGCAGCGCCCCTTGGCGCGCGCTAGCTGACCTGATAGACCCCGCCGCATGGGTGGACCGGAGAACCCGACGCTCCCGCGCCGTCGCCTAGGGCTGCGGCGACTGGGCGTGATCCTGATCGCGCTGCTGGTCGTGGGGCTGGTCGTGTTCGCCATCTCCGAGCTCAACGTGCAGCGCGTGGGGCACGCGCTGATCACCGCCTCGCCCGGGTGGATCGTGCTCGCCCTCGCGCTGATGGCGCTGTCGCTCATGCTGCGCTCGATCTCGTGGTACGCCACCCTGCGCGCGGCGCTGCCGGAGACGACGCTGCGCTGGGCGCCGGTCATGCGCGCGACGATGATCGGCGTGATGGGCTCGGCGGTGTTCCCTGGGAGGATCGGCGAGCCCACGCGCGTGCTCGTGCTCACCCGCCGCCTCGAGGGCCCCAACAGGCGGCTGCTGCCGGTCGTCGCGGGCACCGTCTTCTCGCAGACGCTGATCAACCTGCTCGCGCTCGGCGTGCTGCTGGCGGCGACCTTCAGCAGCGTGCCGATCTTCCACGGGCACGTCGCCGGCTTCCTCGCTGCGCTGGCCGTCCCACTGGCGCTGTGCGCCCTCGTGATCGCCGGACCGCGGCTGCTCGCGCTTGCTCAGCGCTCGCGCTCGCAGCGGGTGTCAGTGGCCGCCAACTCCATCATCAGGCTGCTGCGCCTCGCGAGGCGAGGGCTCGCCGTGTTCGCGCGTCCACGCTATGGGCTCGCGGCGGTCTCCGCACAGCTGCTCGCCTGGGCGCTCCAGTGGCTTGCCTGCTATGCCGTGATCCTCTCGCTCGGGCTGCAGAACCACGCGAACTTTTTGACGGCCGCGGCCGTGCTGCTGGCCGTGAACGTGAGCGCGATCCTGCCCGCCACGCCCTCCAACGTCGGGGTCTTCCAGGCCGCCTGCCTCGTCGTGCTGGCCGCCTATGGCGTATCGGCAGGGCCGGCGCTCGCCTACGGCATCATCCTGCAGGCCGTCGAGGTGGTGACGGCGATGGCGCTCGGCGTCCCCGCGCTGCTGGCGGAGGGCCTGCGCTGGCAGGACATCCGCCCCAAACGGAGCGCCTCAGCCGGCGAGGGCGCGAACTGACTGGCGCAGCGAGCGCGTCGTCTTGAGCACGGCTGTCGGCTCGTAGCCGCAGTGCGCCATGCAGTTCTCGCAGCGCGGATCCTTGCCTCGCCCGTACTTGCTCCAGTCGGTGGTCTCGATCAGCTCTTTGTACGTCGTGGTGTAGCCGTCGGACATCAGGTAGCACGGCCGCTGCCAGCCGAACAGCGAGTAGCTCGGGATGCCCCAGGCCGTGCAGTCGAATTCGGCCTTTCCCTCGAGGAAGTCGAGGAACAGCGGGCTGTGGTTCAGGCGCCACTTCTTGCGCCGGCCGTCCGCGAACGCTTCGCCGAACAGCCTGCGGGTCTGCTGCACGCCGAGGAAGTGCTCCTGGTCTGGCGCTTTCTCGTAGGCGTACGCCGGCGAGATCATCATCTCGTCGACTTCCAGCTCGTCGTTGAGGAAGTCGAGCACCTCGCGCACCGTTTTCGCGGAGTCGTGGGTGAAGAAGGTGGTGTTGGTCGTCACGCGGAAGCCGGCGGCTTTGGCCGCATGGATCGCGGCGACGGCCTTGTCGAAGACGCCCTCGCGCTCGACGGAGGCGTCGTGCCGCTCGCGCAGGCCGTCCATGTGAATGGCCCATGCGAAGTAGGGGCTCGGCTTGAATTTGTCGAGCTTGCGCTCGAGCAGCAGTGCGTTCGTGCAGAGGTAAACGAACTTCTTGCGCTTGATCAGTTCGGCGGCGATCTCGTGGATCTCCGGGTGGATCAGCGGCTCGCCGCCGGCGATCGAGACCATCGGCGCGCCGCTCTCCTCGATCGCTCCGATCGCCTGCTCGACGGGCATCCGCCTCCGCAGCTCGTGCTCCGGGTGCTGGATCTTGCCGCAGCCCGAGCACGCCAGGTTGCACTGGAAGAGGGGCTCCAGCTCGACGATCAGCGGGAACTTCTCGCGTTTGGCCAGGCGCTGACGCATCAGGTACCAGCCCATGCGTGTGCTCTGCCTCATCCGGACCGGCATGGCGCCTACCTTAGTGCCCCGGAGACCAGTCGTGAAGTGCGCCCGTCACGCGGCGCAACGCGCGTGCCGCCCGGAGGGCGCCGCCGATGGCCTGCGGGCGAAGCAGCTCGTGGCCCGGGCTGTCGAGCACGACCCGCACGACGCCGAACGGCCGCTCCCCCGCGGCGGGGGCCAGCCACACCGACTCCATGTCCACGGCGATCGCCCCGCCGGCGTGCAGCGCTGCGCGGCGCTCGCCGAGGGCCAGCCGCGACACGCACACGATCTTCCCGCTGCGGACCTTCAGCCCCTGTCCGGCAACCCGCGTCAGGAGCTCAGCGCAGCTCTCGCAGCGGACGCGCGCCTCGGGGTGGCCTTCGTCGTCCGCCGCGTACACCTCCTCGGCGACGATCACTTCGCCCGGCACGGAAGTCGCGTCGAGGCCCCCGCAGAAGCCGAGCACGAGCAGCGCACCGGTTCCCTCGCGGGCCAGCCCACCCGCGGCCGCGAGCGCCCGCCGCGGTCCCATCCCGGTCGTCCGCACGCGCGCGCCGCGGGCGGCGGAGGCGACGATCGCCGCCTCGACTCGCATCGGAGATGCGATCACCAGCTCGCTCATCGCGCCGCGCCCCCCGTCGAGGCGCCGGCCGCTTCGGGGACGCCGCCCGGGGCCGGCTCCGCCACTCTCGCCGGCTCCGGCTCCGGCGTCCCCTCGCGCATATCGATCCCGACCCGCTGCAGCGCATCGCGCGCCGCCCGATGGCCGCTCAGCACGGCGCCCTCGAGCGTCGCGGGCCACCCAGTGTCCGTCCAGGCGCCGGCGAGCAGGAGTCCCGGAAGGGCGGTGCGCGAGCCGGGGCGCAGCGCCTCGGCGCCGGGCGCAGCGCGGAACGTCGCGGCGTGCTCGCGGGTCACGAGGAACTGCTCGATGCTCGCCTCGCGTGCCCTGGGCAGCAGCTCGCGCAGCGCCGGCACGTAGCGCTCACGCAGGGCATCGACGCCGACGCCCATCTCACGGTCGGCGCCCGACAGCGAGACCGCGAGGTACTGG
>JAOPZV010000132.1 GCA_025963935.1 Solirubrobacterales bacterium
TGGAGGAGGTGCTGCGCGCGATGGACGACCTCGTGCGCGCCGGCAAGGTCCTGTATGTCGGGATCTCCGACACGCCGGCGTGGCAGGTCTCGCGCATGCAGGCGATCGCCGATCTGCGCGGCTGGTCCCCGTTGGTCGCGCTGGAGATCGAGTACAGCCTGATCGAGCGCACCGGAGAGCGGGACCTGATTCCGATGGCGAGTGAGATGGGCCTCGGCGTGATTCCGTGGTCACCGCTCGGCAGGGGAGTGCTGACGGGCAAGTACACGGGCCGCGACCTCGACGGCGACTCGGCTGGAGTGCAGGGCACGCGCAAGAGCGCCGGCGAGCTGAATGGCTCGCTCAGCGAGCGTAGCCTCGCGATCGCCGAGGTCGTCAAGTCTGTCGCCACCGAGCTCGGCCGAACCCCTGCACAGGTAGCACTCGCCTGGGTGCTCCTCAACGACTCGGTCACGGCTCCGCTCATCGGCGCACGCGCGCTGTCCCAGCTCGAAGACAACCTTGGCGCCCTCGAGGTGGAGCTACCCGACGACGCCGTCGCCCGACTCGAGCAGGCGAGCGCAGTCGCGCTTGGCTTCCCGCACGAGGTACTTGCCCGGCCGAGCACGATGGCCTCGGTCTTCGGAGACACCAAGGTCTCCCCGCGTCGGCCACCAGCTGAGGTCGCCCGATGACGGCGGGCCAACCAGTACGTCGTCAGGATTGTGCCTGCAGCTCCTCGGCCGATGGCACGACGATTGGTCCCTCCGGCGGTTGGGTGAAGCGGATCGGGTTCCCGAACGGATCGCGCAGGGCGCAATCGGTCCCGTAGAAACGCTCCGTCGGTTCCTGCGTGAACTCAACGCCCGCAGCACGTAGGCTCTGGTAGGTGCCGCGACAGTCGTCGGTCTCGAAGATCACGCCGCCGCCTGCGGCCCCCTTCGCCACGAGCTCGCGGATCTCCGCAGCGGTGGCGTTGTCGTAGGCCGGCGGTCCCGGGAGCATCAGGACCAGCTCGACGTTGGGCTCGCCGGGGAGGTTCACAGTCAGAAAGCGCATGACGCCCATGTCTGCGTCGGTGTGTACGACCATCCCGAGCTTGCCGACGTAGAAGTCGAGCGCCTCGTCCTGGTCGAGAACGTGTATGAAGGTGTGGCTGATTCGCTTGAGCATGGGCGTCACGTTAGACGGCGGGGTCGCGGCTCGCCACTCCGAATCTGCTCTCTTACCCGGCCGGGCGCAGCCACGCCATCGCCCAGCAGGCCGGCACGCGCAGCGCGGCGCCATCGCCGGCGAAACGCGCGCGGTATGCCGAGGGCGGCTCACCGACGATCGCGCGGAAGGTACGAGTGAATGTGCCGGGGCTGTTGAATCCAACGTCGAGACAGATCTCCGTTACCGGACGGTCTGTCTCGCGCAGCAGCTCCATCGCACGCTCCACCCGGCGGCGCTGCAGGTAGCGGTGCGGCGTCTCGGCAAACGTCGCCCGGAACTGGCGGCTGAAGTGCGCCGGCGAGATGTGAGCGACACGCGCAAGCGCCGGCACGTCAAGCGGCTGCGCAAACTCACGGTCCATCATGTCGCGAGCCCGCAACATGCGGCGGTTGCGGTCCTCGATGGCGTGCGACATCCGCTGAAGCCTATGACTCCTCGGTCGCAAGGTCACGTTGAACTTCGTAGGTGCACGCGAGCCGCCTAGCCGAGGACCTGCGCGAGCGCGGTCGAGGCGGCGGGGGCTACACGTAGCCGCGGTCTTTGGCTGCCTCGAGCACCCGCTCAATGCCAAGCGCGTAGGCGGCCACGCGCAGCGGAAGTTGGTCTCGAAGGGCGCGAGCGCCGACCTCGCGGTAGGCACGACGAAGGATCACGCCGAGCTTCTCGTTGACCTCGCGCTCCCCCCAGCGGAAATGCTGCAGATTCTGCACCCACTCGAAGTAGGAGACGACCACGCCGCCGGCATTGGCGATCACGTCCGGCACCACGAACGTGCCCTTCTGGTTGAGGATCTCGTCGGCCGTCGGCGTGGTCGGACTGTTGGCGCCCTCGATGATCAAGCGCGCTCGAATCGAGTCGGCGTTGCCGGCATGGATCGTGCCGCCGAGTGCCGCCGGAACCAGGACCTCGCAGTCGAGCTGCAGCAGCTCCTCGGCCGTGATCGCCTCGACGCCCGGACCTGAATACTCGGGCAGCTTGCCGCCCGCTCGGATATGTGCGAGCAGCATCTCCGGGTCGATACCGATCGGCGATTGGATCGCGCCGTCGACGTCCGACGCGCCGACGAGCTTGCAGCCGAGCTGGCAAAAGAGCCGAGCCGCCCACGAGCCGACGTTGCCAAATCCCTGCACCACCACCCGCGTCTCCTCCGGACGCAGGGCAAGTGACCGAGCCGCCTCACGAAACATGTACACGATGCCCCGCCCGGTGGCCTCCTCGCGTCCCAGCGAGCCGCCGAGCGAGATTGGCTTACCCGTCACGATCGCCGGGGTGTGGCCGTGTAGCTTCCCGTACTCGTCCATCATCCACGCCATCACCTGGGCGTTCGTGTTCATGTCGGGCGCCGGGATGTCGCGAGTGGGCCCGAGCACCTTCTCGATCTTGTCGATGAACGAGCGCGTGATCCGCTGTAGCTCGTCGCTGGAGAGCTGGCCGGCCGGGCAGTTGATTCCCCCCTTGGCGCCCCCGAACGGGATCTGCGCGATCGCGGTCTTCCAAGTCATCAGCGCAGCGAGCGCGCGCACCTCGTCGAGGTCGACCTCCTCGTGGTAGCGAACGCCGCCCTTATACGGGCCGCGGGCGCCGTTGTGCTGGACGCGGTAGCCCGAGAAGACGTGAATCTTGCCGTCCAAGCAGCGAACCGGTATCTGAACCTGGACCTCGCGGTAGGCGGAGCGGAACACCGAGCGCAGGTCGGGCTCCATGTCAAGGCTGTCGGCCGCGAGGTCGAAGTAGTGCGAGACGATCTCGAAGTTCGTCATCTCCGCTGCCCCGTCCTTAGGTGCGCGGCTTGACACGCGTGGCGACTTGTCAAGGTCGGCAGGTGCGCCCGCCGGCGTCGCCGACTGCTCGACCGTCGCGATTACGTCGTCGTTCACGACTTCCTCCCCGCTTGCGGTGCGCTCATCCTCGCACGCCACCTCGCGGGATGCAACGGGAAAACCGCCCTCATCAACCGGTTGAAACCAAACCCCGCTGCGCGGGCGAAAGCTGGATCTCTCCCGAGCGCGCTAGACCGTGACCGTCGGGCGGGTCTCAGAAAACGGAGCGCGGTAGACGATGCACGTGGCGCCGAAGCACATCACATCGCCGTCCACCAGGCGCCGTCGCTGGCGTAGTCGCTCGCCGTTCACGATCGAGCCATTGTGCGAGAGTCCGTCATCGACCAACATCCAGTCATCCTCGCCAAGGCGCTCGAGCCGCGCGTGTGCGCGAGAGACGCCCTCATCCCAGTGGAGGCACACGTCGCAGCCAAGGGCGCGCCCAATCGTCAGCTGCGGCGCGTGGTCGCCTAACGCGAGGATCCGCTGCCCGCCCGAGGCGTCGCGAAATAGGAGATATGGATCCCCGCGCTGATCGGCGCCGATCCGTTCCTGCAGCTCGACGGGCGATACGCCGTCAGGGTCGATCGGCGAGACGTGCATCATGTGGCTCGCTAGCGTGGTGAGCGCGCCTCGTCTGCTCGGCAGGGGACATTCGACAAGAGCATACCCGCGCGTCCTCTCCCCAGAAGAACAGGCAGTAGTTCCACAGCGCCGCCTGGCGCTCGTCGCCGATGGTGCGCTCCAACATGGAGGCGACCCCGACGCGCCGACGGAACTCACGCGCTCCTTCAGTTTTTTACAGACTCCACTGCT
>JAOPZV010000164.1 GCA_025963935.1 Solirubrobacterales bacterium
CGGCACGAACAACCGGGGCCTCGTCACCATGTTCAGGGGCTTCCCCTACAAGCTGCCCGGCAACGTGCCGCTGTACAGCAGCAAGTACGTCACCGGCGTGGGCGCCTCGACGTTGACGCCCGACAGGCGCCGCACCCTGCTCGACCACTCGCTGCGCTCGGAATCCGGTGCCGCGTCGCTGCTGCGCAGCCTGGAACTCGGCCAGCTCGAATGAGGGACAAGCCGTGAACCGCCCGATCGTTCGCCTGTTCGGCCTCCTCGCGGTCATGTTCGCCGTGCTCGTCGGCTTCACCTCGCGCTGGACCGTCTTCGAAGCCAGCTCGCTGCGCAACAACCCGCTCAACGCGCGAATGGTCCTCGAGCAGCAGCGCGTCAACCGCGGGCCGATCCTGGCGGCCGACGGCAGTGTGCTGGCGAGAAGCGTGCGCAACTCCGAAGGGATCTACGAACGCCGCTACCCCACAGGCGAAGCGTTCGCGCACGCGGTCGGGTTCTCCTACACGAACTTCGGCAACACCGGCCTGGAGCGGTTCCGCAGCAACGAACTGAACGGCCACAACGGCACCAACGTGCAGAGCATCCTCGATCAGCTGCAGGGTAAGAAACCACAGGGCGACAAGGTGCTCACGACGCTCGACCCGAAGGCCCAGAAGGTTGCCAACGCCGCGCTCGCCGGCCACCGCGGCGCCGTCGTCGCGCTGGACCCGCGCAGCGGCGCCGTGACCGTCATGGCCTCCTCGCCGGGATACGACCCGAACGCCCTGCGCACACGGGCGGGCGCCGCGCAGCTGGAACGCGAAGCGAAGGGCGCCCAGGCGCAGAAGTCCTTCGTCAACCGCGCGACCCAGTTCGGCTACGCGCCCGGGTCCACGTTCAAGGTCGTCACCGCTACGGCGGCCATCGACACCGGGGCGTTCACGGCGGAATCGACCGTCGACGGGCGCAACAACGTGCCGATCTCGGGCGTCCCGCTGCAGAACGACGAAAACTCCAGCTTCGGGCCGATCACCCTCACGCACGCGCTCGCGCAGTCCGTCAACACGGTCTTCGCACAGGTCGCCGAACGGGTCGGCAAGGCGACGATGGCGCGCTACATGACCCGCTTCGGCTTCGACCGCAAGCCCCAGCTCGACTACCCCGCCGCAGAAATGTCGGCGAGCGGCGAGTACCTCGGCTCCCACCTGCTCTCGCCGACCAGCCAGCGCGTCGACGTGGGTCGAATGGGGATCGGGCAGGACAAGCTCGCCGTGGTTCCGCTGCAGATGGCCGAGGTCGCCGCCGCCGTCGCCAACCACGGCACGCTGATGGTCCCCCACATGACACGCAAGGTCGTCGACTCCGAAGGGCGCACGGTGCACACGGTCGGCCCACGCGTGCAGTCGGTCGTGATGAAGCCCGCGACCGCCTCGACCGTCACGTCGATGATGGAAGCGGTGGTCAACGAAGGCACCGGCACGCCGGCGCAGATCCCGGGCGTGCGGGTCGCCGGCAAGACGGGGACCGCCGAGACGCAGATCGGCACGAAGATCAACAACGTGTGGTTCATCGCCTTCGCGCCCGCCGACGCGCCGAAGGTGGCCATCGCGGTGACGCTCCAGGGGGTACCGGGCTTCGGCGCCGCGTTCGCCGCGCCGGTGGCCAAGCAGGTCATGGAAAGGCTGCTCCATGATTGAGCCAGAGACGATCATCGACGGGCGCTACCGGGTCATCTCGCGGGTCGGCTCGGGCGGGATGGCCGACGTGTACCTCGCCCAGGACCAGCTTCTCGGCAGGCAGGTCGCCGTGAAGGTGCTGCACCAGCATTTCGCCGAGGACCAGGAGTTCGTCGAGCGCTTCCGCCGCGAGGCATCGAGTGCAGCGGCCCTGTCGCATCCGAACATCGTGGGGATCTTCGATCGCGGCGAGTGGAACGGCACCTACTACATAGCCATGGAGTACGTCGCCGGGCGCTCGCTGAAGAGCATCGTGCGCGAGGACGGACCCCTCGACCCGGCGGTCGCGATCGACATCGTCATCCAGATCCTCCGCGCCGCCCAGTTCGCCCACAAACGAGGCGTCATCCACCGCGACCTCAAGCCGCACAACGTGATCCTCGACGACGAGGGACGCGCCCGCGTGACGGACTTCGGCATAGCGCGAGCCGGCGCCTCCGACATGACGCTCACCGGCTCGATCATGGGAACGGCCCAGTACCTCTCTCCCGAGCAGGCCCAGGGCTATGCGGTGACCGCCACCTCGGACATCTACTCGGTCGGGGTGATCCTCTACGAGCTGCTCAGCGGCGCGGTGCCCTTCGAGGGGGACAGCGCGGTGGCGATCGCCTTCAAGCAGGTCTCCGCCGAGCCGCGGCCGCCGAGCGAGCTGAACCCCGCGCTGCCCCCTTCCCTCGACGCGATAGTGCTTCGGGCGCTGGCCAAGGACCCCGCCCACCGCTACGCCGACGCGGGCGAGCTGATCGCCGCGCTCGAACACGAGCGCCACACGCTGCCCGCCTTCTCCGGCACCGGGCTCGGGCCGGGCCGGGGTCACCGGCCGCCGCCCACCAACGGACCGGGGGCCGGGGCGCTTCTGCTCGCGCCCGGCGGGCGCTACGGAGACGGGTACGGGTCCGCGCCGGAGGAGGAGCGCCAGCGCCGTGGCGGCCTCTTCTGGGCGCTGGCCGCCCTGCTCCTCGCCGGCCTCGTGGCCCTCGCCCTGCTGCTGCTCCTGCCCTCCAGCGCCAAGGTGCGGGTTCCGAACGTCGTCGGGCAGAGCGAACAGGCGGCCGGCGCCGCCCTGCGGCGCGCGGGATTGAACCCCGTGCCATCGCTCGCGTCGAGCACGACCGTGGCAACCGGCCTGGTGATCGGCGAGACGCCCCCCGCGGGGAGCCTCGTGAAGAAGGGCAGCCGCATCAGCATCCTCGTCTCCGGCGGCCCGGCGAGCGCGCCGCTCCTGAACGTCGAAGGCCTGAAGGCAAGCGAAGCGGTCGCAAAGCTCCGCCGGGCCGGCTTCAAGCCGGCGACGAAGACCGAGGCCAGCCCGACGGTCCCTGCCGGGAGGGTGGTCGCCACCAACCCGCCCGCGGGCACCGAGCTGCAGGTAGGGAGCCCCGTCACGGTGCTCGTGTCCAGCGGACCGGAAGTCGTGCATGTCCCGGACGTCGGCGGCCAGTCCCTCCGCGCTGCCGAAGCCACGCTCACCAACGCGGGGCTCGCGGTCGGCAGCGTCACCCAGAAGGTCTCGACCACGCAGTCGCCCGGCACCGTGATCTCGCAGTCGCCATCGCCCGGCAGCTCCGTCCACGCCGGCGAAAAGGTCAACCTGACGGTGGCACAGGCGTCCAACGAAGCGCCCGTGCCCAACGTCGTCGGCAAGAGCGAGGCGCTGGCCGCGGCCGCGCTCGGCGAAGCCGGTTTCGGGCCGAAGACCGTGCCGGTCACCACCGCCGACCCGGCACAGGTCGGGATCGTGCTCAAACAGGCGCCCGCGGCCGGTACGCGTGCCCGCAAGGGGTCGAGTGTCACGATCTCCGTCGGCACGGCGGCGACCCCCACTCCGACGCCCACGACCCCGGCGCCAACTCCCACGACGCCCGCCCCGACCCCGCCGCCGGCGGGCTGAACGGACGTGGGCGGCGGCGCGGAGTCGGCTCCGCAGGCGATGAGCGTCGCGGTGCTCGCCGGCGGACGGTCATCGGAGCACGATGTGTCGCTGTCCTCGGGGGCGGCCGTGCGCGACGGGCTGCTGGTCGCCGGACATCGTGTCGTGTGGGTCGAGATCGGCCGCGACGGCGTCTGGCGGCGAGACGGCGAGCAGCTGACCGTCGCGCCGGCGGGCGGCCTGCCCGGGGTCGACGTGGTGTTCCCCGCCCTCCACGGGCCCTTCGGCGAGGACGGAACCGTCCAGGGGATGCTCGAGACGCTTGACGTCGCCTACGTCGGCGCGGGTGTGACCGCCTCGGCGGTTTGCCTCGACAAGGTGCTGTTCAAGGAGCTCATGACGGCCAGCGGCGTTCCCCAGGTCGACTTCCTCGGCGTGCGCGCCGAGCGCTTCGCGGACGCGCGGGAGGAGGTGCTGGCCGACATCCGGCGGCTGGGCTTGCCCGTGTTCGTCAAGCCCGCGCACTTCGGCTCCTCCATCGGGATCGTCAAGGTGAGCGCCGCGGAGGCGGTCGAGCAGGCCATGGACGGCGCCTTCGAGCACGACCGGCTCGTGATCGTCGAGGCGATGGGAGGCGGCGTGGAGGTCGAGTGCGGCGTGCTTGGGGCGCTGCGCGAGGAACGCCACGCGGGGGAGGGCGCGGCGATGGCCTCCCAGCCGGGCGAGATCGTGCTGAGCGGCGAGTGGTACGACTTCGCCGCCAAGTACACGCCGGGATCGATGGAGCTGAAGGTGCCGGCGCGGATCTCCGCCGGTGCAGCCGCCCGCGTGCGGGAGCTCGCCCTGGAGGCGTTCCTCGCCGTCGGCTGCGAGGGCCTCGCACGCGTCGACTTCTTCGTCGACGGAGAGCGCGTGCTGGTCAACGAGCTCAACACGATGCCGGGCTTCACGCCGACGAGCGTCTACGCGAAGCTGATGGAGGCCTCGGGGATCTCCTACCCACGACTGGTCGATCGCCTGTGCCGCCTCGCTCTCGAGCGCCACGGCGAGCGGATCATCTGAACAGCGTGATGTCCGCGATCGAGGCGGACTGCCGGCCCGGCGGAAGTGTGGTCATCCAGATCAGGTAGTAGCGGTGGCGCGGGCCGGCCTGGCTGAGCTGGATGCGTTCGCCGCTGCGCACCGAGCCGCTCGAGCCGACCGGGCCTTGCCAGCCGCGCTGGCCAAGGGGCGTCGAGTCGCCGTTGGGGAGCGCGAGGTTGATGCTGTCGGCGACGTATATCTGCACCGCGAAGCCCGGCGACGGCGTCTGGATCGCGATCGCCTTGCCGGCGACGCCCGGCGCCGCGTCGAGGTACAGCCCGAGGCCGACGCCTCCCGGCTTGCGCAGGTTGCCTTCGTAGTACTGCTCCGTGCTCCATGTGGTGTTCGGGTCGCTGTCCACCACGTTGACCACCTGGTCGCGGTTTTCCGGTCCGGTGCCGAACGGGTTGTAGCCGTGCGCGGCCGTCTGGCTGAGCTGCACGGGCACGAGGCCAGCGCGCGAGCCGACGCCCGAGGCGACCCCGGTCCCGCGATGCGCCCGCCCGGCGGCGAGGACCAGGGCGATCGCCACGATCACGCAGACCAGCCCGAGCGATGCGAGCCAGCGCGCCCGGTGGCGCATCCGCCACGGCAGCCGGCTTCGGGGCCCGCCGGGCAATGTGCGCAGCACGGTGGTCACCTCGCCCGTCGCCTGGCCGGAGCGCGACGCCTCGATCGCCAGGACGTCCTCGAGATCGCGCTCGACGCTCGCCGCGTCCGGATAGCGCCGGGCGGTGTCCTTGGCCATCGCGCGGTCGAGCACCGCCGCCGTCGCCGCGGAGATCTCCGGGCGGAGGGTCTGCACGTCCGGGGGCTCCTCCCGCACATGCTTCATCGCCACCGCGACCGGCGACTCCCCGCGGAACGGCACGCCGCCGGTGAGCATCTCGTAGAGGACGACTCCGAGTGAGTACAGGTCCGACTGCCCGGTGACCGGGTGTCCCAGCGCCTGCTCCGGAGAGACGTAGTCGGTGGTGCCGAGCACCCGCCCGGCCATCGTCAGCCCTTCCTCGGTGAGCGTGCGGGCGATCCCGAAGTCGGTGATCTTCGCGCCGCCTTCGGCGCTGATCAGCACGTTGTGCGGCTTGACGTCGCGGTGCACGATCTGGCGCTCGTGCGCGGCGCCGAGAGCGCGCGCGATCTCGATCGCGTAGGCGAGCGCCTGGGGGATGTCGAGCGGTCCCTCGCGGCGGATCACGTCCTTGAGCGTCTCCCCCTCGATGTACTCGAGGACTATGTACGGGCAGCCGTCACCCGGGTGCTCGTCGTCCGTCGAGGGCTCCTCGCCGGCGTCGATCACGGTCACCACGTGCGGGTGGTTCAGCTGGGCGACGGAGCGGGCCTCGCGCCGGAAGCGCTCCAGCTGGTCGGAGTCGGCGGCGATCTCGCGATGCATCAGCTTGATCGCGACGGGTCGTTCGAGCACGGTGTCAAATGCGCGGTACACCGTCGACATCCCGCCGCGTCCGATCTGCGCGTCGAGCCGGTAGCGGCCCCCGATGAGTGTCCCGAGCGCGGTCATCCCGCTCCTATTGTGCGCGTCGCAGGCGGCGCACGACGACGGCAGCCAGTATGCAGCGGTACAGCGAGTACGGCAGCAGTGGCCGCTCCGCTGCCGCCGTCCGCCGCAGCACGCTCGCGCTGGCGAGCGTCGAGAGGAACGCGCTCAGCGCCCCGGCGGCCATCGCGCGCCGCACTCCCGGCGGCAC
>JAOPZV010000181.1 GCA_025963935.1 Solirubrobacterales bacterium
TCGGCGTGCCGATCGCCGTCAAGGACGACATCGACGTCGCCGGCGAGGTCACCGCGTACGGCACCAACGCAGCGGGCGGCCCGGCGGCGCAGGACGCCGAGGTCGTGCGGCGCCTGCGCGAGGCGGGCGCTCTGATCATCGGCAAGACCAACGTGCCCGAGCTGACGCAGTGGCCGTTCACGGAGAGCGCGACGTTCGGCTCGACGCGAAACCCGTGGGACATGCAGCACGCCCCCGGGGGTTCCAGCGGCGGGAGCGCGGCGGCGGTCGCCGCCGGCCTGGTCGGCGCGGCGCTCGGCTCCGACGGCGCAGGCTCGATCCGCATCCCCGCCGCCTGGTGCGGGCTGTTCGGGCTGAAGCCCCAGCGCGGTCGCGTCTCGATGGCGCCCCGCACCCGCGCATGGCACGGCCTGTCGGTCAACGGCGTGCTGACTCGCTCGGTTGCCGACACGGCCCTGTTCCACGACGCGGCCTCCGGGGCGATCGACTCCGACGTCGACAAACCGCCCCCGCCCGTCGTCCCCTTCTCGCAGGCAGCGGCCACCGCTCCGGGAACCCTGAGGATCGCCTACTCCACCCGCGTGCCGCCCGGCGTCTTCTCCCGCCTCGACGCAGACGCCGCCCGCGCGCTGCACGAGACGGTCGAGCTGCTGCGCTCGCTCGGCCACGAGGTGACCGAGCAGGATCCCGACTACGGCCCGGGCGCGATGGCCCATGTCGTCGCGCGCTACCTGCGGGGGATCCACGACGACGCAGCGGCGCTCGCGCACCCCGAGCGCCTGGAACGGCGCACGCGCGGGATGGCGCAGCTCGGCGGCATGATCCCGAAGGCGCTGCTCGAGCGCACTCTCGCCGGCGAAGCCGCGCTCGCGCGGCGGCTCGGGGCGGTGCTCGAGAGCCACGACCTGCTCCTGACGCCCGCGACCGCGGCGCCGCCGCCGCGGATCGGCCAGCTGGAGGGCCGCGGCGCGCTGTGGACGCTCAACGCGGTGGCCGGCATGGTCCCCTACAACGGTGTGTGGAACGCCACCGGACAGCCGGCCGCGTCGGTGCCTGCGGGGTTCGGCGCCGACGGCCTACCGCGTGCGGTCCAGCTCGTGGCGCGACCCAACGACGAGGCGACCCTGCTCTCGCTGGCGGCCCAGCTCGAGACGCAGCGTCCCTGGGCGCAGCAGCGCCCGCCCGAGTTCTCGTGAGCGACGCCGACGCGCTGCTCGGGGTGGCCGTCGAGGCGGCGCGGATGGCCGGCGGCCTGCTGCTCGAGCGCGTGCGCCAGGGCGCCGAGCGCTCGGTGGCCAGCAAGAGCACGCCGACGGACCTCGTCAGCGAGGCCGACGTCGCGGCGCAGCGGGCGATCGAAGCGCTGCTCCGCGAGCGCCGGCCGGACGATGGCTTCGTGGGAGAGGAGCGCGGCGGCGAGCACGCCGGCAGCAGCCGCCTCACGTGGGTCGTGGACCCGCTGGACGGCACGGTCAACTTCCTGTTCGGCATTCCCCAGTGGTGCGTGAGCGTGGCGGTGCGCGACGAGCGGCAGACGATCGCGGGCGCCGTCTATGACCCGAACCGCGACGAGCTGTTCACGGCGACGAGCGATGGCTCGCCGAGGCTGCTCGGGCCGGCAGGCGAGGTGCAGCTCACCGGACCGCCGGACCGCGGAGGGGAGGGGGATGGGTCGGCTTCCCCGTCCGCCGACGAGCGGCTGGCCACGGCGATGGTCGCCACGGGCCTGGCGTACGACGCCAGGGTGCGGGCTGCGCAGGCGCAGGTGCTCGCCCGGCTCGTCCCCCGGGTGCGCGACATACGGCGCTTCGGGAGCGCGGCGCTGGATCTCACGTGGACGGCGGCCGGCCGCTACGACGCCTACTTCGAGCGAACCGTCAAGCCGTGGGACATCGCCGCCGGCGCACTCATCTGCGAACGCGCCGGGCTGCGCGTGCTCGAGCTGCCCGTGCACGAGAACCTTCCCTGGGGAATCCTCGTCGCCCGAGAGGAGGTGGCCGAGCGCCTGCTGGAGATCGTCGGCGGGCCGTAGGGGTTGCGCTACGGATGCGGCGGGTGGGATTCGAACCCACACACCCTGTCGGGCAAGGCCTTTTGAGGGCCCCGCGTCTACCGTTCCGCCACCGCCGCGTGGGCGATCCAGTCTATGCGAGCCGGGCGGACACGATCGAGCGGGGGAGCGCCCGTCCATGGCGGGCCTCGGTGCGCAGCGCGGCGGGTCTTGCGCTCAGGCCGGGTGCGGCGGGGCGCCGGCGTAGGGCGGCGGGCCCCCGTACGGGTCGCCGCCGGCTGCTTCGCGGCGCTCGAGCTCGACGTTCCAGCCCTGTTTGAAACCGCGCATCGCGAACGCGACGAGCAGCATCTGCAGCGGGACCAGCAGCAGCGTGAGCAGGCCCAGCAGCCCCGAGTTGATCGTCGCCTGGGCGAAGCCGCTCTTGTCGCGGGCGAACCACGCCGGACCCGCCACCAGCGCGAAGATCGCGAGCAGCACGGCCAGCGCCGCCGCGACCGGCAGCACGCCGCGGTTCCAGCGCGCGGCGAAGTAGGCGAGCGTCAGGTACACGACGATGTAGCCGATCTGGATCGGCTGCGCGCCCTGCAGCACGTCCCAGCCGCCGATGGTGATGATCAGCATGAGCCCCGTGCTGGCGAGCAGCAGCAGGACGACGGCCACGCGAGTGCCCTGCACGACCGGCTTGTCGCGGTTGGGGTGCGTGATGATCACGCCGGGCTCCGGCCGCGGGGCGTCAAACGAGGACATCGCGGACATGACCATACAATCTCCCGCCCCGCGCGTGTGCGGGACGCATCCCGCCTGGCATGCCGGTTGCGGCGGGCGCCGGTCGCGGCGCCGCGCGCGCGAGCTAGGCTCTGGGGCGCCGCGCGGGCGTGGTGGAATTGGTAGACACGCCGGCCTTAGGAGCCGGTGGACGCGAGTCCTTGGGGGTTCGAGTCCCTCCGCCCGCATCCACGCCGCTGCCGCGGTCCGGGGTCGCCGCCCGGCGGCGGGCGCCTTGACGGCACGCTCGCGCCGCGGCAGCTGCCCTCGTCGGGGTCACCGCAGTTGGCGCTGCAGAGGTCTGCGAACCACAGCGGCCGGCAGGCTGTGCGGTACTCACTGGCCGTTCGGCAGTACGCGGAAGCTGTTGCGGGTCGCGGAGGCGCCGGCGAAGGAGGTGAGTTCTTTGAGCGCGGTCGAGCTGTAGACGAGGTTTTCCTTGCTCGAGCCGAAGCTGATGCCGCCGTTGCCGTCGACGACGATGCTGCCGATGATGTTCGAGTTGCCGTGCACTTCCACGACGACGTCCGTGGCGGCCTGGGCGTTGGCGGCGTAGACGGTGCCAAAGAATTCTGCGTTGCCGTTGAGCTTCAGCGTCCCGTTGACGAGGATCAGGAAGCCGGGTTTCGCTTCGGAGTTGCCAACTCCACCGTTGAAGCTAAGTTCGCAGGGTCCTTCGACGTAGGCGGGCTTGCCGTTCAATTCGGCCATGCTCGCCGGGCATTTGCCAGACGCGAAGTAGGTCGGCGGGTTCGCCGCTTTGGCAGCCGCCTTCTGTTCCGCGAGCTGGCTCGCAGTCAGTGTGACGCTGGGGTTGGGTTCGACGTTCGTCGTGTTCGGGTTGACCTGGCCGTGGGCTTCGTCCCATTTCTCGCATTTTTCTTTGATTTCCTGCGCGGTGCCTTTGAAGCCGTTGCAGCGCATCGCGACTCCGCCCGCCTGCGAGGCGCCACCCTTCGTGTTGACGATCACCTTGTTGCCGTTGTTGCTCGTTTCGAACCAGTTGGCGGACGCGGCGCTCGTCGGGAACGGGACGCTCACGACTTGGGCGGAGGCGAGCGCGACCAGCACCACCATGCGGCACTGGACGACTCCAACCGAGCGCGCCCACACCTTGCCGTCGCCGTTTGCGTCCCAGGTCGGCGCGGACTGCACCGTCGCGGAGTTGTACACGCTGCTCGCCGTGCCGTTGAGGGGCCCGTCGTCCCGGACATAGGTGGTCCACTTGTTGGTGAGCGCCGAGCCCCATGCGTCTTTCTGCGTACCCGATGAGCAGGTGGAGGAGCCCGTGCCGGAGTAGCCGACGGACAGGCTCGCGCTGGTCGGGCACCCATTGGTCGAGGTGCTCGTCGATTCGGTGCAGCTCGAGGGCAGTTTGGCTTCTTCGCTGCCCGGCCAGGCTCGCGCGAGCTGGCCGATCTGCGTGTTCAGCGAAGCTTCTGCGACGTTGAACGCCGTCTCGCTCGCCTGCTCCTTACCGGACGCCCGCTGCTGGGAGTCGCTGAGGAACAGCAGCCCGAGGCCGAGTCCCATCATCACCGTGAGGAGGATCATCGAGATGAGCAGGGCGAAGCCGTCATTTCCGCGAGCTAGTCTCATTTGAGTGTTATTTCCTGTTTGGTCGAGGCGTTGAGACCGCCGGGGTCGGCGACTTTCAGCCAGAAGGTGTGTTTGCTTTTCGACACGAGCAGCGGTGTTTCGTACTGCTGGGCGGTGCTTGGCAGGGCCGTCGCGCCTTCGGTGGCGCCTTCCGACCAGGTGTAGGACAGCGCGAGGCCGTCGGGGTCGGTCGAGACAGAGGCGTTGAGGAGCACGTGGCCGTTCACCTCGGTGGCGGTGAACGACGCGATCGGCTGACGGTTCGAGTTGCGCAGCGAGATCGAGCTCGTCAGCTGACTCTCCCCGGGACGCGCCTGGGTCGGGTTCACATCGAGATAGATCGTCGGTTCGACGATCACGATCTGCGCCGTTTCACTCCAGCCGGTGGGCCCGTATTCAAA
Organism: Solirubrobacterales bacterium; assembly: GCA_025963935.1. Classification (GTDB taxonomy): domain Bacteria; phylum Actinomycetota; class Thermoleophilia; order Solirubrobacterales; family Solirubrobacteraceae; genus Palsa-744. The sequence goes on from JAOPZV010000181.1 coordinate 4,780, forward strand.
CAGCTTGCGAGTCTGGCCGCCGTTGCGGTTGGTTATGTACTTGACCGCCTGCGACGAGCTGTCCCAGGCTTTCACGGTGAGGTCGGGGCAGGTCGTGGAGCTCGGGATTTCGGGCGCTTTGGACCCTTCCCAGCGCCGTATCTGTCGCCACAGCACCTCGTTGCTCGGCGTCGAGTCGTTCAGGCAGTAGCGCACGCGCATCGCCCCGGTGGGGCTTTTGCTCGCTCCGGTGGGGTCGATCGTCTGGAAGACGATCGAGTACGGTTCGGCGCGCTCGAGGGCGCCGGGGAGTTCGGGTTCCGCTTTCGGGGCGGCCACGTTGCGCAGCTCGCGCGCGAGCCGGTCCATCGTGTTGCGCGCGTTGTCCTGGGCTTCGTTGCGCAGCAGGTCGAAGCGGTTGTTGCTCTGGAAGAAGTCGAGCGAGGTGAGCGTCGCGCCGAATACGATGGCCGCGAGGGCCATCGACACGAGGACCTCGACGAGAGTAAAGCCGTGCTGCTCGCCCGCGCGCATCATCCGGTCACCGGGCCGAGCAGCGGTGATTCCCCGAGGTTCGTGCTGACGGCCGTCACCCAGTAGCTGTGGGTGCTCACCGCGTCGGAATCGCTGTAGGTGGTAGTCGCGCCGTTCGCCGTGAGGTCGTACCGGCCCGTGTAGTCGCTGGAGCCTCGGTAGATCCTGTAGAACGCGACGGCCGTGCCTCCCGCTTTGGGTGCCGACCAGCTGAGCGTCACCGAGCCGTCAGCGTTGTGCACCAGGGTCAGCGGGCCTTGCGGCACGTTGGGAGGCGCCGGGAGTGGTTCGCCTGCGACGGTGAACGTGGTCGCCGGGCTCTCGGAGATTTCGTTGCTGAGCGTTTCACCTTCCGCTTTGCGATACAGCGCGACGACCGTGTACGTGAGGTTCGCCGCGGAGGGCGACGGCGGGTTGAAGTCGATGCACGAGAGGGCGAGGCTCAGCGTCGCGGAGGTTTCCGGGCAGACGAGTTCTTTGGCGGGGTTGTAGACGCGGTAGCCGAGAACGTTGCGTTCGGCGTTCGCCTGCCACTTGAGCTCGACGACTTTTTTGGGTGTGCCCAGGACGTTGACCGTGTTGAAGCCGCCGGCGATCACTTTCGGCGCCGCCGGCGCTCCGCGGATCAGGGTCACTGTGATCGACACCGGCGGGCCGATCACGCCGCTCGCATTGACGGACTGCGCGGTGATCTTGTAGGCGCCGTCCGACAGGCCCAAGATCGACCAAGCGAATTTCCACGTCGTCCCGGATTCGAGCGTTGGCGCAGGTGACTGACGGCTTCCTTCCAGCGACCAGGCCATTGCGGAGGTCCCGCTCGGTGCGGTGACCTGGAAGATGAGTTCGTGGCTCCCGGGTTCTGCGACGATAACCGGAGCCGTTGGTGCCGCGACAGACGGATTGGACAGGTGCAGGTTGCTTGCGCTGAGACCCACGGCCTCACCGGCAGCCGTCAGCGTCTCCACCTGCCGCACGTCCGGCGAGCGGCCTGTTGCGACCCATCTCACGTCGACCGCGATGCGCTTGAGGTCTTCAGGCTGCTGGTCTTCGGTTGTTTCGCCCGCTTTGAATTCGTTTTCCCCGGCGTCTTTGCAGAACGGGTTTTCGCCACCGTTGTTGGTGTGTTTGCCCAAGCCGTCCTTCGGGTCGTCGATTGAGCAGTCGCTCGCCGTGACTGTGAACGTGATCCCCCGCTGTTTGATCTGCCAGCCGGCTGCCGAGGAGCCGTCTTGGAGGCCTTTCATCGCCTGCAGCTCGCCCGTGATGGCGCTCGGGGAGACCTGCGAGTAGGGGATCGTTCGCGCGTCCTCGAGGATCTGGCGGGCCAGGTTGGTCGCGCCTTCGCGCGCCCTGGTGCTGTAGCTGGCTTTGACCGAGGCGTCGAGCAGGCCGAACAGCGCGACGAGGCCGACTATCAGCACGACCGCGCCGATCAGTACCTCGATCAGCGTGAAGCCCGCCTGTGAGGCGAGTGGCGAGGCGTAGCCGGGCGCATCCTGGTGGGCGCCCCGCTTTCCGGCCAAGAATGTGCGTATGGGTACGGACATGAACTCGCTCGCTGTGGATCTCTTCGACCTGGAGCGCCCCGGGCTTTAGCGCAGACGGCCTACCTCGGCCGTTGAAGCGAGCGCGCGGCGGAGCTTTCACGCACGCGGCGAGGGTCGCCGCTGTCACCTCCGCGCCAGTCCGCACATGCGCCCGGCTGGCTTCGACCGCACCCAAGGGCGGCCTGGGCCTAAACTTCCTGGGCTCGGGGGACTGGTGTATCGGTAACACGGTGGTCTCCAAAACCGCAACGCCAGGTTCGATTCCTGGGTCCCCCGCTTGCCAGATGCGCGCAAAGTGCGGGCGTTTGGCGTTCTAGAGCCCTTTCGCGTCCTCACATTGCGGCCTGGTTTGGACCCAACGACCCGCATGGATCCGCTAGAGGCCGACAATTCCCGGGTCTTCGTCCCTACGCAGGTCCCTCGAATACTAGATTTTGGTCCCCTGGCGTCGCGCCGGCGCGCGGATGCGAGGCTGACCGTAGGGCTGTGGGACCGCGCGAGTGGTAAGCCTCGCAAGGCGAGGTTTCTGGGCTCTCCCACCGCGGCTCGCAACGCGCGCAATGACCTGCAGGCGATGCTGCGCCGGGGATGCTCCCGGCATCGAGCACGACGCGCCTGGCGAACCCGATCGAGGCGTTTCTCGCTGCCGCCGAGGCGGGCACGACGCTCACCAAGCATGGCCGTCCCTAACAAGGCGTCGGCCGTGCGCGACCCGAGAAGTGGTGAGGCTCCTACTCCGGCCCAGCGGCTCTGTGAGGCACATCAGCGCCTACCGGTGACGAGAACTAATCGGGCGACGGCTCACAAGACGGCACCGGCGTCGGTCGTCATTCCGGCCTGCGCGGGCTGGCGACCAAACGCTTGGCGATTTTCCCCCAGTCTAGATTCGATCCCGGCGAGCAGGCGGGCGAACACCCAGCGATGGACCGGGTAGAGCAGATACCAGTACGCCAGCCCACCGACACCGAGCGGGTCGAACACCGTGGTCTGCCGCAGGATCGAGCAGCCCTCGTCCGCTGAGACCTCGAACTGCAACCACAGGCGGCCAGGGATGTTCATCTCCGCTGTAAGGCGCAGCAGCCGCCCCGGCTCCAACCGCTCGACCCGCCAGAAGTCCACCTCGTCGCCCACGCGGAGGTTCACGGGATCGCGTCGGCCGCGTCGCAGACCGACGCCGCCGCGGATCCGGTCGAGCCATCCGCGCACACGCCAGAACCAGTTCGTCGAATACCAGCCCGTCTCGCCGCCGATCCGCTGGATCGGGCGGAAGGTCTCCTCGGGCTCGCGCCCGATCCGGATCGCGCCGGAAGAAACCCGTCTGCCACCAGTGGCCAGTCCGCCCCAGCGCGAGTGCTCGCAGCATGCGAGCACATCAGACCAGTGCCTCTCGGAAAACTCGACGTCCTCGCGGATCAACGCCCGCGCGATCGCACTGGACACACCACCGGCATCGACTCCGAAGTCCGCCGCAGCCTCCCGGCCGTCGACGGTCGTCTCGTTGCGGAGACTGTCGACCATCTCACCCGCGACTCGCCCGTGGGCCGGTGCAAGCACCCTCACCAGACGCCGCGAGATCCGCGGCGTCAGCATGGACGTCGTCAGAAGGGTCCTTCGCAACCCGCGCTGTCGTGCGTACTCGCGCATCAGCTCGGCGTAGCTGACACGGTCCCGGCCGCCGATCTCGTAGACGCCGTCGATTGGCACCTCGAGATCCACCGCCGCCAGCAAGTAGTTGAGGACGTCCTCGATCGCGATCGGCTGCGCAAGCGTGTCGAGCGTCGTCGGGGCGACGATCAGTGGAACGCGCTCGACGAGCGCTCGTACGGTCTCGAATGAGGCGCTCCCCGGGCCGATGACGATCGAGGCGCGCAGCTCGAGTGTCGGCAGACCGCTACCGCGCAACAGCCCGCCCACCTCCTGCCGGCTGTGGAGGTGCGCCGACAGGTCCCCGTCATGTCCCAGCCCGCCGAGGTAGACGATCTGCGAAACGCACGCGCACCGAGCCGCGCGGGCGAAGTTGATGGCAGCCAAACGGTCGCGCTCGGCGTACCCCTTGCCCGCTCCCATCGAGTGGACGAGGTAGCAGGCCGTATGAACGTCTGCGAAAGCGGCATCGAGCGAGGAGCGGTCGAGGACGTCCCCGCACACCACCTCGGTCCCCGGCCCGACACGCCCGCGCAGGCGCTCCGGGCGCCGAGCGAGGCAGCGCACGCTCTCGCCTCGGCGCTGCAGCTCGCGTAGCAGCTCTCCACCGACGTAGCCGGATGCACCGGTCAGGAGGGTGAGCTTGTCCGGCGGCTGGTCTGACACCTCCGCTATTCTACTACACAGCATAGTAGAGCGCCCGCCCAACGGCGGTAGGGGGCGGCCTGCCCCGTCTGCGACGTTAGGAGCGGCGCGCGAGGCGCTGAAGAGCCCGGCGACGCTCGGGGTCGAGCTGCGCCATCTGCTGGGCGAAGTGGCTCAGCGCGACGTCGCCGTACTCGGCGACTAGACCCTCGACCTCGGCGCGTGCCCTGGCGGTCATGTAGTCGTCGCGGTCGAGCACCGGCGCGTAGATGTCGGTTTTGCCCTCGCGCCGGCGGTCGAGCACGCCCTTGTGATGCAGTCGCGCCATGATCGTCATGTAGGTCGTGTAGGCCCGCGGCTTCTGGGCGCGCTCGTTGAGGGCCTCCATGACGGAGCGGACGCTGGCCTCGCCGACCGACCAGATCTCCTCCATGACCTCGGACTCGAGCTCGTGCAGGTGGGGCGGCGGTGCTTGCCTCGAGCGCTTCTTGGGCTTTCTGGGGGCCATCTACGACACAGGGTAGCAGTCGGGTCCGGACGTCGCGCGTACTCTGACGCAGCGTAGTAGACTGCGCCGATGGCCGAGATCGCGATCCCCCCGGGCGCCGTGCCGCGGCGGGTAGAGCGCGGCGCGCTTTGCACTCGGCTTCGCGCCCTCGTCGCGGCCAGGCGAACGCCCGAGCCAGCGACTGGGCGTTGCTGCTTCGGGCGGATGGGCGCGAGGGACGCGATGGTAGCCCGTGGGCTCGCAGCGCAGCTTGCCGACCGACGCGGTGAGTGTCGATGATCTCGACGTCTCGCGCACACGGCACCAGCAGCAGCCGGCGCAGCGGCGGCCGTCGATCCCCAGCGGCGGTAGCGGCTGGCAGGATGTTCGGTACGACGCTCGCGCTCGGGCTGCTGGCCGCGCTGTCAGCCGGCGTGGCGCTTCTGCGCCTCCTCGAGTCCTGGCACGTCGGGTCTGGGTCCTCATCTCGCACGATCTCGATCGCCGGACAGCGCTTCAGCTATCCGGCGGCCAACGCCGCCGCGGTCATCGTCGTGGTTCTCGCCGCGCTCGGCCTCGCGATGGCGACCGCGACCGCCTATCGGCTCGGGCGAGAGCTTCTACGAGACCGTCGCTTCCGCGAGCATTTGCGCAGCGGCACGCGGCGTCAGCTTCACGGGGCGTGGGTCCTCGAGGACGATCGGCCGCAGGCCTTCTGTGCCGGCTTGCTCCGGCCCCGAATCTACGTATCGACCGGTGCCCTGGACCTGCTCAATGAGCACGCGCTCGCCGCCGTTCTCGCGCACGAGCGCCACCACGCGAGAAACCGCGACCCGCTACGGCTCGCGTGCGGGCGCGCCGTGGTGGCGGGCATGCTTTTCATCCCGGCGCTGCGGCGGCTGGTCCAGCGACAGAATGCGCTCGCCGAGATCGGAGCCGACGACGCCGCGCGCGCCGAAGGAATAGAGCGTGCGGCGCTGGCCAGCGCGATGCTCAGTTTCTCCGAGGCGGCCGGAGAAGATCCCGTCGGTGTCGATCCTCAGCGAATCGACAACCTCCTTGGCGAGCCGCCGGAGTGGCGCTTTCCATTGCTGCTGTCCGTGCTGACATCGGTCGTGCTGGTCTCAATGCTGGGGCTGGCGGTGCTCGCAGGCCGGGTCGCGAGCGGCTCGGCCACGTTGGCGCCGCCGTTCCTCTCCGGGCAGCCGTGCGTCGTCGTCCTCGCGCTCGTGCCGGCCGGGGCACGGGCGGTAGCCGCCGCTCGCGCGCGCGAGCGGCGTACGCGGACGCCCGTCGAGGCCTAGCGGCACGTCCGATCAACTCCGCGCCCGTCGCGCGAGCGGTGGCCGAGACGGAAGCCTGCGGTGATGAGTTGACTATTACGTGAAGTAGTACTACGCTGCATCGGACTGACGTACTTCCCCAACCCGAAGGGTGGAGGTTGCCGTGAGCCCGCTCCAGACAGATCACGATCGACCCGTTCTGAGCAGAGCTCAGCGCCGGCAGCAGGCGAGGGAAGCGCGGCGCGCGCTCGAGCAGGCGCGTGTCGAGCGGGATCTGCGCCGACGCCGGCTGAGGTGGCTCGCAGGAGTGCTGGTTGTCGTCGTGAGTGGAGTCATCGCGGTCCTGATCGCGACGGGCCAGGGCAGCGCGCAGCGCAAGGTTGCACCGCAGAGCGCCGAGGCCAGAGCGGTGACGGCCACTGTCACGACGCTGCTGGCGGGCATCCCTCAGCGCGGTGCCGTCCTCGGACGCCCGACGGCACCGGTAACGCTCCAATACTTCGGCGACCTGGAGTGTCCCGTCTGCAGGAGCTTCACGACGCAAGCCCTACCGTCGCTGATCCAGCGGTGGGTGCGCACGGGCAAGCTGAAGATCGAATACCGCTCGCTCGAGACTGCGACGCGGGAACCGGAAGTGTTCGCTGACCAGCAGGTTGCGGCGCTCGCGGCCGGCCAGCAGAACCGGATGTGGAACTTCCTCGAGACCTTCTACGCCGAGCAGGGAGAAGACGGCAGCGGTTACGCGACCGAAGCCTTCATCGACGGGATCGCGCGACAGGTCCCGGGCCTGGCCCTCGCGCGATGGTCTGCGGCGCGCGGAGAACCTGCACTCGCGCAGACGATCGCCTCCGACGCGCAGGCCGGCGCAAACGACGGCCTAAACGGCACGCCAGCGTTTCTGATCGGACGCAGCGGGAGCAGCGCGCGGGTCTTCGAACCAACCTCGTTCAGCGAAGCACAGCCTTTCGATCGTGCGGTCGAAGCATCGCTGGCGAGCTAGGGGCGCGGGATTGTGATGCGGCCGAAGGTCCTGAGGATCACGCTGCTCCTGTTGGCGACCGCGGGCTTCGGGGTCGCCGCCTATCTGACCTACGTCCACTACGCCGGGATCTCGCCGGTCTGCACCACTGGTGGCAGCTGCGAGAAGGTGCAGACGTCGAGCTACTCACGACTGCTCGGCGTCCCCGTCGCACTGCTCGGCCTGCTCGGGTATACCGCGATCCTTGCGACGCTGCTCGCGCGTCAGGGCGAGGCGACCCGTTTCGCCGCGATGGCCCTCACGCTGACGGGCTTTGTCTTCAGCGCCTACCTCACCTACCGCGAGATCTACTCGATCCACGCGATCTGTGAGTGGTGCGTCTCGAGCGCGATCGTCCTGACGGCAATGACCCCACTGTCGATTGCATGGTTCCTGCGTCCGGGTGCGGGCCGCGCCTACGCCGCGGGGGTCTCGTGATCGATAGCTACGCGAGGGCGCTCGGCGGAGCGCGTGCAAGTCGATGAACCGGCGCGAGAAGGAGGAGTATCTCCGTGAGTACGCGCAGCTGAAGGCGGAAGGAAAGCCCTTCTACCCCTACGCGGTCGCCAAGGACGCGGTAATGGCGTGCGTCATGGTGGCGGTCATCATCGCCCTGACGCTGCTCTTCGGTGTCGGGCTGGAAGGCAAGGCCAACCCCGCCTCGACGAGCTATGACCCGCGCCCGGAGTGGTACTTCTTCTTCCTCTTCGAGCTCCTGCGGATCATCAAGCCGCCGAGCCTCACGCCGCTCGCGACCATCGGAATCCCGACGCTGTGCATGATCCTGCTGTTCTTGCTGCCGTTCTACGACCGCGGGCGGGAGCGCCGACCCGAGCGCCGACCGATCGCGACGCTCGCCGGGATCTCGGTGATCCTGGCGATGGGATATCTCACGTGGCGCGGTGCACACGCCGGAACCCCGGACGCTGTCGAAATCGGCACGCCTGGCGCAGTTGTGGAGAACGGGCCGGCAGCCGTGGCTCGGTTCAACGAAGGACGACTCGTCGTGGCACAGTCGGGATGCGAGGCCTGCCACGTGATCGGCGACAACGGCAACGCCGGACCCGGACCGGTCCTCACGCATATCGGCTCGCGTCTACCGAGCGGCGCGATCGCTCGCACGCTGGTGAACCCAACCGCGCCGATGCCTTCGTTTAAGAACCTGCCGCCGAAGAAGTTCAATGCGGTCGTGAACTTCCTCTCTGCCCTCAAATAGTAAAGAAAGCGTCGCGCGGTCTTAGATCGGCTCAGTCGCATAGTGGCGTCATCAGCTAGGCCGCATGGTCGTGAATGACCATGGCCGCGAGGAGCGAGCCTGTGCCTCAGGCACCCGCGGGCGAACTCGCTGCCGCCTGGAGTCTCGGTGGCAGCCCTTGTGAGCGCGAGGCGACCACCGTCAACACGAACAACGCGGCCGCGGCTGCTGCAGCAGCGGCCTCCGAGGAGAGCGCCACGAGGATCGTCGGACGATAGTTCAGCTCCATGAACCCGAACAGCCGCGTCTGCTCGCTAACGAGCAGCGCAATGAGCGAAGTCGCCGCGATGCCAAACCCGCTCACAGCCGCAAGCCTAGTGAGCGCGCCGCCCAGGCGACGGAAGAGACGCTCGAGGGGCAGGAGCAGCGCGAGGCCTACGGCGATGGCCGAGATGAAGTTGAGAAGGAACAGCGTCCCGATCGTTGGAAGTACCTGGTACTGGTCCACGGCATACTCGTAGTAGTGGTCGGCCCCTACGAACAGGACCAGCACCGCGGCGAGCAGCCGTACGGCCACGCGTGTACGCGAGGAATCGTGTGGTGGGCGGTTTGAAGTTCGCATCGTGAGTTCCTTTGCGGATCGAGTTTGCTGGGTGGGTTGTTCAGTGGCCATCTAGATCGCGCCATCTCCGTCGTTGGGACCGCCGGCGTTGTCAGGGTCACCATCGCCGCCGCCCTGCGGGATGCCGGCGTCCGGGTTCGCGGGCTTTGTAGCGGCAACCGGGGGCGCTGGTGCTGCAGCTTTGACGGTCGTTCTCGTGCCGGCGGCTGGCGCTTTGCTGGATTCCGCTGGCGGGGCGTTGACCGTCGTGGTGCCAGCGGCGGCCTTAGGTGCGTGCGCGGCAACCGTCGGGGTAACGGCCGGG
>JAOPZV010000183.1 GCA_025963935.1 Solirubrobacterales bacterium
CCCTGCCCGCCGGTCGCGCCGTTCTGCCCCGCCGCTCCCGCCGGACCCTGCTGCCCGGCTTCGCCCTTAACGCCTTGAACTCCCTGGCCTCCCGCCGTCCCCTGGACACCGGCGAAGCCGTTGACACCCGACGGAGTCAATGCCGCCACAGGGACAGCCGCACGCCGCGGTGTCGCCTTGCGGCGCCGTTGCTTGCGCTTGGCCTTGTGCTTGTGGTGACCGGCAGCGCTCGCCTGCGCCCGCTGCCCCGTCGCGGCGGCGGCGCCGGGCAGGCCTTGCGCGACCAGCAGGATGGTCACCGCAGCGAGTGCGGCAAACAGGTGTCGGGGTGTCCGTGTGGTCGCCATGTGCGTTTCGTGGGTCAACTTGTGACCAACGAGCTGGCGACCGAGCTATCTCGCTCCTGGCGAGACCTCTGGCTTTGCGCCCCCGCCTCACAACGGGTTTGCCTTGAGATCAGCTCTCTGGCTGGCTTATCGGCAGGGGTGCCGCAGGCCTTTAGCGTCGCTCGTAAAAATGTGAACCGCCAGGTCCGGCGGCGGCGCATGCGCTCCTCCGCAAGGAGATTGCGCGTCTATGAGCCGTGACCGTAGAATCGGGCGTCTAGGGCGCGTAGCTCAGTGGGAGAGCGCTCGCTTCACACGCGAGAGGTCGCAGGTTCGAAACCCGCCGCGCCCATCGAGTAGACCGCCTGTGCCGCGAGGACGCGGCGCCGGCGTCGGTGAGGAGTTGGGCGTTGTTTAGGAAGGCTTCGAGACGAGAACCCGGCCTAGTGCCGCCTCCAAATGGCCGCTAGCCGGCTTTGCGGAGAAGCCTGCCCCTGAGGCCCGTGGCCTCGAGTACGTGCTGCACGGGCCTCTTTGCGGGAGTCAGCGAGTACTCGCAGGAGTGCTCTTCGCAGCGCCTCTTGCCGCGAAGGATGGTGTTCAACCCTTCGGAGTCCATGAACTCGATCCCGCCCATGTCGAGCACGACCTCCTTGGCTCCCCCAGAGCATGCCTCGGCCAAGGCAGCGTCGAGGATCTGGGCGGACGCGATATCCAGCTCTCCGCTCAGGCTGATCGTGTGGCGCTCGCCTTGCACGCTCGTGAAGATCCTCAGGCTTCCGATCGTGTGCCCGCCGGGGGACGAGGGCTGGTCACTGACGGTGATGAGCTCAACCGACTGGTCGTCGCGCACTAGACACCTGGGGCACCAGTTGCCCGGGGACGCCTTATAGGAGACGGCCAGTCCACAGTTCAGGCACTTCAGTCTGAGCATCCCCGTTCCCCTCCTCCCACCGGCCATGCATACCCGAGACAGTGGTCCGGTAAGCAGCAGCCCGAGTACAAGGCCATGGGCGCCTAGAGGGGGCTCTCTTCGAGGTCGGTCTTCTCTACCAGCTTCTTCACTACGTCGCCCGCGACGTTCTCTCGGGCCTGGCGACATTCGACGCTGGCTGCAGCCCACCAGGCCCCATGGCTAGCGACCAGCGCCCACAGCGAGAGCGCCGAGACGAAGGTCACGCTCTTGACCCATCCTGTCACCAGCGAAACGGGGATCATGGCGAGCCACAGCATCGTCAACCAGCCCTGAGCCCGACGCATGTGCACCGGGTCTTCCTTGAGTCTCTCCCAGACCTTCAACATCGCCTGCTCCCATCGGACGTTGCGCCCTCAGAGGTGAGAGGCGCCGCGCCGGTGCATGAGGAAGGCCACCAGGGCGAGGACGCCCAGCACGAACAGGACCGGGTGGACAATGGTGCCGCCTGCGATAGCGATGATCAACAGCACGACGCCAACGACGAGCCAGAGCATCTGGCCTCCTTTAGAACGAGGTTCGGTTCGTCTTCAACGTATTGCGCTTGCCGCGCGCTGCGAGGAAGGTACGTACGCGTGCATACGTCCGCATGCATACGTCCGGATGGATACGTGGTAGAAGGACGCAGATGTCGAATGACTCGCACGCGACTGTCTCGATCGTCGAGGCGGACCCGGATCTGGCTGATCTACTCGAGCCGACTCAGCTCGAGCGCGCCCGACGCGAGGCGCGGGCCAGCGCGCTGCGACTGTGGCCTGGCGACTGGGACGCGGCGGCATCGATCGAACCAGAGCGCAACCATCGTGGCTTCCTGATCGTCGACGGTCTACTGACCCGTGACGTGGAGGTGATCGGCCGCCAGTGCGTGGAGCTGTTGGGACACGGCGATGTGATGCGGCCCTGGACATGGGACGGCGAGGGCTCGCACGTCCACGCCGAGGTCGGGTGGACGGTGCTGGAGAACACTTCCATGGCGATCCTGGATCAGCAGCTCGTGAGGCGGATTGCGCCCTGGCCCCAGCTCGGCGTCGAGCTCTTCAACCGCGGCACCCGCCGAGCGCACGCCCTCGCCGTATCGTTGGCCATCTCCTACCACCAGCGGGTAGACGACCGGCTGATACTCACTCTGTGGCACCTCGCCGAGCGCTGGGGGCGTGTGCACTCCGCTGGCATCGTGGTACCGCTTCCACTCTCGCACCAACGGCTGGCCGACCTCGTGGGCGCACACCGGCCCTCGGTCACCACCGCCCTCGGCAAACTGGCGGAGGCTGGCTCGCTCAGCCGCCGAGAGAACGGTGACTGGGTACTTCACGGCTCACCTCCTCGCGAGCTGCGCCACCACCGCCTCGCGGGCCTCGGCGCCGGCGACGCTCGTTAGCGCGTCAGCGGCGGCCGGGGCTCCTCGTGGGGGCGCCCCCCCGGGCCAGCTAGATACCCCCCTCGACGGCCCGCAAAACGGCTGGCAAGCCCGGCCAGGCCCGCTTGCTCCTGGGCGCGTTCAAGACAGGCCGGCGAGGGCGCGGGTCCGTACCACCCCTGAAAAGGCGGCTTGTCCCCGCGCCCTGCGTGCTCAATTGAGCTAGCACAACAAGGTAGGACACCACCGGCGCTCGTCAAGCCGGCTTGCTTCGAGGTGGGTGTCAGCTCGCCGGCTCTGTTGCGCTCGCCAGTGTCACGCCGCCGAGTTCAGTGGCCAGCCTGGAGAGCTCCTCGGCCAGCTGGCACACCCGCTCAGTCTCCGCGCCCACCGCGTCGGCGGCGTGGTCAACATCCGTGATCCCGCTTTGAGCGTGCGCGACATGGAGATCATTGGCTGCCGCCGAGAGAGCTCTGCATGCGAGCACGACGCGCTCCGCCGCCCGCCTGACCGTCCCATCGGCCATGTTCGGCGTGTCGCCCCCCGGATGGGTCTCATATGACTTCACGGCAGCATGTCTTACCCGCGTGTCGTCTTCTCATGCGTCGTCAGGACGCAAACGGCTCCGGAGCATGTGGACGAACGTAAGAGATGCGGGGACCAAAGTTTGGACCGTGGACCATGGGGCGCCGGCTCACGCGATCGCATGATTGCCGTGGCGCTTATATGGAGGCGCCCGACCCAAGCACCCCGGGCCGTTCTCCCTGATGCCGGCCCGGGGTGCACCCCGGGCGAGGCTTCTCCGGAAGGCACCGCATCGACACCGTCATCGCCGACCTCCAAGGAGCTCCCCGTGCCAAGAATCATCGTCACAACCGACCCGGCCCACCTCATCGACGACGCGCCCGTCCTGCTCGACGAGCGGGTGCACTCAGTGCATCTGAGCACCAACCACGCCGCGTCGCAGCTGATCGAGCGCCTCGTGTGGGCGATCGGCGACGCCGAGGACGCAGAGGGCGCGCGCGCCGCGGAGCGCGTACGACCCCTGCGACCCTCCTCGGTGACCACCGATCACCACTCGTCCTCGGCGCACGTCCTCACGTAGGACGGGTGGTTCCCTACGGGCTCGTCGTGGGGAATTTGCCGGCCGTCTCTTCGGCCTCGCGCTGTGCGCTCTCGCCGGCCTCGTGGGAGGAGCTCTCGTTCGATTTGAACGTTCCACTCGGAGCGGCGCCCTGCGGGGGCGTCTGACCGGTCGGCGCGGCGGACGTGGTCGTCTGTGGCGTGGTGCTGGTCGCGGCGCCGCTTGAAGCCGCACCGAACACGGTGGCGCCGAGCGCGCCGCCGGTGAGCAGCGATCCCGCGATCGCCGCGGTCGTCATGCCTCTACGCATGGGGTTCATGTTTACCTCTTTCACTCGTCATCGGTTTCCTCGTTTCCGAGGCCTGATGACAGCCTGAGGGGCGCGCCTCAGAGGACGCTTGGCGCGGACTGGGAGTTCCCACGGCTTGGATGCGCCCGGCGGCACTTGGCTAGGCTGCCACGCCATAGCGATGCTGCGGATAGCCACCTGGAACGTCAACTCCCTTCCCGCGCGCCTGCCGCGGGTGCTCGACTGGCTGGAGCGCGCGCAGCCTGACGTCTTGTGTCTGCAGGAGACGAAGATCGCGGATGCGTCCTTCCCGCACGCCGAGCTCGAGGCAGTCGGCTACGACTCGGCCGCGTGCGGCGACGGCGGCTACAACGGCGTGGCGATCGTCTCCCGCGTCGGCCTGGAGGACGTCAGCCGTGGCTTCACCGGAGAGCCGGGGTTCCCGGACCTGGAGAAGCGGGCGATCGCCGCAACCTGCGGCGGCCTGCGCGTGTGGTCGATCTACGTTCCGAACGGCCGCTCGCCGGACAGCCCGGCCTTCGAGTACAAGCTCGCCTGGCTGGAGGCGTTGCGCTTGGCGCTCAACGAGGAGATCACCGGCGGCCCGATCGCGGTGTGCGGCGATTTCAACGTCGCTCCCACCGACGCGGACGTGTGGGACCCGGCGGCGTTCATCGGCTCCACACACGTCACGGCCGCCGAGCGCAGCGCGGTCGGCGCGCTGCTGGAGGCCGGCCTCACGGACGTGCAGCCACGGGCGTTGAAGGGCGCACCATTCACCTACTGGGACTATCGCGCGGGCATGTTCCACAAAGGTGAAGGCATGCGCATCGACCTGGTGCTCCTCTCCAACACGCTCGCGGCGAGCGTCGTTGACGCCTACATCGACCGCGACGCACGGAAGGGCACGAAGCCCTCCGACCATGCGCCGGTGGTGGTCGATCTGGAGCTCCCGCCGCAGCCGAGCAGCTGAGTGGTGGCGGCGCCAAGCCGCCGCCACCACTCAGGCCTGTTGCCCTCCCTCCCTACTTCAGCCAGCCCGCGAACGAGGCGCCGGACCATCCTTCCCCGGAGTTGGCCGGCGCGCGACCGAGCGGCCGGCCGCCATAGATGACGGCGGAGCCGCCGGCGTCGCTCTGATAGGTCTGCCAGGGCACCGTCCCCCTTTGGCTGACCCCCGGCTTGCTGAAGTCGCAGACGCCGGTCGGGTAGGCCTTCTGCAGCACGGCCCACTGTTCGGCGGTGAATTGCAGCGGGTAGTAGTCGGATTGCACGAGCGCCCGCAGCTGGCACTTCTGCTTGTCGGTCGCGATGTCCTCGCCGGAGATGACCCTCGGGGTCGAGAACCGCGTCTGCGCCGCGGGGAGCTGGCACACGGGGCCGACGCCCGGTACGGAGACCTGTTCGACGCCTTCGACGTTCGAGCACTTGTCGCGCACGTCCGCCGGCCGGTCGGCGGCGACCTTTTCTTCGAGCGTCATCGAGCGGCTGTCGGCCTCCACGGCGCTCAGCCAGCGGTCCATCGCGAGCAGGCCTTCGGTCGTGTAGTTGGGGTCGCCGATCAGCGGCGCCTCGCCGAACCAGATCACGTGGTTGAGCGGGAAGCGGCCCTCGGCGCGTTCAAGGCGCGCCCGCATGGACCAGGTGCGGTAGGCGTCGTGGAAGGCGCCCGGGTCGGGGCCGCGGAGGTCGATGATCGCGACGCTCTTGAGGTTGTTCGCCTCGTTCACGGCGCCCGAGACGTAGGAGTTCTTGAGCGCCGGTTCGTTGGCGACGAAGCGCTGCGACTGCGCTTTGAGGTCGATGTCCGCTCCGCCGATCTTGCTGTTGATGTCGATGAACTGCGCAGGAGTGATCGTCCCTTCCTTCAGCCCCTGCAGCCCGTACTGCACGCCGACGTTGTCGACGGGCAGGCCGGCGAAGCCATGTCCGAGCTGCTTCTCGACCGGTCCCCAGAGCTTTTCGGGGCGCTGACCGAGCACGTTGACCATGTAGTCGGCAAGCGTGCAGCGCACGCCGGCCGGGTTTGTTTGCGGGTTGTAGAGTTCGGCGCTGGTGACGCCTGCGCACCCGCCGGAGGGGTTGGCGAGTGCTTCCCAGTAGACGGTGTCGAAGATCACCGTGTTGCCGTAGTTGGGATGGCCCTCGACCGCGGCTATCTGCGCGGGGTTCCAGAGGATCCCGGCACCCCATGAGGACGGGTTCTCGAAGTACCTGCGGGTCAGGTGGTAGTCGGAGATCTCCTGCGCGTTCGACCAGGCGTCCTGGAAGCTGCACTGCGGCAGGATCCCCTGGTAGATGCCGGGGTAGGCGTTGCCGACCTGCTGCTGGACGAGCGATCCGCCGGAGCAGCCCGTTCCGATCGTGTAGCGGAGCGTCCCGTACTGCTCGATCAGGTGCTCCTTGGCCATGATCAGCGACTCTGCCTCGGTGACGACACTGCAGTTGTGCCCGGCGTTGTCGAGCGCCGTGGACATCACTGCGAACCCGCGCCCGAGCGCCGTTGTGGGGCTGCCGCTGGTCCCCGTGGTGCCGGGTACCCCGACGGTGTCGGTGGTCACGTTCGGCGCCGTGCCCGACTGATGGTCGATGCCGCAGCTTGCCCCGTGGGTGATCAGGAGCTTGTGGTCGAACTGGGGCTGGGGGGCCCACGCTTCCCACGGCTTGCCTGGCTGGAAGAGGACGGCGATCTGATACTGGTCGCGATCCTGATAGCCGGTCTCGATACGGATGATGAAGGGAACCGTCTGCCCGTTGTCGGTCGTGGTCGTGGCCACATCGCTTGGCGGGTTGCTCGGGTCGTAGGCTTCGAGCTTCCCGCTGATCGACGATTTGTACTGGTAGGCGTAGGTCGTCGGGGCGTTGCACTGCGCATCGACGGCGCCGGCGTTCTTGCACACCCACGGCTGGATCTGCGGGCCCGCTATGACGGGGCCGCCCGTCGCGTGGTCGGTGAGCGTGACCTGGCTGACCAGGCCTCCCGGGGCTTCAGCCCTGAGCACGTTGGCGCCGATCTGCATCCCTGTGAGCAGGCCCTCGTAGCTGCCGTTCGGGCGCATTGCGAACTGGCTGGTCACATCCCCGCCGCCGAGCGTCATTTTCACCGAGGAGGCGCTCACGGTGCGGGGCAGGCCGACCGTCACGAGCGCGTCACCGCCGGAGAGCACGTCGGCGCGGTCGGACAGCACGTGCACCGAGAAGGTGGCGGCCTGGGCGGCGCCTGCACCGGCGCCGGCGGTCATCAGCCCGGCGAGCATCGCCGCAGCAACGAGGGCCTTCGGTTGCATCCAGCACTCCTTTCGGAGGCGCCGCACGAGCGTCGCCTTCAGGTAAGGCTCGGTTTATTTCTGTAAAGACGCACCTTTGTCGAGGTACGCCTTTTTAGGTAAACCCAGGTTTATGGAAAACTGCCGGTTGCGACCCCTCGTCGCGCAGTGAACACTATTTCCAAGTGTGAAAACTGTCAAGCGTGGCGTGTTTACAAACCCGCCATCCGGGTCATCCTCGGTGTACCAGACAACGGGAGACCACGACCATGACACCGGCGGACATCCAAGAGCAGGTGACGAAGTATCTGACCGACGCACACTCGATCGAGGAGCAGGCGCTCGCCCAGATGAAGGCGGCGCCAGACATCTCGCGCGACCCGGAGGTCTCCGCCGCCTTCGCCAAGCATCTGAGTGAGACAGAGGACCACGAGCGCCTGGTGCGCGAGCGCCTGGAGGCGCGCGGGGCGCGCCCGGCGAAGGTCAAGGACCTGGTTGGCACCCTCACCGGCAAGGGCTTCGTGGCGTTCGCGCGATCGCAGCCGGACAGCACGGGAAAGCTCGTGGCGCACGCCTTCTCCTACGAGCACATGGAGCTTGCGGCCTACGAACTGCTCTCCCGCGTGGCCGAGCGCGCCGGCGACGCCGAGACGGACACCGTGGCGCACATGATCGCGGGACAGGAGCGTGCCATGGGGCAGCGCCTGGAGGGGCTGTTCGACAGGGCCGTGCAGGCGTCGCTGCGCGAGGTGGGGCGCGAGGAGCTTCAGGAGCAACTGGTGAAGTACCTAGCGGACGCCCACGCGATCGAGGCGCAGGCGCTCAGGCTGCTCGAGAAGGCGCCCGAGCTCGCGGGAGGCCCCGAGCTGGCGGCCGCCTACGAGGAGCACCGCTCGGAGACCGAGGAGCACCAGCGCGTCGTGACGGCACGCCTGGAGGCTCTCGGCGCGAGCCCGTCGCGGCTGAAGGACGCGGTGCTCAGCCTCGGGGCGCTCAACTGGGCTGCGTTCTTCGGCGCCCAGCCCGACACTCCGGCCAAGCTCGCTGCGTTCGCCTACGCGTTCGAGCATCTGGAGATCGCCTCATACGAGATGCTCGGACGCGTGGCGGATCTCGCGGGAGACGGCGAGACGGCGCTCCTCGCCTCGCGCATCCTGGGCGACGAGCGCAGCGCGGCCCAGCGCATCCACTCGCTCTTCGAGCAGGCGCTCGACGCGTCGCTCCACGCGCAGGGTCTCGCCGCGTAGGTCCGCTCAGCGGGCCGGCGCGGCGGTGAAGACGTCGGGCCCGAAGAGGCTCGGCACGGATGCGGCATATGCGAGGCGCGGGAGCCCGAGCAGCGACTCCCAGCTGGCGAGCGAGGAGTAGTGGTTGTAGGCGGTCGTGCTGAGCGTGCCGGGCTTGATGAACGGCGAGAGGAGCACCGCGCCGACCCGGCCGCCTCCGGGGCCGGTGATCCCGGGCGAGGGTGACCCCGGGCCGGGCATCTCTTCGCAGCACGCTTCGGTTTCCGAGTTGGCCGCCTCGTCGAAGACGATCTCCAGCAGGCCGTTTTCGCGGTAGGCCTGTGAGCTCGTGATCTTCGGGACCCACGTTTCGAGGAAGCTGTCGATGTCGGCGAGCGCGGATGCTCCACTCGGCTGGTTGACGCAGGGGTAGTCGTGCCCGTCGCTGCACAGGTTCGGCGTGATGAACGAGAAGCGCGGGGTTTTCGCGAGGGTCGTCAGATCTGTCGCGAGCCCCGTCTCCCCGCGCAGCGCGGCGGGGGGCATCGCACCGGTCGGGGAGCCGAGCGCGACGACGTGCTTATTGCAGTAGCTCGCTTCGTCGATCGTCGAGTGGAAGTACACGAACGGGTCGTGGCGCGTGGCATAGCCGTCACCGGCGACGGCTTTCTGGGTTTCGTCGGTGGCGCCGACCTTGGGATGCCCGCAGGCGGCGGCCTCGCGGTTGGGCAGGTTGCCCATGTCCTCCTGGTATGCCTTCCACGTCAGTTTGCGGGCCGTCAGCTGGTTGCCGATGTTCGGCACTTCGGCCGGGTACACGCAGCCCGTTCCCGTCTCCACTCCGTTGGACAGCATGACCGCGCCGGTGAAGTCGTCGAACTGCGGGCAGTCGGCCTGGTTCTGGGCGTTCGGCGGCTGCCCGGAGACGAGCGAGATGTAGTTGTCGTTGCTCGCGTGCCCGGTCGCGTAATAGCGTTCGAGCAGGGCGCCCTGCGCGGGGAGCGTCTGTGCGAGATAGGGGTCGGCGCTCGGGTTGCCGAACGTCGCGGCGTAGCCCTGGTTCTCGAGCACGATGACGAAGACGTGGCGCACTTTCGGCAGCGTCGAGGCGGCGTGCGCATCAACCGTCCCGCCAAGAGCAACGCATGCCGCCGCCGCCAGCGTCGCGATCGTGCGGATCGAGGACACAGGCCGTGCGAGCTTGGCGGGCGTGCGGTGCGAGGTGGGGCTGAGGCGCATGTTCGTCTCCCTCTCAGGTGGTCAGGTGGTGGTTGCGGCGGCGACCGGCGCCGGCGGTTCGGCGATCGTCGGTGGTTGCATGAACGCTGCGTGTTCGACGTCGAGGAAGTCCTTGACGGTCTTCGCGTTGGCGTCCCTGTAGGTCAGTGCCGGCAGGTTCCACTTCGCCTCGACGGTGGCGAGGAACGAGGTGTGGTCGTGCACGACGTTGGTCACGGAATTTGGCTTGGAGTACGGCGAGACCACCACCGCGGGGACGCGCGGTCCGTAGATGTCGTAGCCGCCGGGCGCGTCGCCCGGGCCGAGCTTCGGCGGAATCGAGTCGGGCGCGATCACGGCCGGCGGCGGCAC
>JAOPZV010000188.1 GCA_025963935.1 Solirubrobacterales bacterium
AGCGCGCCGCCCGGCACGCTGCCGTGGCGTCAGCGGCCGCCCGCGCCAGGGCGACTGGCGCCGCGGGTCAAAGCCTCGACGGCGCCGCGCAGGCGATCGGCCTGCTGCTCGGCGCCGTCCTCGCGCCGGCGTCGGCCGCGGCGCCGCGCTGAGCGTTCAGCAACGCTTTAGCCGCGGGCATACCCTTAAGCGACGATGAGCGGACGCGCCTACACCCCCGCAGCCGTCGGGCCGAGCGCCGCCCGCGGGCGCCGCGACGCGGCGAGGCCACTCGGCGTCGCGGGTCTCTGCCTGCTCGCGCTGGCCTTGATCTGGGCGGTTGCCCAGTTCGTTCCGGCGGCGCACCTGCGAGATGCGCTGACCCTGCGCGACTTCACGCTGCTCAGCCGCCCGCACGTCGACTCGGCGGCGAACTTCGTGATCCACCTGCTCAAACCGTCCCTCTTCATCCTGTGGGGCGCCGCGCTGGTGGCGTTCGCGCTCGGCCAGGGACGCCCCCGCGTGGCGGTCGCTGTGACCGCCGTCATGTCACTCGCGCCGCTCACCGCCGAGACGCTGAAGCCGCTCCTGGCCCATCCCCACGTCCAGGTCGGCGCAGTGCACGTCGCCCCGGCCTCGTGGCCGAGTGGCCACGCGACTGCCGCCCTCGCCCTGGTGCTCAGCGCGGTGCTCGTCTCACCCGTGCGCCTGCGCCCGGTCGTCGGGGTCCTGGGCGCGCTTTTCGCGGCAGCCGTGGGCTGCGCGCTGCTGATCCTCGCGTGGCACATGCCTAGCGACGTACTCGGCGGCTACCTCGTCGCGATCCTGTGGACCGCGCTCGCCGTCGCCGCGCTGCGGGCGGCCGAGCGGCGCTGGCCGTCCTCGCGGACCGAGTAGCCGCCTGTCAATCCCCCGCCGCCGGCTCGGCGTGGGATCCCGGGTCCCACAGCGGCTCACCTGAGCTGCCTGCCGCGCCATGGGAATTCACCGCGCGGCTGAGGATGAACAGCAGGTCAGAAAGGCGGTTCAGGTAGCGAACGACCTCCGGGTTGGTCTCCTCGCCGACGGCGATCGCTCGCCGCTCAGCACGGCGGCAGACCGTGCGGCAGACGTGCAGATGCGCCCCGGCCGGCGTGCCGCCGGGGATCACGAACGAGCGCAGCGGCTCGAGCTTCGCGTTGACCTCGTCACAGGCCCGCTCCAGCCACTCGGTGTAGGGGGGGCCCACGCGCAGCCGCTCGCGCGAGCCGGACTCAGCCGAGGCATCCGCCGCCGGCGGCACCGACAGGTCCGCGCCGACGTCCAGCAGGTCGTTCTGCACCCGCTGCAGCCACGTCACGAACATCTGCGGCAGAGGCTCCAGCAGGGCCACGCCGATGGTCGCGTTCAACTCGTCCACCGTGCCGTAGGCCTCCACGCGGGGGTGGAGCTTGGACACCCTGCTCATGTCCCCGAGGTGTGTCTCCCCGCCGTCTCCGAGCTTGGTGTAGATGCGGGTCAGGTTCACCGTCACCGTGCTTCGAGTCTCGCACACCGGGACGCCGCCCGCGCGTGGGATGGGATACGTTCTCGCACTTCATGCGGATAGGCGTACCGAAGGAGACCGCGGCTGGCGAGCACCGGGTGGCGCTCGTGCCGGAGGTCGTGAGCAAGCTCAAGGGCAAAGGCCTCGACGTCGTCGTTCAGCGCGGCGCCGGCACCGATGCGCTGCTGAGCGACGAGGCGTTCGCCGACGCGGGGGCCGATATCAGTGGCGACTCCGCCGATATCTGGGGCTCCGACGTCGTGGTGACGATCGCGCCCCCCGATCCCGAGCAGATCCGCGGGCTGGGCAGCGGATCCATCCTGATCGGCTTCCTGCAGCCGCTGACCAGCCCGCAGACGACCCGCGCCCTGTCCGACGCCGGGGCGACGGCATTCGCGATGGAGGCGATCCCGCGGATCTCCCGCGCACAGTCGATGGATGCGCTCTCCTCCCAGAGCAACGTCGCCGGCTACAGGGCCGCCCTGCTGGGCGCCGAGGAGATGGGTCGCTTCTATCCGATGTTGATGACCGCTGCCGGCACGATCCCGCCCGCGAAGGTCCTCGTCCTGGGGGTCGGCGTCGCGGGGCTGCAGGCGCTTGCGACGGCCAAACGCCTGGGCGCCCGGACAACCGGATACGACGTGCGGCCCGAGGTGGCCGAGCAGGTGCAGTCGCTCGGCGCGATGTGGCTCGACCTTGGGCTCGAGGCGAGCGGGGAGGGGGGGTACGCCCGCGAGCTCACCGACGAGGAGCGCGCTCGCCAGCAGCAGGCTCTGACAGACGCGATCAAGGGATTCGACGTCGTGATCACGACCGCGCTCGTGCCTGGGCGCCCGGCGCCCAAGCTCGTCACCGCAGAGGCCGTCGAAGGCATGAAGCCAGGCTCGGTGATCGTCGACCTCGCCGGTGAGGCCGGCGGCAACTGCGAGCTCACGGAGCCCGGCCAGACGGTCGTCCGCCACGAGGTGAAGATCGTCTCGCCGCTCAACCTCCCGGCGAGCATGGCCGAGCACTCCTCGCAGCTGTTCGCCCGCAACGTGCTCGCGCTGCTCGAGCTGTTCGTCGGCGACGACGGCGCGCTCACGATGGACTTCGAGGACGAGATCATCAGCGGCTCCTGCGTCGTGCGCGCCGGCGAGGTCGTCAACCCGGGAGCCAAAGCCGCAATGGAGGTCGACAGATGATCCTCGCGAGCACGCTAACCACGAACCTCTCGATCCTCGTCCTCGCGGGCTTCATCGGGTTCGTCGTGATCTCGAAGGTGCCAAACACGCTGCACACGCCGCTGATGTCGGGGACGAACGCGATCCACGGGATCGTCCTGCTCGGCGGTCTGCTGATCGTCGGCCTGGCCGGCAACGATGCCTTCAACAAGGTGATCCTCGTCATCGCGATCACGTTCGGCACGATCAACGTCGTCGGTGGGTTCCTCGTAACCGATCGCATGCTCGAGATGTTCAAGGCGAAGCCCAAGCCGCCGCCCGCCGAGGGCGAGCACGGCGAGGACGACGGCGGCGAGTCGTGATCTCCCCGCCACTGGCCAGCTCGTTCCTGCAGGACCAGAGCTTCCTCGACGTCCTGTACATCGTCGCCTTCGCGCTCTTCATCCAGGGGCTGCGCGGCCTGTCCGGGCCGACCACCGCCGTGCGCGGCAACCGCATCGCGGCCGTCGGCATGGCAATAGCCGTGATCGCCACGCTGCTCAACCCGCAGGAGGGCAACTGGGGCCTGATCGCGCTCGGCATCGCGCTGGGCACCGCGGTCGGGGTACCCGCGGCGAGACAGGTGAAGATGACGGCGATGCCGCAGATGGTGGCCCTGTTCAACGGGGTCGGCGGTGGTGCCGTGTTCCTCATCTCCTGGGCCGAGTTCCGCCTCACGCACGGCTTCGCCCACAGCGCCACCTACATCACGGTCTTCTCCCTCTTCGCAGCGATCATCGGGTCGGTGTCGTTCTGGGGCTCGAACATCGCCTTCGGCAAGCTCCAGGAAATCATCCCCGGCCGGCCGATCAGCTTCGGCTCGGCGCAGCAGATAGTCAACCTCGTTCTGCTCATCCTGGCGGTCGCGGCCGGAGCCGACATCGCCGCCGGCGATCACTCCGAAGCGATCTTCATCGGCCTGCTGGTGTGCGCCGCGCTGCTCGGCAACGCGGTGGTGCTGCCGATCGGCGGCGCCGACATGCCGGTCGTGATCTCGATGCTCAACGCATTCACGGGGCTCTCCGCGGCCGCCACCGGCATCGCGCTGAACAACCCCGCGCTGATCGTCGCCGGGATGATCGTCGGCGCGTCCGGCTCGATCCTCACGAACCTGATGGCGGTCGCGATGAACCGCTCGATCCCGGCGATCTTCGCCGGCGGGTTCGGGG
>JAOPZV010000189.1 GCA_025963935.1 Solirubrobacterales bacterium
AGGCGCAATCGTCAGGACGAGGTCCTGCACGCAGCGATCGAGGTCTTCCACCGCAAGGGATATGCGGCGGCCTCCATTCAGGACGTCGCCGACAGCGTGGGCGTCCTGAAGGGCAGCCTCTATCACTACATCGACTCCAAGGAAGACCTGCTCGCCCGCATCTTCGAGGGGTCGGATGAGCAGAGCTTCGCGATGATGGGGGCGATCGAAAATCGCGGGCTGACGGCGGTCGAGCGACTCGAGGCGTTCTCGCGGGACTGGTCTCTGTGGCATCTCAAGAACCTCGAGCGCGCGAGCCTGTACTTCAACGAGTGGCGGCACCTGACCGGCGCGCGCCTCCAGCAGGTACTGAAGAAACGACACGACTACGAGGCGGCGGTGGCGCGGATGATCAACGAAGTCAAGGCCGAAGGGCAGGCCGACCGCGACCTCGACGCTCGTTTTTCCGCCTTCTACATCCTCTCGGCCATCAATGGTCTCTCCAGCTGGTACAAACCCGACGGGCCAGACCCGCCGGAGCACATCGCCCAGGTGTACGCCGACATGATCGTGGGCATGGTCTGCAACGCCAGGGGACGCAGGAAACCACGCAAAGCCGCCCGCAGGAAGAAGGCGGCAGCCTAGCGCCGCCCGTCCCGGCGCAGGCAATCCTGTCCGCTGATTCGCCGGTGGGGCGAGACGGGGTGAGAGGGCCGTTCAGCCCATCGTGCGGCCCTACCAATCGACTGGTAGACTCGCGCGCGAGCCCGATCCAGCCAGCACGGCGGATCAGCGGTGGTGGCGCGGGGGGTGGCTCTGGTCAATGGAGGAGGGAATCGATGCTCGTGCCTGAACGCCTCGCCCCCGTGCGAGATGCCGGTGGCCCACCAGCGCGGCGCCGGAGCGGCCGCTCGACGCGGCGCAGGGAGATGCGACTCCTGGCGCTCGCTGCAACGGTGCTCGCGGGTCTTGCACTGGCCGCATGCGGCAGCAGCAAAAGCAGCAGCAGCACGAGCTCGTCCTCGGCGGCGGCTCCCGCGTCCACATCGTCGACTGCGAAGCCGACGGGAACCCCGATCAAGACGTTCACCATCACCACGGTCCATGCTCAGGCGGTACCGGAGTATGCGGCCGTACAGACCACCGCAAAGGCCTACGAGAAGTGGATCAACGCTCACGGCGGCATCAGCGGCCACCCGCTCGAAGTCACGGTATGCGACGACCGCGGTGAAGCGACACAGGCCACGAAGTGTGCGCGCGAAGGCCTTGAAGGCGGAGCCGTCGCAGGAGTGGGCTCGTTCACCTTCTTCGGAGCCGTCGTCGTGCCGGTGCTGGAAAAAGCAGGCGCAGCCTGGTTCGGACTCTCCTCCGCGCAATCGGCACCGGAGTTCGCGAGCAAGGTTTCATTCCCACAGGGAAGCTTCCCGGCCAACGGGGCAGGCATTGTTGCCAGGGCCTACGAAGAAGGCTGCAAACACGTCAACGCGGTGGTCGTCGAAGGCGCCGGGGCGATCGTGGACCCGATCATGAAGAACGCCGCGAAGGCCTACGGGAAGACGCTGGGAAAGATCGTGAACCTCCCGGCGGCCGCGAAAGACTACAGCCCGCAGGTGGCCGAAGCGACGGGCGAAAACGCCGACTGCGTGATCGGAATCATTGCCGAAACCCAGTATCAGGCGTACATGCCGGCCTGGCAGCAGTCGGGCACGAAAGCCAAACTCTACGGAGTGCAGGGCAACCTCAACCAGAATGCCGTCAAAGGCTATGAACAGATCGCCGAGGGCAGCGTGATCGGCGGCCCGTTCCCAGACCTCTCGACCAAACCGTGGGCGGACATGCGCACAGCGCTGCAGCAATACGGCGCCGACAAATCACTGGATTACGACAGCATCACCGCGCTCGGGGACTGGAACGGGTACACGGCCTTCACGAAGGTCGTGGAAAAGATGACCGGCCCCATCAATAGCAAAACGTTCCTGGCGGCTGCTTCGAAAACGACAAACCTCGAAACCAACGGACAGGTGCCGACCCTCGACTTCACGAAAGAATGGACCGCGGGCCCGAAGGGCTTCGGGCGCCTGTTCAACCGCAGCGTGGCGTTCTCGAAGATCGAAAAAGGCAAAGTGGTGCCCGTCAGCGACAAGCTGTACGACGCCAGCGGGCTCATGCTGGGCACGGGAAAGCTTGGCGAAGGCATCGCGCCTAAGTGAGACCGGCTGCGCCGGACCGCCCCCGGGCCACGGTTGTCCCGGGCTCGGGGGCGGGGGCGTACAGTGACGAGCGGTGATCGAGCATGAGGACGCGCGCCAACGACCACGTAGGCATCCGCGTCACGGACATGGAGCGGTCGATCCGCTTCTATGTCGAGGCCTTCGGCGCAAAGGCGCTATCCCGTCCCTTCGTCATCGAGGGGCCATTCGCCGAGGGGATGTTCGAGGGCCCAGCCGGTGTCAGCTTCCGCCTGTGCCACCTGGGCTTCGCGACCGGCCTAATCGAGCTCTTCGAGTTCCAGCACCCTCGGCACGAGCGCGCGCCGCTCGAGGGTTGGCGCTCCAACATCATGCATGTCGGCTTCCAGGTCGACGATGTCGAGGAGACGGTGGCCCGCGTGCTCAAGGCCGGGGGCGGCCTGGTGTTTCCGGTGACGGAGTGGGGGGCTCACCACCTGACCTACACCACCGACCCGGACGGCAATGTCATCGAGGTCGCGGACGCACCGCTGAGCGAGCTGCTCCTCGGGACGATCGCCCAATTCCCAGACGCCGATCCCAACGGTCCCGCCGCCTAGATACACCAAACGTTTGGTCGCTTATCATGTGAGCCTGTCGTCGAACGCAGAGGAGGAACCGTGAGCGAGCAAGAGAACCTGAGGCCTGCACCGGGGTGGGCGCGCAGCATGAGGCACGCGACCGTGCGGCCCCTGACCGCCGCGACGGATGCGGGCCGGGCGATCGACAGGCTCCTGGTCGCAGAGCGCGTCGCCCGCTACGGGTGGGCGTATGACGAGCGCGACCGCGCCGGGCTCGAGGACTGCTTCACGCAGGACGGCGTCTGGGAGGGGCAGATCATGGGCACCGACCCCGTCGGGCCGTTCGAGGGCCGAGCGGCGATCGTCGACTTCCTGACCGGGTTCTGGGACGAACAGTCCGATCAGCGGCGTCATGTCTTCACCAATGTCGTCGTCGACGAGGTGGGGCCCGACACAGCCAGCGCCCACGCGTACCTGATCCTGCTCGGCTCAAGCGACGCGTCGATGAGACCGCTGACGGCCGGTCCCTATCGGCTGGCGCTCGCGCGGGACCCGGACGATGGCGTATGGCGCATGACGCGTCTGTCGGCCGGCTTCGACGCCCCCTACTGACCGTGTCGGTTCTGCTCGCAGAGCGGCACGGGTCGACGCAGATCCTGACGCTGCACAGGCCTGAGCGGCGAAACGCCCTGGACACCGAGCTGCTGCGGGCACTCGAGCAGGGCTTCGCCGAGGCCGAGGCGTCCGAGGAGGTGGACGTGATTGTTCTCACGGGGACGGACCCTGCCTTCTGCGGGGGCGTCGATCTACGGGAGCTCGAGGAGCGAGGCCATGCGCCGGAGATGGGCGACCCCCTGCGCGGCGTCAGCAAGCCGGTGATCGGCGCGATCAACGGGCCCGCGGTGACGGGGGGACTGGAGCTCGCGCTGATGTGCGACCTGCTCGTCGCATCCGAGCGCGCCAGCTTCGCGGACACTCACGCGCGCATCGGGCTCCTGCCGGGCTGGGGTGGCTTGAGCCGTCTGTCCCTGGCCGTTGGCACGCGCCGTGCCGCCGAGATGGTGCTGACGAGCCGTCCCGTCACGGCCGAGCAGTCTCTCCGGATTGGGCTCGTCAACGACGTCGTGCCCCACGATGACCTGCTGCCGCGCGCCCTCTCGCTGGCAGACGCGGTGCTCGAGGGCCATCAGGGAGCGGTGCGCGCGATGCTCGCCCAGCTCAGGGACGGCGCCGGGGCTCCGCTCGGTGAGCTGCTCGCGCGCGAACGAGACCGTGCCGAGGCGTGGCAGGGAGCCGGATTCGATACCGGCCTGGTGAAGCGCCAGCGGGAACAGAGGACCTCTCGCACCCAGGGCCGATGAGGCGGGGCGGCCGCCGGCGCCGCTCGGTTGACACCCACGTCGGCAGAGACTAGGGTCAACCAAACGGTTGGTTCTCGGAGAGGATGGCTATGCAATACGCCCTGATCACGCCCAACTGGGCGCCCTACGACCAGGACCTGATGGTCCAACTCGCGCTCGAATGCGAGCAGCTCGGCTTCGAGCGCATCTTCTTCACCGACCATTTGATGAACCCTTACCACGAGACCGAGGGCTATGCCGAGGAGACCGTCGAGACGTGGGCGCTCATCTCCTACCTCGCTGGCAGGACCGAGCGCCTGCGCCTCGGTACCGCCGTGACCCCGATGGCGCTGAGACCCCCCGCCCTGCTGGCCAAGCAGGTCGCCACGATCGACCGGCTCTCCGGCGGTCGCGTCGACTTCGGGATAGGCACCGGCTGGTCGGCCGGGTCCTTCGGTGTCATCGACACGGACTTCGGCGACCCGGCCTCGCGGAAAGCGAGGCTGCGCGAGGGGATCGAGCTGATCCTGCGCCTCTGGGACGACGACGAGGTCGACTTCGACGGCGAGTACTACTCGGCCCACAACGCCGTGATCGGACCCAAGCCGATCCAAAAGCCCCACCCGCCGCTCTGGATCGGGGGCTGGAGGCAGAACATGCTCACGCTGACCGCCGAGCTGGGCGACGGCTGGATTCCGTGGAACCGCACGGTCGACTTCTGGGCAAATGCCCGCCGCCAGATACGCGAGCAGGCCGAGCCGCTCGGCCGCGCCGACGACATCATCTACGGCACGGCCGTCCTGGTCGTGCCGGACCACATGGCGGATGTCGAGACCTCGATGTCCCACAGCGAGCAGCCGAACGTCACGCCCTCCACGATCAAGGAGTGGTCCGAGCGCTACGAAGAGGCAGGAGCGGAGCTGCTTGCGATGCTCGTGTTCCCGCCCGATGAGGCACTGAACGTGGTCCGATATGTCGCACGGGAGCTGATGTGAGGACAGGCCCGCCGCGACGGCGCTTCTGCTCCGCGCGGCTCATCCAGTTTCCCCACACCGCCTCGGAGGGCCGCGGTGTGGAGACGTCTGCCGGCTCCAATCCGGCCGGCAGCCGAAGGACCCTCTCCTCCCTCTGCCTGGCGGGGCGGGCCCCCTCGCGCCGCCAGGAGTCTTTGATGCGTGCTGACCCGGCAGGTCGACATGCCGCGCGAAGGCACGGCCGGGGCGCCACCGGGCTCGGGCGCCTGTCGTGATCAAGAAGCTTGCTGCAATCCTCGTTCCGCCCGAGGATGTACGGCAGGGCTCCGCCATCGGCGCGAGCAGCGGGACCGATCGCGCACGCGGATAGCCGTCCAGCGCTGAGACGTGCCGGGCGACGTGCGAGGCGCAGCGAACCGGGGCCTTTCTTTACTCCTGTGGGCCCCGGTTCGCTCGGTCCGCCAGCGGAGCACATCCGCTGTTTGCCGCTGGGCCCCGTTGGATTTCAGCTCGCGATCTGCGACCCGCACGCGCACACGGGCGAGCGCGGCGGTCGTGCCGCCGCGCAGGCGTGAGTCGCCGATATCCAGCTCCACGCTAGCCTGTGCGGCGATGGCCTCGACCGACGATCAGCTGTTCGGCGACGAGCACGTTCGCGTCTATCGCGAGACAGGTGGCGAGCGCGGGTATCACTGGCGGGGAACGACGATCCTGCTGCTGAGCACGGAGGGACGGGTGTCGGGCGAGCAACGGACGACCCCGCTCATCCACCGCACCGACGGCGATCGCTGGGTCGTGGTGGCCTCGAAGGGCGGCGCTCCAGAGAACCCGGGGTGGTACGAGAACCTCAAGGGCAACCCCGACGTGACGATCCAGGTGATGGGGGAGGAGATCGCCGCACGGGCAAGCACCGCCGAGGGCGAGGAGCGCGAGCGCCTCTGGTCGCTGATGAGCGAGGTGTGGCCGGACTACGACGCCTACCAGGCGAGAACCGACCGTCAGATTCCGGTCGTCGTGCTCACCCGCCGGTAACGCTCGAGCTCCGTCGGAGCGACCTCAGATCCAGAGCCTCGTGGTGAAACCGCGTTGTGAGGTGAAGAACTCGACGTCATGGGTGAGCTGGCGCGCCAGCCACAGCCCTCTTCCGTCGGCCTCCTCCTGACGCGGCGGCAGATATCCGGCGAGCGGGTCGTCGAACCCGCGCCCTCTGTCGGACAGCTCCCACACGATGAACGTCCCGACGCGGCCAAGCCGCTGAGACTGGGCGCCCTGGCCGTACGCCACTGCGTTCTCGAAGATCTCGCGTGCCGCCAGCACGAGCTTCTCAGCCTGCGGCTCCGGCGCCTGGAGGCTTGCCAGCTCGTTGCGCAACCGCACGCTGAAGTCGTTCGCGTCGTCGTCCAACGGCATCTCCCGCAGATCGCTCAAGGCCTCGGGAGTCCGCGTCAACGCGCCGACGAGCTCTGCGGGGTCTTCGTAGCGGGGGTTGTTCTCCCAGCCGTCGACGAGCACCCGGGGGTGGGTGCGAAATGCACCGTCGACCGCGGCCGCCGGCTGCTCGCGCACGTCGTAGCCGCAGAGGATCGAGATGGGCTGATCGGCGAACGCGCGGTTGATGACCGCCTCGTAGAGGGTCCACGCATCGAGTTGGTCCTGCGTCCAGGCTTCCTTGTGCTGGCTGCCCGGAACCGGGATCTCGCCCAGCAGCCGCACGGCCGGAGCCCCTTCAGCGGTCGCTCGCCGCAAGGCCGAGGAGTAGCTTGCAAGCGCGTCGAGCGGACGCGAGTAGAGCGAGTCGCGGTCGATGAATCGGATTCGCACCGCGGCGTCGCCGAGAGCCTCGCGCAGCAGAGCCCACTTCCCCTGACTGAGGACGGCCAGGCCTACCTCTCCACCCTCGGTTCCGGCTCCGAGGTAGGACCCGCTCCGATCAACGAAATCGTCGTCGTTGTCATAGACGAGCAGCCCGTGGTGCATGGGAAGGTCGCTCATCGCATTCGGTGCCCCCGCCCAGCCGGCGGAGACGGGTCCATCGCCTCCTAGCTGCATTCAATCCACCAATCCAAGTCGAATGGCCTCTGCGACCGCCGCGGCTCGGCTGCTCACACCCAGCCTCGCATAGCTGTTCTCGAAATGGGTCTTGACCGTGTTCGGGCTCACCGCCAGCCGCTCGGCGATCTCGCGCCCTGACAGGCCCCGCGCTGCGAGCCCCAGGATCTCCGCCTGACGGCCGGTGATCAGATGCTCGTCGAGGACGCCGCGACGCTGGGCGAGAAAGCTACCGAGCACGTGGCCGATCGCGGCGAGCGAGCGCTTCAGCCGATCTGTCAGCTCGGGCTCCTCTTGCGAGACGAGCTCGATCACGGCGATCGCGTCGCCTTGCCACACGGCGGGGAAGGCGATCGCCTCGCGGAAGCCTGTGGCGAGGGCCGCGCGCCAGCGCGGTGGGACAGGCCCGTCGACACCATCGCGGCCTCGAGCTTCCAGTTGCTGCCATGCCTGCCCCGGGAGCTCGACGCCTCGCGGAAGCCGCGAGGTGAGCGTCATCACCTTGAACTCCCCAAGCTCAACGGTGTCCGTCTGCCAGAACGCTCTTGGCCTCAGCCGGTCGCCGCGCGGGACCCAGAAGACACCGACCTCGCGGTCCAGGGCGCCGGCGAGGCCGGCGAGAAGCCCAGCGAAGCCGTTGTCCGCCCCGTCCCACGCCACGAGCGCGTCGGCGACCGCGATGTGAGCGGCGACCTCACGCTCGGCCTGTGCCCGTGCGGTGAGGGTTCGCGAGGCCCTGGGACGCCGATGTTGCTCTGCGCCCAACTGACGAGCCGCGTAGGCCGCGCGGCGCTTGTCCAGCTCGTTCGCACCCATCTGTGCCTCGGATCAATCGCCAGAACAACCGGGCCGCGCCCGCGCTCTGCACCTGAGCCGGCGAACCCGGCGACCAAGACCTCGACCTAGACGATAGGCGGTTTTGCGCGGTCCATCATCTGTCGGCGGGTCGAGCGGCGTCGGTGGGCGGGCTGACCGGGCTGACGGCCGCGCGGACGTAGATACCCGCGGGTTAAGGACGGGGCGGGACCGCCACGTCCTTCTGGTTCGCGCGCGGCATCACTCCAATGGCTCGTGCCCGCTTCCCGCCGCAGCGAACGCGACGACGCGGCCTCGCGATGTACCAGTCGTCAGGATTGCGCCTGCAGCGCCTCGGCCGATGGCACGACGATTGGTCCGTCCGGCGGTTGGGTGAAGCGGATCGGGTTCCCGAACGGATCGCGCAGCGCGCAGTCGGTGCCGTAGAAACGCTCCGTCGGTTCCTGCGTGAACTCAACGCCCGCAGCCCGTAGGCTCTGGTAGGTGCCGCGACAGTCGTCGGTCTCGAAGATCACGCCGC
>JAOPZV010000194.1 GCA_025963935.1 Solirubrobacterales bacterium
GTCCGCTACACTCGCTTGCTCGTCGCGACTGGCGCTCGGGTGGAGTTCACCACCGGGGAGCGACGACTGACTATCCGCCGCGCGCCTGGGCACCCTCCGACATCGACATCCCTCGAGGTCTGACCGAGCGAGGAGCCCCAAATGACGCCGAGCCCAGTGACAGCAGAGACCCGTCTCGTGATTCCCGAAGAGCTGAGGCCCGCCGACGGGCGCTTCGGCTGCGGCCCGTCGAAGGTTCCGGTCCGCGCGCTCGAGCGTCTCGCGTCCGACGGCGCGGCCCTGATGGGCACATCCCATCGGCAGAAGCCGGTCAAGTCACTCGTCGGCGAGATTCGCGCAGGGCTTCGGGAGCTGCTGTCCCTGCCGGACGGATACGAGATCGCTCTCGGCAACGGCGGTGCGACGGCCTTCTGGGACGCGGCCGCGTTCGGCCTCGTCGAGCGTCGGGCGCTGCACCTCACGTTCGGCGAGTTCTCGCAGAAGTTCGCCGCGGTAACGGCGGGCGCGCCGTTCCTCGCCGATTCGGCGACGATCTCCGCAGAGCCGGGCGACGCTCCCGATCCCGCTCTCGCAGGCGGCCCGGCTGCCGAGGCGGGCGCTGACGTGATCGCCTGGGCGCAGAACGAGACCTCGACCGGAGTGATGCTGCCTGTCGTGCGCCCCGCCGGCGCCGATGGCGCGCTCGTGGCGATCGACGCCACCTCCGGCGCGGGTGGCCTGCCCGTCGACGTCTCGCAGGCGGACGCCTACTACTTCGCTCCGCAGAAGGGCTTCGCGGCGGACGGCGGGCTGTGGATGGCGGTCCTCAGCCCGGCGGCGCAGGAGCGCATCGCCGCGCTGCACGCCTCGGACCGCTGGATCCCCGAGTTCCTATCGCTGCAGACGGCGCTGGAGAACTCGACCAAGGACCAGACCTACAACACGCCGGCCGTGGCGACGCTGTTCCTGCTCGCCGAGCAGCTTCGTTGGATGCTCGGCGGAGGGGGCCTCGAGTGGTGCGTCTCGCGCACCCGTGCCTCCTCGGAGCACCTGTACGGCTGGGCCGACGCGCACGCCACGGCGAGCCCCTTCGTCGGTGACCCGGCGAAGCGCTCGCTGGTCGTCGGAACGATCGACTTCGCCGACTCGGTGGATGCGGCGGCGCTCGCGTCGACGCTGCGCGCGAACGGGATAGTGGATGTCGAGCCATACCGCAAGCTGGGCCGAAACCAGCTGCGCATCGGCATGTTCCCCGCGGTCGACACGGCCGACGTCGAAGCGCTCACGTCGTGCATCGACTGGGTGCTGGAGAGGACCGCGCAATGAGCACCCCGACCACCGAGACGGCGACCGAGCAGCGACCGGCCGGCGAGCGCCCGAGGGTGCTCGTCAAGGAGAAGATCGGCGATTCCGGTGTGGCGCTGCTGCGCGAGCACTTCGACGTCGACGTCGGCGTCGACTGGACCGAGGAGGAGCTCGCCGAGCGCATCGGCGGGTACGAGGGCATCGTCATCCGCTCGGCGACCAAGCTGACCGCTGAGCTGATCGGCCGGGCCGGGCGCCTGCGGGTGATCGGACGGGCGGGGGTGGGGGTCGACAACGTGGATGTCGTGGCGGCGACCAAGCGCGGGATCGTCGTCGCGAACGCGCCCGAGTCCAACGTGGTGACTGCCGCCGAGCACACGATGGCGCTGCTGCTGGCCCTCGCGCGCAACGTGCCGCAGGCCTACGCCTCGCTGACCGCCGGCAAGTGGGAGCGCTCGCGGTTCTCGGGCGTCGAGCTCTACGAGAAGACGCTCGGCATCCTCGGCTTCGGCCGCATCGGGCAGCTCGTCGCCCAGCGAGCCCGCGGCTTCGGCATGCGTGTGCTCGCCTTCGACCCGTTCGTCAGCGCCGAGCGCTACCGCGAGCTGCGCGTGGAGAAGGCCGACAGCCCCGACGACATCTACGCCGAGGCGGACTTCATCACCGTGCACCTGCCGAAGACCGCTGAGACCGAAGGGTTCCTCGGCGCGGAGCAGTTCGCCAAGATGCGCGACGGCGTGCGGGTCCTCAACGTGGCTCGCGGCGGGCTCATCGACGAAGCGGCGCTGCAGGAGGCGCTCGACTCCGGCAAGGTGGCCGGCGCGGCGCTCGACGTGTTCCCGACGGAGCCGATCACCGAGCACCCGCTGTTCGGCTACGACAGCGTCGTCGTCACCCCGCACCTCGGGGCCTCCACAGCGGAGGCGACCGACCGCGCCGGGTATCAGAGCGCCGAGCAGGTGGTCGCGGCGCTGACCGGCGGCGTGGTCTCCACGGCGGTGAACATCCCGGCGATCGGCGCCGAGGACATGGAGATGCTGGGGCCGTTCCTGCCGCTGGCCACGAACCTCGGACGGCTGGCGATGGACCTCGCCGAGGGCAGCTCGGTGGAGCGCATCGAGGCGGCGTTCCTCGGGCGCATCGCCGACTTCGACACGCGCCTGCTCGGCCTGGCGGTGATCGTGGGAGCGCTCGAGGGGCGCACCGAGGAGCAGGTCAACCTTGTCAACGCGCCGACGATGGCCCAGCAGCGGGGGATCATCTTCGAGGAGAAGGCGATCTCCGAGGCGCAGGACTTCAACGAGCTGATCCGCGTGACGGTCGTGGCGGGCGACGAGCGCGTCGCCGTCGCGGGCACCGGCATCGGCCCGAACCGCGTGCCACATCTCGTCGAGGTGCAGGGACGACGCCTGACGATCGAGCTCGAGCAGTACGTGACCGTCTTCCGCTATGAGGATCTCCCGGGCATGATCGGCCGCGTCGGCACGATCTTCGGTGCGCACGGCATCAACATCTCCTCGGCCGCGGTCGGCCACACGCCGGACGGCGACGGGGAGGAGAAGCGACTGGCGGCGATGGTCGTCACGACCGACGCGCCGGTGCCCGACGAGGTGGTGCAGGAGATCGTCGCCTCCGACGGGTTCGTCAACGGCTGGTCGGTCGACCTCGGCTGATCGAGTAGGCTGCCTCGCGCGATGCGCGCGGTGGTGATCACCAAGCACGGGGGACCGCAGGTGCTGGAGGTGCAGGAGCGCCCCGACCCCGAGCTCGGCCCTGACGACGTGCGGATCGCAGTGGCGGCCTCGGGGATCAACTTCGCCGACGTGATGGCGCGCATGGGCCTCTACCAGGACGCGCCGAAGACGCCGTGCGTGGTCGGCTACGAGGTGGCGGGCACGATCCTGGAGCTGGGGGCGGCCGTCTCCGATTCCCACCCGTCGCTGACCCACGGCCAGCGCGTCCTCGCAGGCACGCAGTTCGGCGGCTACGCATCCCAGGTGGCCGTCCCGGCGCAGGACGTGGTGGCGCTGCCGGACCGGCTGAGCTTCGAGCAGGGCGCGGCCATCCCGGTGAACTACGGCACGGCGTGGGCAGCCCTGATCGGCTACGGCAACCTGCAACCAGGCGAGCGCGTGCTCGTGCACTCGGCAGGGGGAGGCGTCGGCATCGCGGCGACGCAGATCGCCAAGCGCCACGGCGCCGAGGTGTGCGGGACGGCCTCGCCCGGCAAGCACGAGCGATGCCTCGAGATCGGCCTGGACCGCGCGGTCGACTACACCAAGCCCGGATGGGAGCGCGACGTCGGCAAGTTCGATGTGATCCTCGACGCGGTCGGCGGCAAGAGCTTCCGCACGAGCTACTCGCTGCTGCGCCCCGGAGGACGCCTCGTCGCCTTCGGGGCCTCGGCCGTCGTATCCGGCCAGCGGCGCAACCTCTTGACCGCGCTGCGGGCCGTCGCCCGCATGCCGCGCTTCAGCATGATCAAGCAGATGTCGGAATCGAAGGCGGTGATCGGGCTGAACATGCTCACCCTGTGGAAGGACCGGGGAACGCTCGAGCCGTGGATCGGCCCGCTCGGCGAGATGCTCGACGACGGCACCATCGAGCCGGTGATCGCCGGCGACTTCAGCTTCGAGGACGCCGGTGCCGCGCAGACGATGATCACCGAGCGGCGCAACGTCGGCAAGGTGGTTCTCACTCCGTGAGCACGTCGCTCGGGCGCATGCGCGTCGAGCCACTCCGACACTTGTCGACGCAGACCGCCGTTCGCCGCGCGGGCAGCTAGGCTCGGCGCGCCAGCCGAACGGTTGGCGGGAGGCAGCGCGCCGCCCACCACCCGAAGGACTGGAGATCTCGATGTCATCGCGACTCAAATGGAGCGCGCTCGCGTGCACCATCTGCCTGAGCCTGCTCACCGGCGCCGCAGCGGCCGACGCCAGCATGCTGCTACCCGTCCTGAGTGGCGCGCCGAAGTCCGCCCGCAAGCATGCCAGGACGACGAGCAGTCAACACGGCAAGAAGAAGAAGAAGAAGAAGACCTCAAGCAGGGGTCCGGCCGGTCCGCGGGGACCTCAGGGAGCTCTCGGGGCCCAGGGTGTGCCCGGCCTCGCGGGCCCCACCGGCCCCCAGGGCCCGCAGGGACCAGCGGGTCCGGGGGCGAGCAAGTACTTCTTCTCGGAGGCACCCAGCGCCGGTGACCCCAACCATCCGGTGATCCCCGTCGGACCGTTCCAGCTCGGCCTCGCCTGCCAGCCGGGGGAAAAAAACGGTGACGTCAAGCTGATCCTCACCGGCACCTTTCCCGCGCCCCTGACCGCGACGCTGTTCGGCACCGCGTTCGATGGCACCAAAGCCAGCCCCAGCGTCCAGGAACTGTCAGTGCCGGCGACAACCAGCGTGGCCGAAGTGTCCGTGCCATCGGGTTCCTCGCGCGCCGAAACCGACACCTATGTGCTCAACGCGGGCGGATCGCTCACCTGGCTCGAGCTCTGGGTGGGCGCGGTCGGCGGAAACAAAGTCGAAGTCGCCCCGCACTGCTATCTGAGCGCCATCGAGATCTAGCGCCCGACCGGGCGAACAAGACCCGAGCGCGACCCGCTGCTTGACGGCGGGTCGCGCGTGCGTTCTGCGCGCGCCTCCACGCGCCCCGCTGCTAACCTCCGCCTCGGATGTCGTTTCACTTCTCGCTTCTCTCTCTTCTCCTCCTCCCCCCTCGGGGGGAATAGCGCGTGGCGGCCGCGTAGCCGCATACCCAGCAGAGAGGAAGAGCAAGCGAGATAGAGAAGGAGCGCGAACGACATGAGCACATCGGCAGGTGAACACCACGACGCGGACCGCGTCCTGATCTTCGACACGACGCTGCGCGACGGCGAGCAGTCGCCGGGGATCTCCCTGAACAAGCAGGAAAAGCTGGAGA
>JAOPZV010000204.1 GCA_025963935.1 Solirubrobacterales bacterium
GCCCATCACCTGCTGGCAGGCGCGGTGGAGCACCGGGTCGGCAGCGTCGCCCTTGGCGAGCCGAGCGTGATCGTCGCGGTCTCTGCGGCACAACGCGCCGAAGCGTTCGCCGGCGCGGCGGCGGCGATCGATCGGATCAAGGCCGAGGCTCCGATCTGGAAGCGCGAACACGTCTCGGGCGGCGAGGGGGAGTGGGTCTCCGGATGAGCGGCAGGCGGCTGACCCACGTCGACGAGGCCGGACGGGCGCGGATGGTCGACGTCGGCACGAAGGACACGAGCGAGCGCGTGGCCCAGGCTCGTGCTCGCGTGCACATGTCCCCCGACAGCGCCCGCGCGGTCGAGGCGGGCAACGCGCCGAAGGGAGAGGTGCTCGCGGTCGCCCGGCTGGCCGGCATCCAGGCGGCCAAGCAGACCGCGCTGCTGATCCCGCTGGCGCACCCGCTGGGCCTCACGCTCGTCGACGTCAGCGCGAGCGTCGACGTCGAGGCAGGGATGGTTGAGCTCCTCAGCGAGGTACGGACCGTTGCCCGGACGGGCGTCGAGATGGAGGCGATGACGGCGTGCGCCGTGGCGGCGCTGACCGTCTACGACATGACCAAGGCCCTGGAGCGCGGGATCGAGATCCGCGAGATCGTGCTGCTCGAGAAGCGCGGCGGCCGCAGCGACTGGCGCCGTGCCGATGAGGACGCGGAGCGCGGCGAGCGCCGCGGCGAGGAGGGCTCGAGCATGGCGCGCGCCGGAACCGCGGAGGACACCGGGCCGGGACCGCGAACGGCGATCATCACGATCAGCACCTCCAAGGCGACGGGCAGCGGCGAGGACCAGAGCGGGGCTCGGCTCGACGGGCTCGCCGCGCGTCTCGGTGCGCAGATCGTGGGACGCGAGGTCATATCCGATGACCGGTCGCTGATCGAAGAGCGGCTGCGCCACTGGGCGGAGGCGGGGGGCTGCGCGCTTGTTCTGACGACCGGAGGCACGGGCCTCGCCCCGAGCGACGTCACGCCCGAGGCGACCGCCGCCGTGATCGACCGCGAGGTTCCTGGCATCACCGAGGCGATGCGCGTGGCATCACGCCCGCACACGCCCCACTGGATGCTCTCGCGCGGTCTCGCCGGCATCCGCGGTGCGACGCTGATCGTCAACTTTCCGGGGAGCCCGGCGAGCATCGACCAGGTGGGCGAGGTGCTCATCGACTCCCTGCCGCATGCCATCGAGTTGATCGAAGGGCGCGACCCGCGCCACTGAGAGGCCTCAGGCGACGACCGCTGCCGCCACACGCAGATCGGCGGCCAGTTCCTGCAACGCTCGACGGCGTTCCTCGCTGTCGCGCTGGCGCAGCACGCTCGACGGATGCACGGTCACGACCACCGGTGCTGCGAACAGCGGGCTCTCCAGGAGCCTGCCACGACTCTCGCCGATGGGAGTCGCACGGCCCAGCAGCGAGTGGGCTGCGGTCGCGCCGAGAGCGACCGTCACATCCGGCGAGATCAGCTCGACCTCGGCCTCGAGCCAGCGACGGCATGCCTTCAGCTCGCCGACGGTGGGGCGCTGATGAATTCGGCGCTTGCCGCGCATCCGGT
The DNA here is from genome assembly GCA_025963935.1 of Solirubrobacterales bacterium. GTDB lineage: Bacteria > Actinomycetota > Thermoleophilia > Solirubrobacterales > Solirubrobacteraceae > Palsa-744. The sequence continues at coordinate 1,583 of JAOPZV010000204.1, forward strand.
ACTTGAAGTGCTTCACGGCGTTGGTGGCGAAGACGGTCGAGCGGTCGATCTCCGCGAGCCCCAGCGCCTGATCGAGGACTCTGCCCGCCGGTCCGACGAATGGGTGGCCCTGCTTGTCCTCCTGATCGCCGGGCTGCTCGCCGACGAGCATCAGGTGAGCGTCGGGGGGACCCTCCCCGAAGACCGTCTGGGTCGCGCATCGCCACAGCTCGCACGCTGTGCACCGGGCGGCTTCCTCGCGCAGCTGATCGAGCGTCTGCTCGACGCGCACGCTCATAGCTGCTGGCGCACTCCCGCCTCCCGCTCGAGACCCTCCAGCTGATCTTCGAAGCCTCCGCGCATGGCCAGAGCGGCCCGCTTGCGGCGTCCCATCGTGGGGGCGGCCTGTCCGTTGCCATCGAAGGAGCTGGCCATGCCGTTGGCTTACCCACCGCCACCGCGGCCCAACCCCGCCGAGCACCGCCGAGCCCCGCCACGGAAGTGGAGCCGCCTAGGGCGCGCTGCTGTCAGCCAGTGTTCCGCTCGCTCCCCGCGGCGTCTCGCCGTGAAAGCGCGGCAGCACGTCGCGGGCGTAGGTCTCGAAGAACCGCTCGTCGGCACCGCCGATCTGCTGTACGTAGAGCTCTTCGAACCCGGCGTCGGCGTAACGCTCCATGGCGCGCACGTGAAGCTCCAGATCGGGGCCACAGGGAACCGCTTCGGCCACCATGTCCTCGGTCACGAGCGTGCACGCCTGCTCGAAGTGGGCCGGCATGGGAAGGACCTGGCCGAGTTCGCCCGGCAGCTGCTCGCTCGGCCACAGGCGATACGCGGTCGCACGGGCGACGTCCTCACGCTCGTCCAAGCAGACCTTCATCCCGCCCGCGACGAGCTTGCCCTCTCCCCCTTCACGGCGGAACAGCTCGACGGCCTCCTTCACCGGCGCGACTGTGCAGAAACCGTCGCCGATCTGCGCGGCGAGCTTCGTCGAGCGGCGGCCAAAGCCCGAGATGATGATCGGGGGGAGGCGCTCCGGCAGGTCGTAGATGCGGGCGTTCTCCACGCGGTAGTGACGCGCGCGATGGCTCTGCATCCCTCCCCGCCACAGCGTGCGGATCACCTGGATGGCCTCGGCGAGCATCTCCTGGCGAACCGCCGCAGGCGGCCAGCGATGGCCGAGTATGTGCTCGTTCAGCGCCTCGCCGCTGCCGACACCGAGCGTGAAGCGACCATCGAGCATGACGGCAGACGTCGCCGCGGCCTGGGCGATGATCGCCGGGTGGATGCGCATGATCGGGCAGGTCACCGCGGTCGTGAGCTTGATATCCGAGGTGGCCTCGGCGATCCCGCCGATCACCGACCAGACGAACGGGCTGTGGCCCTGCTCGTCGTTCCACGGGTGGAAGTGGTCGGAGATCCACAGTCCGTCGAAGCCTGCCTGCTCGGCGAGCCGCGCCTGGGTCACCAACTCGCGTGGCCCGCACTCCTCACTCGAGAGAAAGTAGCCAATTCGCATCGGCCCCCAACCCATACCCGCGGCACTGGCGTTCAACCGCTATGCGGGAAGGCCAGCATCATGCGGATCACGTTCCGCTTGCTCCCGTGGCCACCACACGCACTGTCGCGTTCCTCTACCGCGTTCGCCGACTCGGGATGCTTGCCTTCAACAGCGCGTGGGTAAGCCACTTGCAATGGCGGTCCGCGGCACGGAGCGCAGGAGCGGTGCCCGTAGGCGCCTGCGAGTGCCCCATGCGCTACGCGTCCTCGGGCCGGGTGTCGTCGCGGGCGCCTCCGACAACGATCCGACCACGGTGGCGACCGTCGCCGTCGTCGGTTCGGCCACCGCATATGCGCTCGGCTGGGTGGCGCTGCTCGTGTTTCCGATGCTCGCCGTGGTGCAGGCGATCGCCTCGCGCGTCGGTCTCGTCACCGGGCACAGCCTCGGCGAGCTCGTGATCTCACGTTACGGGCGCCGCTGGTCGCTCGTGTTCCTGCTGTCGCTGATCCCCGTCAACGTGATCACGCTTGCCGCCGACCTGAAGGCCGGGGCCGGAGCGCTCGGGCTGCTCAGCGGGCTCGACCTTCGCTGGTTCATCATCCCGCTCGCCGGGGTCGTGCTCGCCATACCGATCCTCGGCTCCTACGAGCAGGTCCGCCGCGTGCTGCAGGTCATCGCGCTGGGGCTGCTCGCCTTCGTGGCATCGGCGATCGCGGCGAAGCCCGACTGGGGCGCCGTTCTGCGCGGAAGCTTCGTGCCCTCGTTTCGCTGGAACAGCAACTACACCAGCGGCGCTCTCGCGCTGCTCGGAACGACACTGACGAGCTACGTCTACGTGTGGGAGACGGTCGAGCTCTCCGAGGAGAAGCAGCGGCGCACGGTGCGCGAGGCTCAGCTCGACGCCGTTGTGGGCGCGTTCTTCGTCGTCGTCGTGTTCTGGTTCATCCTCGTCGCGACCGGTGCCACGCTCGGCGTCCATCACCACCGGGTGGAAACGGCCGAAGACGCGGCGCGCGCGCTGCAACCAGTTGCGGGCGCCGCCGCGAGCGCCATCTTCGGCAGCGCCCTGCTCGCTTCCGCCCTGCTCGCCCTTCCAGTCATCGCCGCCACCACCGCGCATGTCCTCGGCTGCCAGCGCGGCTGGCGCCGGAGCATCTCCGATCCGTTGAAGCATGCCCGCCCGTTCTATGGAGCGATGGCGGCGGCCGTCGTGATGGCAGCCGCGATCTCGTTCGCGAACGTCTCGATGATCCACATCCTGTTCGCCGCGAGCATCGCCGGCGGGATCGGGACGCCGGCGACCCTGCTGTTCCTCCTGCTCGTCGCGCGCGACCGAGTGACGATGGGAGCCGGGCGTGTGTCGCTGGGCCTCTCGGTGGGAGGCTTCGCGGTCGCGCTGCTTGTGAGCGTCTTTGGCGTCGCCGCGCTGAGCACGAGCTGAGGAGGACAGCACGGACCGGGTGCGCGAACCAGGAGGCCATGAGACGCCGATTACGGCGGTCGTCATCACGCGCGACCGCTGCCGCGTGCTCGTGAGGAGCCTCGAGCGCCTGACCGCGCTTCCCGGGCGCCCTCGCGTGATCGTCGTCGACAACGGCTCGAGCGACGACACTGTGCGCATCGTCCGGGAGCGCTTCCCGACCGTCGATCTCATCGCGCTCGAGCGCAATCGCGGGGCGAGCGCCCGCAACGTCGGCGTCAGTGCCGCCCAGACCCCCTACGTGGCCTTCAGCGACGATGACTCATGGTGGGCCGAGGGTGCGCTGCAGCGCGCTGCCGAGCTGCTCGATGCAAATCCTCGGCTGGCCCTGATCGCGGCAATGATCCTCGTCGGGGCGAGCGAGCGGCTCGATCCGACATGCGCGCTGATGGCGGACAGCCCGCTGAGGCATCCGCCGGGGCTGCCCGGTCATCCAGTCCTCGGCTTTCTCGCCTGCGGAGCCGTCGTTCGCCGCTCGGCCTTCGAGGCCGTCGGCGGCTTTCAGCTGCGCCAGGGCGTGGGCGGCGAGGAGCAGCTGCTGGCGGTTGATCTCGCCGAGGCCGGGCACGACCTCGCGTACGTGCCCGAGGTGTGCGCGCATCATCATCCACCGCAGCCAGGCGGGGACGGCGGGTCGCGCCGCTCGGAGACGATGCGCAACGACCTGTGGTTCGCGTGGCTGAGGCGATCGCTCGGCAGCTCGATTGCGCAGACCGGCTCGCTCGCGGCTTCCGCGCTGTTCGATGCGCACGCACGCGCCGCGCTCACCGGCGCGATTCGCGGGGCGCCACCGGTCCTGGCGGCCAGGCGCCCTGTCAAACGGGAACTGGAGCTGCAGCTGCGCCTTCTCGATCGAGCAGCTCGAGAGCCCTGAGCACGTCGCGCACGCGGATCTGCAACAGGCCGCTGTCGGGCGTCTCGCCGTGCGGGTCGCCATGCCGGCCGTTCCACAGGACACGGTGCCACGGACGCTCTGGCGGAGGGCCCCACTCCTGCGGCCCGACCGGTCCGAACAGCAGGACGGATGGCGTCCTCAGCGCCGTGGCCAGATGCCCGACGCCCGTGTCTCCACATACGACCCGTCCCGCCGCGCCCACGAGTGCGGCCAGCGCCCGCAGGCCGGTGCGTCCGGCAAGCACAGCGTCGCTGCGAAGGCCTGAACCGGTGGCTATCCGCTCCGCCAGGTCCACCTCCGTGGCTCCGCCGGTGACCAGCACCCTGCGGCCGCCGGCCAGCTCGGCTCGTGCGAGGGCCGCCCAGCGGTCGGCGGGCCAGCGGCGCGCACCGCTCGCCGCCCCGGGGTGCAGCACCGTCGCGCCACACGCCGCGGCCGGCATCCGCGTCTCGCGCAGTGTCGGGCGCCCGATGTCGAGCGCACGGGGATCGCACGCCACGCCACCGTGGGCGAGCATCCGGCACCAGCGATGCACCTCGTGCTCGCCGGCTAGCCAGTGAGCTCCCGCGTGGGACTCCTGGACGTCCGGGTGGGCGAAGGCGAGCAGGCGCTCGGGCCTCAGCTCGAGCAGCAGCCGATGGCTCTGCGGACCTCGGCCGTGGAGGTTCGCCGCGACGGCCACGCGCCCCACCTCGGAGGGCAGCGCATCCAGCCCACGCACGTCGAGGATCCCGTCGACGGTCGCCTTTCCATCAGCGCCGGTGATCAGCTCGAGCGCGGGCACCAGTCCGCGGGGCGCGGCGAGCTGGAGCCGATGCTCGGGAAACGCGCGGCGGAGCCCACGCAGCGCCGGCGCCGCGGTGAGCAGATCGCCGAGCCCCAGCGCCCGCAGCACCAGCAGGACGGGTGGGTCGGGCGTCACGGGAGGCGCAGGTCGCTCACGGCCAGGAGGTCTCCGCCGCGGGACAGACGACGAGCTCGCGCAGTTCAATCCGCGGTGGGCGGCGAAGCGCGAACGCGACCGCCGCGGCGACCTCCTGTGGCGGCGCGAGGACGGCGTCCGGGGGAGGCTTGTACTGCTCCTGGCGGCCGTCGAAGAAGGCGGTCTGCATGCCGCCGGGGATCAGCAGCGTGACGCCTATCCTGCCGGCCGTCTCGAGCGCCAGCGACCGTGTGAAGCCGACCACCCCAAACTTGCTCGCGCAGTAGGCGCTCGCGTCGCTGAGGACGCGCAGACCGAGCGTTGAGCCCACCGTCACGACTCTGCCCCCGACCTCTTCGAGGTGGCTCAGCGCGGCGCGCACGACGGCGACGGTCCCCAGCAGGTTGACCGTCACGACCCGCTCCCACTGCTCGGGCGCAACCTCTTCCAGGCGCCCGCACGCGTCGATGCCCGCCGCCGTGACAACCGCATCGAGTCCGCCATGCTCCTCGGCCACCTCGTGGACGACCGCTTCCGCCCGGCGCGTGTCGGCGAGGTCGACCTCTCGCCAGGCGTGCTCGCCCGCTGGGCGGTTGCGGTCCAATGCGATCGGTGCGCCTCCCGCCTCGCTGACGGCGTTGCACACTGCGGCGCCGAGGCCTGATGCGCCGCCTGTGACGATCACGGTGCCGAGATCAGCTTCCGCCACGGCCAACCACCTCCCTCAATAGTCGACTGGTCGAATGCCCGTCCACGTACGGGAGCGTCACCACGCGACCCCCCCAACCCTCGACGATCTCGCCCTCGGGCAGCTCGCGGCGCTCGTAGTCGCCGCCCTTCACCCACACGTCCGGTCGCAGCTCGCGCAACACCCGCCCCGGCGAGTCCTCGTCGAAGACCGCCACCGCGTCGACGCACGACAGCGCCTCCAGCACCCTCACGCGGTCGGCCTGCGCGACGAGCGGGCGCGAAGGACCCTTCAGGCGCGAGACCGAGGCATCGGAGTTCAGACACACGATCAGGCAGTCGCCGAGCGTCCCGGCCGTCTGCAGCGTGGTGATGTGCCCGGTGTGCAACAGGTCGAAGCAACCGCCCGTGGCAACGAGCGTGCCGCCCTGCGCGTGCACCGCCGTGGCGAGGGCCCCTGCGCTCAGAGCGCGACGGCCGGGATGCGTCTCCGGCCTGCTCCCCGGACGGGAGCCGGCCGCCTGCATGCGGGCAGCCCACCCGCTCGCCCCCCCAAGCGCAACGAAGCTGCTCGCGCTCTCGACCCCTTCGCGGACGGCGTCGATCGTGGTCGAGCCGTCCGCGAGCGCGCCTGCGGCGGCGGCCGCGAAGCGGTCGCCCGCGCCGCAGGAGTCACCGGCGCAGACCCGCGGAGCAGGGACCGCCGAGGAGCGGTCCCCGCCGGACAGCACTGCGCCGTCGGCCGCGCAGGTCACGCACACATGGCGTGCGTGCCAGTCGGCCGCGAGCCGGCGCCCCCAGCTCGCGGCGCCGTCGCCGTCGCCGTTGCCGCTCGCGAGGTCTGTCGCGAACGCGCGCGCCTCCGCGCGGTTGGGCGTGGCAAGGGCGATGCAGCGAACCGGAGCCGCTCCACGCGGATGCGGGTCCCAGATGACGGTCTTGCGGGGCGCCGCGAAGGTGAGCGCATCGCGGATCGCGCGTTGTTCGCTCAGTCCGCGGCCGTAGTCGGAGACGAGGATCGTCTCGGCCCAACCGATCGCCGCGCGCGCCGCGGCGGTGAGCGATCCAATGCGCTGCCCCGGCTCGCCGCGGTCGATCCGCAGCAGCGTGCGGCCACGGTCCCGCACACGGATCTTCTCCGGCGTCGCGCCCGCCACGCCGACGTCGAGCACCTCCACGCTGTGGCCCTCGAGCAGCCCGGCCAGCTCCCTGCCGGGCCGGTCGTCTGCGAGCGCGGTGATCAGGGTGACAGGGCGACCGTCGGCCGCCGCAAGCGCAGCGGCCAGCGCCGCGCCGCCAGGCCGGCTGATGCTCTCCTGCTCGTCGAGGACTGGCGCGGGCGCGTCAGGACAGTCCCGTTCGACGACCCCCTCGATGTCGCGGTCGAGTAGCGCGTCGCCGATCACGAGCAGGGGCTTCATGGGCGCCCCCGGACGCATGCGTGCCTCGGGATCATGCGAGCGCGGCCTCCGGCGTCCGGGCGTGACGCCGTAGGGCCACCTCGCGATCGACGGCGGCACACAGCAGGTGCGTGGCGACCATGTGGACCTCCTGGACCGTCGCAGTCGAGTCCGCGTGAACGCACAACGCCTCGTCGCAGATCGCGGCCAGCGGACTGGCCGGCGCTCCGCACATCCCCCACGTCCGCATGCCCTTCTCCCCGGCGGCACGCACCGCCGCGAGCACGTTGGAGCTCTCTCCGGAGGTGGAGAGGGCGAGCAGGACGTCGCCCGGCCGCCCGTGCGCCCTCACCTGCCGGGCGAACGCCTCCTCGGCACCGTAGTCGTTGCAGATGGCGGTGAACGACGAGCTGTCCGCGTGCAGGCAGAGCGCGCTTAGCGGGCAGCGCTCGGTTTGGAAGCGGCCGACGAGCTCGGCCGTCAGATGCTGGGCCTGCGCGGCGCTGCCGCCGTTGCCCACGGCCAGGAGGCGGCCTCCGCCGAGCATCACGCCGGCGACATGCTCGCCCCACGCCTCCAGCAGGTCAACCTCCGACTCGAGCTGCTCGAGCGCCCCCCTGAGCGAGCCGAGATGCTCCACACCACCGGGAGGCCAGTCCATCCCGGACGCGCGCCGCGCCGCCTGCCCGCGCCGCCTGGAGGCCAGGCTCGCGTAGAGCTCCATCGTCGCCGCGCCGATCCTGCCCCAGTCATAGAGGCGCCTGGCTCGGTCGACGCCGGCACGGCCATAACCCAGTCCGCGCTTGGGATCGGCAAGCAGCGCCTCGAGGACCTCCGCCAGGCGTTCCGGATCGCGCGGCGGGACGTGCACGCCGGTGACGTCGTCGAGGACCGTGTCGACCATCCCCCCCACCGCGGACGCCACAACGGGCACCCCGCAGGCCATCGCCTCGAGCGGCACGATTCCGAAAGGCTCATACCAAGGCACGGCGACGACCGCGTCGGCCGACCGGATCAGCCGTGCGACCCCGGCTCGCTCGAGGCGACCGCACAGCGTGACGCGATCGGCTACGCCTTCCTCCTCGACGAGCGCCCGCAGGCGCCGCGCGTCTGCATCGTGACCGAGCCGGCTGCGATCGGGACCGCCCGCGATGATCAGCTCCACATCGGGGAGCTTTGTCAGCGCCGTGATGACGTTGCCGATCCCCTTGCGTTCAACGAGGCGTCCGACCGTCACGACACGCCCGCGGCCGGGGATGCGCGGAGCGTGTGGACCGTCGGGGGTGAAGACGGCCAGGTCGACTCCGCACGGTATTACCGTCAGCCGCCCACGGTAGGCGCCAAGCCGGATGAGCTCGAACACCTCGTCGGTGCAGGTGGCGACGACATGGTCGGCCTGCCGGAGGATCTGCCGCTCGATGTCGAGCCGGCTGGCCGGGCTCGTGTCCCGCTCACCCTGATACCGGCGCTTCACCGTGCCCAGCGCGTGAAAGGTCTGGACCACCGGGATCCCGAGCGGCCGGGCCGCCCTGATCGCGGCCATCCCTGACATCCAGAAGTGGGCGTGGACCACATCGGGACGCTGCTCGGTCCACAACGCGTGAAGCCGGTCGGCGAAGGCATCCATGTGCGGAAGCAGCTCGTCCTTGGGGAGCGCGCGAGCCGGTCCGGCCTCGACGTGATGGACAGCGACGTCGTCGGCCAGTGGAACCCACTCGGACAGCGCCTGCTCGTCACGCCGGGTATGGACGACGACCCGAGCGCCCATGCGCGCCACCGCGCGCGAGAGCTCGGCGACGTGCACGTTCTGGCCGCCGGCATCGACTCCCCCGAGTGCCGCCAGGGGGCTGGCATGCTCGGAGACCATCGCGATCCTGAGCCGTTGGGCGTCCTTCACGCCGCCACCTCATCCAGCAGTGCATCCCACTCCCCGAGGAACCGCTCGAGGCCGTAGTGGCGCCGAGCCGCCGCCCGCGCCTGGCGCCCGGCGAGCAGCGCCCGGTCGCGGTCGTGGACGAAGTCCCGGATCGCCGCCGCGAGCACGTCCACGCGGGTCGAGATCACGCCGGCGTCCGCTGGGACGGCCTCCGGAGCCTCGGTCGTGGCGAGCGCGACGACCGGCATGCCGAGATGCATCGCCTCGATCAGCGACAGGCCGAGCGACGTCCAGCGGATCGGATGCAGGTAGACGCGCCGCCGTGCCATCTCGGCGTGGAGCTCTGACTGCGGTATGTCCTCGATGCCGCCGAGCGCGGCGGCATCCATGCCGAACAGGTCGATCGGCGTGTCCTCGCCGAGTCGCTGCAGCAGATCGGTGCCGGTGACCCGGGCTCGCCTGCGAGCTTCGTTGATGACCGCCGCAGCGCGGGGGAGCTCGCCCGTGTAGCGGTAGCCCGGGTCGACGATGCCGTGCTCGATCACACGCGTGGGGGTGTCCCCGGCATCCCAGAAGAGCGAGTTGAAGTGCGTGACGTGCACGAGCGTCAGCTCCGCGATGTCCGCCGCCGGGTGGCGCATCTCGCCGATGCGACCCTGGGGAGCGTTGTGCTCCACGTAGACGGTCCTCAGATCGCGCCCGGGGCGTCGCCCGAGCCACCGCTCCGCGAGCGTGAGCTCGTGCGGACGCTGGAGCACGAGGGCGTCGAGCTCGAGATCGCGCATCTCGGCGGGCGTCACCTCGCGCACCGCCTCGGGCCAGCGCCAGGTGCGCGCGCGCCCGCGCCCGTCGGGGCCGCGCCGCGGCAGCACCGGTACGAAGTACTCGTGCTCGCCGTGCACGAACGCCGTGGTCCACGAGCCGTGCACGTGCCACAGGAGGATCCTCATACCCCCACCTCCTGGAGCGCTCCCAGGATCGGCTGTGACTCTGTCTGTCTCGTGAGCGCCTCCGCGACTCGCTCGGCAGTTACCTCCTCGACGCACGGATGCCCGCGCACTGGGCACTCCCACGCGTGGCAGCCGGCGCACGGGACGTCGTGGTTGAGCAGCTCGAAGGGCACGCGCCACGGATGCCAGCGCACCGAGGAGATGGTCGGCGCGTAGATGGAGACGACGGGCGTGCCGACCGCCGCGGCCAGGTGCGCCGGACCGCTGTTGGCGACGACGATCGCCTCCGCCGCCGCGATCACCTCGGCGAGCCCGGCGAGGTCCGTCTCTCCGCCGAGATCGATGGCGCGCTCGGGAGCGGCTTCGCGACACACCGCTGCTGTCAGCGCTCGCTCCCCCGCGCCGCCGGTCACCACGACTGCACGGCCACCGCCGAGCAGGCGCACCAGCTCGGAGTGGCGCCGCGCAGACCAGGCGCGCGCCGGCGCCGAGGCGCCCGGATGGACGACTACATATGGAGCCACTGCGGCCGCCCGATCGTGCAGGGCCGCCGTGCGTTCGATGCGCAGCCGCCCGTCGTCGTGCGGCGAGAGGCTGTACCCGCAGGCGTCCGCAAGGGAGAGACTGCGTTCCACCTCGTGCAGGTCATCCGCCACGCGATGGCGCACGTCGAGCAGCGACCCCGGGTAATCGTCGCTGATGGCCGCGATCCGCGGGACGCCGGCGAGGCGCAGGAGGAGAGCGAGCGGGAGCGGGCTCTGGTGAAACGAGGTCAGCACGAGCGCCTCGTCGAAGCCGGCCTCGGAGATGCGGTCGAGCAGCATGTCGACATAGAGGCGGCGGACGGGCTGGGGCTCGGGGTCGATCCAGTCGGCCCGCCAGACGAGCACCTCCGCCACGCCGGGAAGCAGCTCGGCGGCCGCCCGCCCGCGCGGCCCGCACAGCAGCGTGACCTGCGCCCCCGACTCGGCCACCGCCCGGACCGCGGGCCCGGCCAGCAGCACGTCACCGATGTTGTCCTGCCTGGCGATCAGCACGCGCCGGCTCATCGCCGCGCACCGAGGAGCAGGCCCACCGCTGTGAGGATGTCCGGAGCGCTCTCGGCGGCAGCCGCAACCTCCTCCAGCCGGGTGGCGAGCGTGGGCACGAGCACGCCGCGTGCTCCGGCGGCGAGGGCTGCGTTGACGTCTGCGCCGATGTCCCCCACGACCGCGCAGTGGCTGACGTCCACGCCGAGCTCCTCGGCGGCGCGCAGTACGAGCCCGGGAGCCGGCTTGCGGCACTCGCACCCCTCCCCAGGGCCGTGCGGGCAGTGAAGCCACACACCGAACGGGCCGAGGAGCGCGTCGACGCGCCTGTTGACCGCGTGAACCTGCTCCTCGCTGATCACCCCGCGCGCGACTCCGCTCTGGTTGGAGATGACCGCTACGGGCACACCGGCCGAGCGCAGGGCGTCGAGCGCCTCGCGCGCCCCAGGCATCGGCGCGACGAGCGCCGGATCGCCGTTGTATGGCACGTCGCGGATCAGCGTGCCGTCCCGGTCGAACAGGACAGCCTCGGGCCGCCGGCTCGGCATGCGGCGGCCAGCACGCTCGCGCAGCCACGCTGTGCGCCAGCGCAGCTCACCACGCAGGCGGTGAGCGACGGCCGCGAACGGCAACACCGCGCTGGTCACGATCATCCGTGCGACCTCGCCGCGGTCACGCGGCCCGGGAGAAATGCGCTCCCGCGTGAGCTCGCCGATCAAGAGAGCCGGCACGAGCCCGGCGAGCGCCGCCTGGCGGGGGCGGGCGGAGATCGCCGAGGAGACGGCGCCGGCCAGTCCGGCGGTGCACAGCAGATGGCGGCCGAACCGGCCCCGTGGGACGCCGCCCAACTTGCGCCAGCGCCGTCCGTGGAGGCGTCGCATGAGCGCGTCGTCGGCGTTGCCGCGCTGCAGGCGCACGCTCGTCCAGAACGATGCGCTGCCCGGCGGGTGAAGGACGACCCGCTCGCCGGGGACGATGCGCAGGCGGAGCGACGTGACGCGCAGCCCGAGGTCGCAGTCCTCACGGTAGGCGCGCGGAAAGCGCTCATCGAAGCCCCCGAGCGCCGCGAGCACGGAGCGACGGTAGGCCATGTCGGCGGTCGCCCACAGCGCCCGCTCGAGCCCAGCGACGTTCCGCTCCCAGTCGGTGGGGCGGCGATCGCTTGGAAGCGGAACGCTGATGCGACCCTGCGATCCGGCGACCTGAGGCGGCAGGTCACGGAGGTCGCGAGCCAGCGCGCGACACCAGCCGGCGGTGGGGATCACGTCGTCGTCGAGGAACACGACCCACTCGGCGTCGGATGCTCGCCAGCCGGCATTACGCGCCGCGGCGGGGCCGCTGCCGGGCGCGACGACGACCTCTAGGCCGGCGGGCCATTCGCCTGATTGGTCGGCGAGCAGCGAGGCGAGAGCCGAGCGCTCGCGACCGCGGCTGTCATCCACGACGATCACGTGCGCGGGTGGCGCTCCGATGTGCTGGGCGCCCAGCGCCTGCAGCAGGCGAGCCAGCGATGGGCGACCGACGGTGGGGATGACGACGTCAAAGCTCATGCCGTGACACCCGGGTGCTCGGCAAGCTCGCCGGCAGCCGAAGCGCTCGCTGCCGGTGCGTGGCGTCGTACGATGAACGGCCCGATGGCGAGCACGTCCACGGGCGCGGAGCCGAAGCACTCGAGAGCATCGCGAGGGTCGTCGACCATCGGCCTTCCCGCGGTGTTGAGGCTCGTGTTGACGACCACGGGAATCCCGGTGCGGCGCTCGAAGCACTCGAGCATGCGCGCCAGGAGCGGCTCCTGCGCACGGTCGACCGTCTGGATGCGCGCGCTTCCGTCGACGTGCACCACGGCGGGGATGCGCGGTGCCCATGCACGTGCCACCTCGTGCGTGAAGAGCATGTGGGGGCTCGGCAGCGGACCCCGGAATATCGCCGCAGCGCGCTCCTCCAGAACCATCGGGGCGACCGGCCTGAACTGCTCGCGCCCCTTGACGTCGTTCAGGCGCTCGAGGTTCTCGACCCTCCTCGGATCGGCCAGCAGACTGCGGTGCCCGAGCGCACGCGGCCCGAACTCGCTGCGCCCCTGGAACCAGGCGACCACGAGGTCCCCGGCGAGCGCCTCGGCGACCGTCTCGGCGAGGTCCGAAGGACGCTCGTAGAGGACGCCGGCGCGATCCAGCCAGGCTGCGAGCTCGTGCTCGGCCCACTCCCGTCCGAGCGCTGCGGTGCCCATCGGCCGCGGTCGGTCGCCAAGTCGCCGGGAAAGATGGAGCGCGGCGCCGAGCGCCGTGCCGGCGTCGCCCGCCGCCGGCTGCACCCACACCCGCTCGAACGGCGTTTCGCGCCACAGCCGGGAGTTCGCCACGCAGTTGAGCGCCACCCCGCCGGCCATCGTCAGCCATCGCTCGCCGGTTCGCGCATGAAGCCAACTCGCAAGCTCGATGAGGATCTCCTCCAGTCGGCGCTGCACGCTGGCTGCCAGATCGGCATGCTCGGAGCCCAACGTTGCGCCGCCGCGCGTGACTCGCGGCGCGAAGCGCGTCCAGTCGATGGGCTCGACCTCGAAGCCCCCGTCGCTCCTCGAGCGAGCCGAGAGGCGAAGCTCGGACAGGGCGCTGGGCCTGCCGTAGCTGGCGAGCGCCATGACCTTGTACTCGTCCGATGCCCGCCGGAATCCCAGGTGCTCGGTCAGCTCCTCGTACATCAGCCCGAGCGAGTGCGGCAGCCTCTGGGCCGCAAGGATCTCGAGCTCGCCGTCGGTCACATGGCCGGCCAGGTGCGACGTCGACTCCCCGCGGCCGTCGACGACCAGCACCGCACAGGAGTCACATGGAGCGGCCGCGTAGGCGGACGCCGCGTGTGCGACGTGATGTGCCACGAAATGCACTCGTGCGGGGTCGAGGCCGGGGAGCACCGAGCGCAGGAACAGCGGTGCGCGTTCGGCGTAGAGGGTGCGGAGCCCCTCCCACTCGTCGCTGGTCAGGTCCGCGGAGGAGGCGGGCGCCAGCGACGGGTCGTAGGAGTAGGCGACGCCGTCCAGCTCGGCGGGGTCGATCCCGGCGTGGCGCAGGCACCAAACGGCCGCCTGCTCGGGCAGCTCCCATGTGGAGAACGGGACGGGCGTCTTGCCGTGCTTGCGCCTGCTGAAGCGCTCCTCCTCGGCGGCGGCGACGACCTCACCGTCTACGACCAGGGCAGCGGCGGGGTCGTGGAATACGCCATTGACGCCCAGCACACGCATGAGCAGGTCTCCGTGATTTGAGTCCCACGAAGGTCCGTCGCCGGCCGCTCATCAGCCTGACCGTCCCACTCGTTCCTACGCGAAGCCGCGTGCGAAATCTGCTCACACTTGTCTCCGAGCCGCTTCTACCCTCGCCTATGCCGACTAAACGCATCAGCGCTCGGCGTGGTGCGCGTCCGGCCGGCGTTGGGTGACTATGCCTAGGCGGCCCTGACGCTTCCGCCGCCTGCCGTGCGGCGAGTTGTCCGTTTCGGGCCGGCGTTCCCTCGGCGAGTCGCTTTCCGCGCCGCGTTGCGGGCGTCCCCGCCGTTGGAGGCGGCGGTCCGGGACGGCCGCTCCGGCGGCCGTTTGGAAGGCCGAGGCAGGACCTCGCCGTTGAGCACGTCATCGGCGAGCGTGGGCAGTTCCCCGATCAGGCGGTCGAGCATTCTTTGCTCGTCTACACGGATCGAAGATGCCAGCGAGGCCGTCGTGGTGTCGCCGACGGAGCGGGCCAACCGCTCGATCGACGTGTACATCGCTATCTCGAGCGCCTCGCGCGCGCACGTCTCCCTGGCGCCCTTGAGGACCTGGTCCTCGCCGTCGGTTCCGCGCACCACGTGCAGCGGGGCCGCTGCGAGGGCGAAGGCCGCTCCGACCAGCGTCTGCACGAGCCCCGTGGCGAGCGTTAGCGGGTTGCGCGCGCCGCCGAGCTCGCTCAGCCGCCGCTGCACGCGCTCGGCATGCGCGCGCGTTTCCAGCAGGTGCGATTCGAGACCGTTGCGATATCCCCCGCGCGGCGTCGTGGCAATCTGCGATTGAAGCACGCGGACGAGTGCCTGCTCGGTGGCGTGTGCCTCCCTCAGGTATTGGACGACCTTCTGCGCGGCGTGGGTCATCGAGCGTGTCTCCGTTCAATTGGTTGGTCGCCGGCGCACCGGCTGGACGCTGCTCGTATGCCCGCCACCCGTCCGGGCGAAACGTGCCGTCACTGCTTCTTTTCATTGTGCGCGGGCTGGGGGATCGCCCAGCCCGATTCGCCGGCGCGAATCTTGCGGTCGACCACCCACCGCCCGTCCCGGAGCTCCACCGTGGCCAACAGACGGCCATCGTCGCGAATACGCAGCTCACCGCTGAGGGGACCGGTCGCGTGCACCTCGACCTTCGGTTCGTGGGCGAGGGCGCCCATGACGATCGCTTCCACACGGCCGGTGTCGAAGGCGTCCGGGCGCTGCTCGCGCAAGGTGCTCGACAGCGCGTTGAGCGCGCGACTGATCTCGACGTCGCTCAGCATGCTCTCACTGCATGGCAGATGCGGTGGCGGCCCCGTCGCGACCGTCCCGGCGCCTGTCCACTCGCTCCCGCTGGGGGTCGATCGTGTAGCGAGGATCGTCAGCCGAGGCAAAGCCGGCCTTGAAGACGCTCCAGCGCTCGCAGGCGGCTCCGGCGAGGAGCAGGGAGCCCGACAGCGCCGCCGCGGTACGGTTGCGCCGGGCCGGCACCGCGACGCCGAGCGCTCCGGCGATCGTGAGCGCCCGTGCCGCCCGCGACAGCGTCCGGCTGATGCCGGTGTGGTAAGGCCCGGCGAGGTCGCCCAGGCGCTGCTCCATCAACTGAGCCACCGCGAGCTCGGTGAGCGCGCCAAGCAGCGCCAAGCGTCGCGCAGGCCTCGCTTCGTCAACAGGCGTGGCTACGGTCGCCGCTGCGCCGGCGCTCGCCGCGGCGCCTGCCGCGAACAGTGCGGGCAGCTCGCGGCGCGCCTCGTGCCAGTCCGGTACGGCGGTCTGGGCAAGCAGCGCGCCGGTGTAGGTGGCGAGCGGCAGGCCAAGTGCCGCTGCGGTCGGCCTGCTGATGCGTGAGAGACCGCCAAGGCGGCCCGTCAGGGAGCTGAGCGCGGAGACACCAGTCGTCATGCCACTTGCGGCGAGCACCCACGAGCCGACGCTCATCGGCGAGGTCACCTTGAACATCCGCAGCATGTGCAGAAACCGCTCAGGGCGCCCGAGGTCCTTGATGAGCAGAACGGGGCTTACGCTGAGCGCCGCCAGCGCGATCGTCCACGCACGGCGCGCGAGGGTCTCAGAGCCGCGCAGGCCAGCCAAATAGGCGAGTCCCCCGGATGCGCCACCAAGGCCACCGAAGAAGAAATACCAAGGGATCTCCGGGGCCCACACCGGATCCTTGATCACCGGCTG
>JAOPZV010000205.1 GCA_025963935.1 Solirubrobacterales bacterium
TGCGCCAGGTTGCGTTCCAGAAAGACGTAGCCCGTGAAGCCCACCAGCCCGAAGGCCAGTGCTACGGTCGCAAGCAGGCGCAGGCCGAAGGCAAACGTCGAACCTTCGCCGCGAGCAGCACGACGCCCGAGCATCCAGCGATGCGGGTGGAGCGCTCCACGTCCGTGCGGAGGCCCACCCGGCTCCGGCATGGCAGCGGGCGTCTGTTGCATCGCTCATGCATCGGCCGGAAAGCGCTCGAACGTGAGCAAAGCCCGCCGAATGTCGACACGTCGAACCTCCGGGCTTGCCGGGTTAGAGCCGCTCGACGAGCATCGCCATGCCCATGCCGCCGGCGACGCACATCGACTCGATGCCGTAGGTGCCGTCGAGCGTCTCGAGGTCGTTGAGCAGGGTGGTCATGATGCGCGCACCGGTCATCCCGAAGGGGTGCCCGAGGGCGATCGCCCCGCCGAAGGGGTTGAGCTTCTCGTCGTCGATCCCGAGATCCTCCTTGCAGGGCACGATCTGTGCGGCGAACGCCTCGTTGATCTCGACCACGTCGATGTCGTCCATCGTCATGCCGGTGTTCTTCAGCAGCTGCTGGATCGCGGGGATCGGGCCGAGGCCCATGATCTCGGGACGGATGGCGGCGACCGTGGAGGCGATGATGCGCGCTTTCGGTTTGAAGCCCAGCTCGCTCGCCTTCTCGTCGCTCATCACGAGCAGCGCTGCGGCGCCGTCGTTGAGCGGGCAGGCGTTCCCCGCCGTCACCGTCCCGCCCTCCTTGAACACCGGCTTGAGCGCGCCGAGGCGCTCCATCGTGGTGCCGGCGCGGGGACCGTCGTCCTTGCTCACCACCTGCTCCGGGATCTCGATCTCGTTGCCTTCCCTGTCGGTATCGGTGTGCGCAGGCGCGGTCACCGGCACGATCTCCTTGTCGAAGTGCCCCGACTCCTGCGCGGCGACGGCACGCGCCTGGGAGATGACCGCCCACTCGTCCTGCGCCTCGCGGCTGACCTTGCATCGCTCGGCGACGTTCTCGGCCGTCATGCCCATCGAGATGTAGGCGTTGTACAGCGAGCCCTCGGAGCCGTCGAGCTTCTTGTGGAACTCGAAGGGCGCGCCCTGCTTGGCGCGCGAGACGGCCTCCACGCCGGCGGCGATGTAGGTGTCACCCTCTCCCGCCTTGATCGCGTGGAAGGCCATCCGCGTGGTCTGCAGCGAGGAGGCGCAGAAGCGGTTGACGGTCGTTCCGGGCACGTGATGGTCGATCCCGGCGAGCAGCGTCGCGTTGCGCCCCACGTTGTAGCCGGCCTCACCTTCCGCGTTGCCGCAGCCCATCATCACGTCGCCGATCGACTTCTGCTCGAGCTGCGGGTTGCGCTCGATCAGCGCCTTCAGCGGCACCGCCGCCAGGTCATCCGCGCGCACGGATTTCAGCGAGCCCTTGACGGCCCGTCCGATGGGCGTGCGAATGGCGTCGACGATCACTGCTTCGGGCATCTGGGGCTCTACCTCCTGGGTTGGGTACGGGGAGACTACAAGTCGAGGTGATTCACCGGCACAGGCTGCTTAGCCTATGTCGCCGTAGCCCCACAGCGTCACCAGATCACGGCCGAGATAGTCGCTCAGCGCCGTGACCTCCGGCTTCAGGCGGCGGCGCAGCTCGACGAGGTAGGCCTCATCTCGCGGCCCAGGGTCGCGATAGACAGCGCGCTCCCAGAGCG
The DNA here is from genome assembly GCA_025963935.1 of Solirubrobacterales bacterium. Classification (GTDB taxonomy): domain Bacteria; phylum Actinomycetota; class Thermoleophilia; order Solirubrobacterales; family Solirubrobacteraceae; genus Palsa-744. Next base: position 1,710 of record JAOPZV010000205.1, read on the forward strand.
AGCGGAGCGCATCTTTCTGCATCGGTGTCGGTGTGCGCGCCTCCAGTCTCTTCAACAGGGGGTGCACCGCGGCCGCTTGGCGACGCGCGACGGAAACCGCCAGCCCCAACTGGAGCAGGCGCAGAGAGCGAACGTCCTTCAGCGGCTCAGTCTCGATCGCTGCGAGCTCGCCTTTCTCCTCAACCTCGAGGAAGCGCAGCACCTGGCGCAGAGTTGCCTGGTTGTCGCGGCGGAAGTCCTCGTAGATGAGGACCAGCACCTGCTCGGGTGCGAACACGGCGTGGTAGCGGCTCAGCTGCTCGACATATCGCACGTGGTCTGAGTACATCAGCGACTGGGGCGCCGAGGAGAAGGGCGGAACGCGCTTGCCGCGGCGCCTGGGCTCCTCGAGGGCAATCGCCTTGGCGAAGTCCTTCTGCGTCTCGACATGGTTGTGCACTGCCTGCAGATGGAAGGAGCGCAGGAAGCTCGCCGGCTCTCGCAGGATCGCGATTATCCGCGCGGCGGGTTGTGCCTCTGCGATGCGGCCGGCGGCAGCGTGCGACCTGAGATACAGCGGGGAGGCCTCGCCAACGCGCTGCTGCGGGCTCGCCGCCGCGAACAGCGAGAGGTAGTCCTCCAGCGTTTCCGGCAGCTCACCCGGTCCAAGGCGCCGAAAGCGGGAGCGCAGCTCCGGCGCGAAGAACCGTGGCTCCTTGATGTCCGGCATGAAGACCTGCGGATGGCGACGCAGCATCTCGTAGAGGGCCGTCGTACCGCACTTTTCGTGGCCGACGATGAAGAAGTCGGGCACCCTTCCCGGCGAAGGAGGGGTGGCGACCCTCGCCCCGTGATCGTTCGCGGCTTCGCCCTCCGCGGCGCCCGTCGAGCCGGCCGGCTTCTCACTGGGCGTCGATGGCCCGACCGACACCGTCATGGTCGGGAAGTCTAACAATCGAGGCTGGGCCTCTACAGATCCAGACGGCTGACGCCGAGCTCGTCGAAGCCCACGTGGTGGGCGAGCTCGTGGCGCACGGTGCGGGTGACCTGGTCGCGCAGCAGGTCGGGGTCGTGGCCGAAGTCGCGCCGCAGCGTGTCGCGGAAGATGACAATCCGGTCGTGTGTGTTGTCGCGACTGGCGCCGTCGCCCTGGTAGAGCCCGTAGGCGCCGCGACGGCGTCCACCGTCGGAGATGACCACGGCGACGTGTGACAGCGCGTTGTGGAGCAGGTCGGGCAGGTCGTCGAGCGCGTCTCTGACGAGCTCTTCGAAGTCGCGGTCGTCCAGCGGATCGAGCTCCATGAACTCTGATTCCTCGGGCGAGACCGCGAGCCCGTCGCGGGCGAGCTCCTCGGACTGACGGACGATCTCTTCGAACTCGGTCTCGGACTCCGGGTCGCGCCAGCCGGCCATGCGCACCGCCACGAACGCCACGGCGCCCATCAGCGCAGCGGCGACCACGACGCCGAGCGCGAGATCCTCGAGTGCCCGCACCACGCCGATCGAGCTGAACCCCTGGCCGACCACGAGCGCGACGAGGCCGAGCGAAAGGGCGATGAGCGCCGCGATGCCGACACGCCGAAGCGGAGAGGAGGGGCCTGGCGAGGACGACCCGAGCAACGGACGCCCCTACTTGAGCGTGCGGGCGATAACGAGACGCTGGATCTCGTTGGTGCCCTCGTAGATCTGTGTGATCTTGGCGTCTCGCATCATCCGCTCGACGGGGTACTCCTTGACATAACCGTAGCCGCCCAGCACCTGAATCGCCTCGACGGTCACTGCCATGGCGGTGTCCGAGCAGAAGACCTTCGCCATCGAGGAGTACTTGGCGCGTTCGGGATGGCGCTGATCGGCCATCGCGCACGCCTTGTACAGGAGCTCGCGCCCGGCGGCGGTTGTCGTTTCCATGTCGGCCAGCTTGAACTGGATCGCCTGAAACTCGTTGATCGCCTTGCCGAACTGCCTGCGCTCGCGGGCATAGGCGACGGCGTAGTCGGTTGCGCCCTGGGCGATCCCGACAGCTTGGGCGGCGGCGCCGAGCCGTGTGCGCTCGAGCGTGCCGAGCGCGACGGACAGTCCCTTGCCGACCTCGCCGATCACGTTCTCCTGCGGGACGCGCACGTCCTCGAAGATCGGCTGACCGGTGGGTGAGGCGCGAATGCCTAGCTTGTGCTCGAGCTTTCCGACGCTGAAGCCCGGACGGTCGGCCTCGACGACGAAAGCGGTGAGCCGGCGGCTCTCGCGGTCGCTGACGGCGAAGCAGATGTAGAAGTCGGCTATCCCGAGGTTCGTGATCCAGTTCTTTGTGCCGTTGATCACCCATTCATCGCCGTCCTGCACGGCGGTCGTCCGCATGCCGGCGGGGTCCGAGCCGGCCTCCGGCTCGGACAGGGCGAACGCCGGGGACCACTCGCCGCTCGCGCACTTCGGCAGGATGCGCTCCTTGAGCTCCTCGGAGCCGTACAGCTGGATGGGCAGCGTGCCGAGCTCCTGGACCATCAGGATCAGCGCGCACGAGGCGTCCACCTTGGCGATCTCCTCGACCGCCATGTTGAGCATCAGCGTGCCGCTGCCGGTCCCTCCGTACTCGGTGGGGAAGGGCAGCCCGAGGATGTCCTGCTCGGCGAGCAGCTTCCTGACGTCCCACGGGTATTCCGCGCGCTCGTCGATCTCGGCGGACCGCGGCGCGATCTTCTCCCGGGCGATCTGGCCGATCGTCTGACAGAAGTCGAGGTGCTCCTGCGGGATCGTGTAGACGTCGTCGACCGCCTGCATAGCGGTGATCCTAGTGATGAGGATGGGCTTGCGCGGCGGTGGACATTCAGGCCACCCCGGCGCCACCCAGTTTGAGCTTCGCCGCGCTTGGGTATTTATCGGCCATGCCACTTGGTACATCAATATTCCTGATCGCCGTTGGGGCGATCCTCCGTTACGCGGTGACCGCCAGCACGTCTGGCATCAACCTCGCCACCGTCGGCCTCATCTTGATCATCGTGGGCGTAGTCGGGCTGCTCCTGTCGATCTTCTACATGACCCTCTGGAGCCCCCGCCGCCGTGAACGCGTGATCGAGCGCGACCCTTACGAAGGGCCCCCGCGGGCGTACTGACCGAAGAGTCGCGCCCGCCGCTGGGCCCCGGCGACCCGCCGGGGCCCGACGCGCAGGGTGCTACAGGCGCACGCGGTCACTCGCCGGCCGGGCACGCCGGCTGAGCAGCTGACAGCCGGGCCGCGCGCCATGCGCGCGATAGCCTGCTCTCGATGAGCCCGGAAAGACTGTGGTTGCTGTCGATCGGCCTGCAGCGCCGCGGGCACCGCCGGCTGGCGCTGTTCGTCAAGCGCGTGAACGCGCTGCTCTACCACAACTCCCTGCCGACCAACGCCTCGGTGAGCCCGGATGTTCGCTTCGAGCACCACGGGTTCGGGGTGATCGTGCATGACAACGTGGTGGTTGGCCGGCGGGTGAAGATCTATC
>JAOPZV010000218.1 GCA_025963935.1 Solirubrobacterales bacterium
CCCCCTTGTCAGCTACGACCATGCCAGAGCGATACCACAGCAGCCCCCGGCGATGCGAAGCGCCGAGCTTGAAGCGTCCTCCGGGGCAGCTCAGGCGTTCGGGATGATGAACTCGGGGATGTCGAGCTCATCCCCGGCTCGAGAGCGGCGCTGGCCGACATCGCGCTCCCTGCGGCTGGAGCGTGAATCGCCGCCCCGCTGCAGCCGCATCTCGCCGTCGGCGGGCTCCTTCAGCCGCGCGACGCTCTTGCGCCTGCCCTCGTCGCCGTAGCCCGTGGCGACCACCGTTACCCACACCTGATCGTCGAGCTTCTCGTCGACCATCGCGCCGAAGATGATGTTCGCGTCGGGGTGCGCCGCCTCGGAAACCGACTTGGCCGCCTCGTTGACCTCCCACAGCGACAGGTTGACGCCGCCGGTGATCGACAGCAGGATCGAGCGGGCGCCCTCCATCGAGGTTTCCAGCAACGGCGAGGAGGCGGCCTGCGTGGCGGCCTCTATTGCGCGGTTCTCACCAACGCCCATGCCGATCCCCAGCAGTGCGCTGCCGGCCTCGCGCATGATCGTGCGGACGTCCGCGAAGTCGAGGTTGATCAGGCCTGGCAGCGTGACGAGGTCCGAGATCCCCTGGACTCCCTGGCGGAGCACGTCGTCTGCGACGCGGAACGCCTCGACCATCGCGGTCTGCTTGTCGAGCACCGCGAGCAGCCGGTTGTTGGGCACGACGATCAGGGTGTCGACCTCCTCGGCGAGCGCGCTGACGCCCCGCTCGGCCTGCTCGCCGCGGCGCGACCCCTCGAAGCCGAACGGCTTCGTCACGATCGCGACGGTGAGCGCTCCGAGTTCGCGCGAGATGCGCGCAATGACGGGTGCCGCGCCCGTGCCGGTGCCACCGCCGGCGCCGGCCGTGATGAAGATCATGTCGGAGCCCTTCAGGAGCGCCTTGATGCGGTCGTAGTCCTCCATCGCCGCGGCACGCCCGACGTTCGCGTCCGATCCGGAGCCGAGACCCTTGGTCAGCTCCGCGCCGATGTGCAGCGTGATGTTGGCGGTCGACTGCTGCAGCGACTGCAGGTCTGTGTTGACGGCCAGGAACTCGATGCCCTCGACCTCGGCCTCGACCATGCGGTTGACGGCGTTGACGCCGCCGCCCCCGACGCCGACGACCCGGATCACTGGTTGTCCGAGGGGACCGGCGGGAGGGTGCTCGCGGACGTACTCGTCCATCACCGGCCGCGCGGGGGGGCGCTCCATGATGTTCTCGGGAATGTCCGAGGAGAAGGCCTGGCGCAGCCGCTCGCGCGGCGTCGGCACCTGTACGTCCTCCTCGAAGTCCTGCGGCGAGGCGCTGAGCGCCGGATGCGGAAGGCCGCTCTCGCGCGGGTGGCGCGCCGCGGGTGTCGCACGCTCCGGCTGGCGCTTCTTCGGCGATGCGGCCTTCGAGGCCGGTGCGCCGGGGGTCCCCTCCTCTTCGGACTCCTCGGTCTTGCGGAACAGCGCCGCGAGCGGCCCTTCGCGCATGCTCGCGCGTTTAGCGTTTGCCATTGGTCAGAACCTCCTGCGCGAGCTGTCGGTAGGACTGGGCCGCGACCCCGTCCGGCTCGTACTTGAGCACGGACATGCCCTTGACGGGTGCCTCGGCGAAGCGCACTGTCTTACGGATTCGAGACGCGAATACGCGATCGCCGAAGTTTTCCTCGAGGATCTCGATTGCCTCCTTGGCGTGGATCGTCCGTGAATCCACCAACGTCGGCAGGATACCCTCGATGTCAACGCCGGGATTGAGGTTCTCGCGGATCATCGCGAGCGTGTTCTGCAGCTGGATGAGCCCACGCATCGACAGATACTCGCACTGGACGGGGACGATCACCTTGTCAGCGGCCGTCAGCGCGTTGATCGTCAGCAGCCCGAGGCTCGGCGGGGTGTCGATGCAGATGAAGTCGTAGTCCTCGCGGATCGGCTCGAAGGCCTTCTGCAGCGAGCGCTCCCGGCCGATCATCGTGGACATCGCGATCTCCGCTCCGGCGAGATCTATCGAGGCGCACGCGATGTCGATCTCGCGCTTGCGTATCACCTCGCGGATCGACACTTTGTGGACGAGCACGTCGTACATCGATTTCTCGAGGGTGTCCGGATCGATGCCCTGGGACATCGTGAGGTTGCCCTGAGGGTCCATGTCGACGCACAGGACGCGGTGACCCTCCTCCGCGAATGCGGCGGCCAGGTTGAGCGTCGTCGTCGTCTTGGCCACGCCGCCCTTCTGGTTGGCGAACGCGATGACCTTGGCCTTGCCTTCCACGGTGGCTCCGATACTCGATTGCCGGAATGCTGTCCGGTGGGTATTCGCATGGGGACCTGCGATTCCTGCACGGGAACTACGATCCCGTGATGACAGCTAGCAGGAAGCGCGGCCTGCGGCCACGCCTCGAGGGTAAGCGCGTGGTGATCTGCCTCGGCGCCGGCGGAGTGGGCAAGACGACAACCTCCGCGGCGCTCGCCCTGGGTCTCGCGGCGAAGGGCAAGAAGGTCGCCGTCGTGACGATCGACCCCGCCAAGCGCCTGGCGAGCGCGCTCGGCCTCGAGGAGCTCTCCGGGGAGCCGCGGCGGATCGAGCCGGCGAAGCTCGCGGCACAGGGCGTGGAGCTGTCCGGAGAGCTGTGGGCGATGATGCTCGACGCGAAGCGCACCTTCGACGACGTCATCGCCCGTCTCGCGCCTGACGAGCAGGCTCGCGAGGAGATCCTCGCCAACCCCGTGTATCGCGAGCTCTCCACGGCGGTCGCCGGCTCACACGAGCTGAGCGCGATCGTCAAGCTGTACGAGCTCTACGAGGAGCACGACTTCGACGTGATCGTGCTCGACACCCCACCGTCTCGCAACGCACTCGACTTCCTGAACGCGCCAACGCGCCTGCTCGGCTTCCTCGAGGGACGCGCCCTCCAGGTCTTCCTGGCTCCGAGCGGGCTGACCGCCCGCCTGTTCGGTCGCGGCACGGGCCTCGTGTTCTCGATCTTCGCCCGCGTGACCGGCATCGACATGCTCAGCGAGCTGTCGCGCTTCTTCCGCTCGCTGTCGGGAGTCATCGACGGGTTCGGGGAACGCACGCGCGGCGTGGCAGCCCTGCTGCGCGATCCCGACACGAGCTTCCTGATCGTCACCTCGCCGGAGCCGGAGCCGGCACGCGAGGCCGTGTTCCTTGCCGACCGGCTGGCAGCCGCGGGCATGCACCGCGAGGAGCTGATCGTCAACCGCGTGCACAGCGGGGGCCTCCACGGACGGTCCGCCTCCGAAGTGAGGGCGCTCCTCGCGGGCGACCTTGGCGACGATCTTGCCGGCCGGGTAGCGAGCAATCTCGCCGACTTCGACGTGCTCGTGCAGCGAGACCGCGAGACGATCGCCCGCCTCGCCGGGGCTCTGGAGGAGCGCCGGCCGCTGCTCGTCCCGCACCTAGACGATGAGGTCCAGGATCTCCTCGGGCTCTCGCGCGTCGCCGAGCACCTGTTCGCCTGACTCCGGCTGCGGCGTGAGCAGGATCTCGTCGGCAAGCACTGCGAGGTCCGGCGAGAGATGTCCGCACACGACGTCGCGCAGCAGAGCGCGCAGGTTGTCGGAGATCTCCTGCGCGAGAGCGGCTCCGCGCGCGTTCTGCGTGGCGGACCCGCAAACGATGTCGCGCTCGAGCTCGAGTGCTTCGACAGCGCGCTCGGTCAGCTGCCGCTGGCGGTGGGGAGTGGCGCAGAGCGCAGCGAGCCGACCTGGGAGCAGCCCGCTGGCGGGCCCCTCCGGCTCAAGCAGCGCCCGCAGCGCGAGCAGGTGGTCGGTCAGCGCCTCGTAGCAGCTGTCTCGCTCGCAGCCGAGCTCGAAGCGCCGCAGCGCCCACGCCACCTCGTTTCCGTGTGGCGCGCGGCGTGAGACGAGATTGCAGAACGCGCGCAGCTCGTCCTCCTGCTCGCCGCTGAGCACGAGCATGCCGTGCGGGCGTCCGCCGGCGCCGAGCGGGAGAGCGCTCCACTGGCCGGCGCCGACACGCGCCCACGCGAGCGGCCCGAGCGTCACGCGGCCGTCGCCGAACAGGCGCAGCGCCCGCAGCAGGTCGTTCAGCACCTCACGACCCCGCGATGTCGCCTGCCGCTGCTCGTCGTCCAGGGCCAGCACGACGAGCAGATGGTCGGG